>NZ_VCHT01000040.1:0-8745 GCF_005862215.1 Rhizobium sp. MHM7A
AACCTTCTACGACTTCACCGAATTTACCGAGGACGAGCTGGCAGGAATCGATGCAACAGCGGATGCGCTGTCCAGATTTCGCTCCAATGCTGCACCCAATTTGCATGGGACCAGATTGAATGAGGCGTTTGAGAAAAAGGACTCCACTTCAGGCGCGGGATTGGCCAACGATGCAGCGCTTGGCGGCATGCAGGGTGAGCATTCGGCGTCGGCGCTGAGTCCCTCAGAGCCAACCTTCTACGACTTCACCGAATTTACCGAGGACGAGCTGGCAGGAATCGATGCAACAGCGGATGCGCTGTCCAGATTTCGCTCCAATGCTGCACCCAATTTGCATGGGACCAGATTGAATGAGGCGTTTGAGAAAAAGGACTCCACTTCAGGCGCGGGATTGGCCAACGATGCAGCGCTTGGCGGCATGAACACGGTAACCTCAGCGGAGGCGCAGAGGTCATCGCAAGCAAGCCTTAAGGACTTTCCCGATTTAACCGACTCCGATCGGGCGGATGTCAGTGAGTTGTCGCCCATCGACACCAGGAGAGCTGCTTTTGGAACGGGGAACCGACAGATCAGGCTTGAAGATCAGGTCAGATCAGGTCATGGCACTTCCTGCGCGCACCAGCCGGGGTACCAATCAGTCACCCATACGGTTTTTGATGCTGAACATATTGGTGACAACCTGCTAGTCGGGAGCGCGCCAATCCCTCTCTGGCTCGAAGACGAGCATATCGCGGCGGATTTCGCACTGCTTGGCAAGGCGCTGCACTGGGCCAGTCCCGACATCGCCGCCCGGACCTGGTTGGTGGCACCGGCGGTGGCCCACTTCTTGCAGATGACTGAGAACCCGGCCGAGGCGGCCACCACTTTCCACGACATCATCGATGACGGCAGGCCCAGCTTCGTGTTCCTTCCGGTCAACAATGCCGGGACTGGCTCGGGGGGCACCCACTGGTCGCTGCTGTTTGTCGATCTATGCGAGCGCCAGCCGGTCGCCTATCATTACGACTCCTGCGGCACCCTGAACAGCGCCATCGCACAAGGGCTGGCAGCACGTTTGGGCGCCCGCTTGGATCGAGTGCGGATGGCCCAGCAGGACAACGGCTACGACTGCGGGGTATTTGTCCTGGACGCCACCAGGGCGCTGGCCGCGCGATTGGCTGAAGGAGAACGGCCCGTGAGCCAGCCGCTGCACCTAGACACCCTCGTCGCCGACCGGCAGGCTTTACTGGACCGCCTCGCGGCCCCCAGTAACGCACGAGTGGAACTGGCGTCTTCCTCGAGAAGCAGAGAACGCTCATACGGGGGGCGATAAGCTTCAGGGCGTGCCGCATTAATAGGCCCAATGAACGGGTAGCCCAAAACGGCTACGGAAAATGTATCGTTATGCAGGGCCGTTTGAGCGTAACCATCCGAGCAGTCCCGCGGCATTAGCACGCGTGAGGTACGTCAAATCGCCTACACTGATGAGGTTGGTTCAAAGTGGAATGCTCGGCGTAGCGGGGGTCAGTTTTTCCGGCGTGATCTACGCGCCCATTTCGCAGCCAGGTTTTCCACGGCTCTGTTGAGATCAGCGAAGGCTGCATTGTTTGGGTCGAAGTCTTTGGCGCCCCACCATTCGGTAAGCTCGGCGTGCCGTTCATGAGCGGGATCGGCTAGCGCCTCGCGGAATTCCTGATATCCCCACGGACCGCCGACGTCTTCAGGCGGGCAGCGCCCCGTTGCCTCGTATCCCCACGGTGACGGCCGTCTTGTGATGTGAAGCCGAACATTGGAAGTCCTGGTGGTAGCACTGGGAGTAGTCCTATGACGAAGCAGCATATTGAGGTGATCACGTCGGTCGAGCGTCGCCGGCATTGGTCTCGCGAAGAGAAAGAACGGTTGGTAGCGGCGGCGTTAGAGCCTGGAAGCGTTGTCTCGGATGTGGCGCGCTCGGCCGGGATTCATGTCAGTCAGTTATTCCGGTGGCGCAAAGAGCTCTGCCAGATATCAGCGCCGTCCGTGCCTCCATTCATTCCGATTGAGGTCGTGGCGGCGTTGCCAGCGCCTGAACCGTTGGAGGCGACACCGGCACCTCGACCGCGCAAGAAGTTAAGCATCGTGACGATCGAGCTTGGCCGCGGCCGGTGCATTCGTGTGGACAGCGATGTCGATACCGAAGCTCTGGGCCGCATACTCGATGTCGTGGAGCGACGATGATCCCGATTCCGAGCGGTGTGAAAGTCTGGCTGGCGACCGGCTATACGGACATGCGGAGGGGCTTTCCTGGCCTGTCGCTGATGGTGCAGGAGACGCTGAAGCGTGATCCGCATAGCGGCCATTTGTTCTGCTTCCGCGGCAGGAAGGGCGGTCTGATCAAGGTGATCTGGCACGACGGCCAGGGTGCCTGCCTGTTCACGAAAAAGCTCGAACGAGGGCGTTTTATCTGGCCATCAGCGGCCGACGGCACTGTGGTGATTACGCCGGCGCAACTCGGCTACATGCTCGAAGGGATCGACTGGCGAATGCCGCAAAAAACGTGGCGTCCGAGCTCGGCTGGATAGCGGAAATGGCTGGAAAGGCGCGAGCGAATATGATTCCATCTCGCCATGACCGATGCGGCCGATCAGCTTCCCGACGACCTTGCCAGCGCGCATGCGATGATCCTCGCCGAGCGCGCGGCACGCCGTGAAGCCGAGGCCGTCGCTGCCCGCGCCCAGGCGGTGAACTCCCATTCGGATGCACTGATCGCGCGGCTGAGGTTGGAGATCGAGAAGCTCAAGCGCGACATCCACGGCAGCCGCTCGGAGCGCAAGGCACGCCTCCTCGAACAGATGGAATTGCAGCTCGAAGAGTTGGAAGCTGATGCCAGCCAGGACGAATTGGCTGCGGAGCTGGCGGCAAAGTCCTCTACGGTCCGAATCTTCGAGCGCAAGCGTCCATCGCGCAAGCCGTTTCCGGAGCACCTGCCGCGCGAACGCGTCGTCATTGCCCCGCCAACAAGCTGCCCCTGCTGTGGCTCGGCCAGGCTGGCAAAACTCGGTGAGGACATCACCGAGAACATTGGAAGTGATCCCGCGCCAGTGGAAGGTCATCCAGACGGTGCGCGAGAAGTTCTCGTGCCGGGAATGTGAGAAGATCGCCCAACCACCGGCACCCTTCCACGTGACGCCGCGCGGCTTTGCCGGACCAAACCTCTTGGCGATGATCCTGTTTGAGAAGTTCGGTCAGCATCAGCCGCTGAACCGGCAGAGTGAACGCTATGCCCGTGAAGGCATCGACCTCAGCCTCTCGACGCTTGCCGACCAGGTTGGCGCTTGCACAGCGGTCTTGAGGCCCTTGCACGGATTGATCGAGGCGCATGTGCTTGCTGCCGAGCGTCTGCATGGCGATGACACGACCGTGCCGATCCTGGCGAAGGGCAAGGCCGATACCGGGCGGATTTGAACCTATGTCAGGGACGATCGGCCGTTCGGCGGAACGTCGCCACCGGCAGCCCTCTACTATGCCTCCCGCGATCGGCGACAGGAGCATCCCGAGAGGCATCTGAAGACCTTCACCGGCATTCTGCAGGCAGACGCCTATGGTGGCTATAACCCGCTGTTCAAGGTGGAGCGCCATTGCGGTCCGCTGACCCAGGCATTGTGCTGGTCGCATTCGCGCCGCAAGTTCTTTGTGCTCGCCGACATCGCCACGAACGCCAAACGCGGCAAGAACGCCACGCCGATCTCGCCGGTGGCGCTTGAGGCCGTGAAGCGGATCGACGCGCTGTTCGACATCGAGCGCGACATCAACGGCCTCGCGGTCAGTGAGCGGCTGCGACGGCGTCAGCAGGACAGCCGTCGTCTTGTCGAAGAGCTTGCGGCTTGGATGCGGGCCGAGCGGACAAAGCTGTCGCGCAGCTCACCGGTCGCCGAGCCAATCGACTACATGCTAAAGCGCTGGGACGGCTTCACCACCTTCCTGGGCGACGGGCGGATTTGCCTGACCAACAATGCCGCCGAACGCGCGCTGCGCGGCTTTGCGCTCGGCAGGAAATCGTGGTTGTTCGCAGGTTCCGATCGTGGTGCCGATCGCGCGGCCTTCATGGCGACGATGATCATGACCGCATTATGCCGCGCGCGGCATAAGGCACTTTATGCCGACCGTCGAACTATGCCGAACGAGCAGGTTTATGCCAACGTTTTTCGTGACAAAGCAGTAGCCGGATCGGCATAGCTTAGGCTCTCTCCGTCGCAGTTGACGCAAAGGAGAGCCCTATGAACGCAAGTGACTATTTGAAGCGCAGCACGCTGTATCGGAAGCTGATCCACGGGCCGCATGGCAAGTTTGCCCAAGTTTACGCCGCCAGGTTGTCGAACGAAGGCTTGGGTCGGCAATGTACCTGGCGATCGCTGAGCCTGTTTCGAGAGCTGATGGACTGGCATGTTGGCAGCGGACATGAGCCCCGGGATTTAAGCGAAGGTCACGTTAGTCGGTTTTTCGAGCACCGTTTCAAACACTGGAGACCTGACGCGGGCGACCGATCAGCTCTCCGCCGCTTACTCTCTACATTGCGGCAAGAAGGTTTGATATCAGCCGCCGTTCCGATTGAGCGCACGGAGCACGAGCAGATTGTCGATATGTTCGCAGCTTATCTCTCGAATGAGAGAGGGCTCGCCGCCTCAACGGTGGAAAGTCACAAGCTGCTGTCGCATCGATTTCTGATGGAGATCTGTCCGGCCGGCGCAGACGAGTTTGCAGCGCTCACCCCGGAGATCGTCATCGGCTATGTCGAACGACATGCGCTTGACGGTTCCGCCGACAGTGGCAAAGCCATGTGCGGAGTTGTGCGTGCGTTCTTGCGCTATTTGCATCTGAAGGGTTTCATCTCGACGCCGCTCGCTGACTGTGTGCCGTCCATCCGCCGCTGGCGACTTGCCGGCCTTCCAACATTCCTGCCGCCCGAGAAGGTCCAGAAGGTTCTCGATGCCTGCGATCGGACGACGGCAATGGGCCATCGGGACTATGCGGTTCTGATGATCCTCGCCAAGCTCGGCTTGCGCGCCAGCGAAGTTGCGACCCTCAATCTTGACGATATCGACTGGCAGTCGGGCACGATTCTCGTACACGGAAAGGGGCGGCAACAAGCAACGATGCCGCTGCGTCACGACGTCGGAACAGCGATCGTGGCTTATATCCGGCATGGGCGCCCCGCTTCGGCGTGTCGGCGAGTTTTCTTGCGAACTCTTGCGCCGCATGTGGGTTTTGCCTCCGGCTGCGCCATCACGATGATCGCAAAGCAGGCACTCGAACGGGCGGGCATTGACGGCTATGCGCATCACGGCGCCCATCTTTTCCGCCACAGCCTTGCAACCGACCTTTTGCGGTCGGGCGCCAGCTTTGCCGAGATCGGTCAACTGCTCCGCCATCGAAGCATCGACAGTACAAGGATCTATGCCAAGCTCGATGTTGAGAAGTTGCGCGAACTGAGCCTCCCCTGGCCGGGAGGTGTCCAATGAGCCGGCTTCGCACCGCGTTTGAGCGCTACATCGGCATGCGCCAAGGGCTGGGATACAAATATGACGGTCCGGCAAAACGATTGTCGGGGTTCGTCGCTTTCATGGAGGCCCGCGGCGCCGAGACCATTACGGCGGACCTGGCAATGGAGTGGGTCACCTCGATGGGCCGGCAGCCGAGTTGGTCAATCCGACTGGCTGATGTGCGCTGCTTTGCCCAGCACCTCAGTCATTTCGATCCTCTGACGGAAGTGCCACCGAGCGACGCAGTGCCGCCGGCACGGCGCACAAAGCCCTACATCTATAGTGAAGTCGAGATTCAGGCGCTTCTGGCGGCAGCACTGTCGTTGCCGCCGGCCAACGCCCTGCGGCGCTGGACATATCACTGCCTGTTCGGGCTGATAGCGGTCGCCGGACTGCGCCATTCCGAAGCGCTCGGCCTACGCCGGGCCGACGTCGATCTCGACCAGGGCGTCCTCACCATTCGCGAGACAAAGTTCGGCAAGACAAGGCTGGTGCCGCTGCATGCCACGACAGTCGCTGTATTGTTGGACTATGCCGCCCGACGCGATGCACACCTTCGTACGCCTCGTAGTCCCTATTTCTTCGTCGCCGAACAGGGCGGCAGATTATTGCATCAATACGTGCACCGCGTGTTCTGGCGACTATCCCGGCAAATCGGATTACGGCAGGAGGGGAAACGAGATGGTCCACGGATTCATGATCTTCGCCACCGTTTCGCCGTCCAGACCCTGATCAACTGGCATCGGGCTGGCGAAGATGTGGAACGCGAGCTGCCGGTTCTCTCAACCTTCCTCGGCCATGCCAATGTTCGCGACACCTACTGGTATCTGTCCGCCGCGCCGGAACTGATGAACCATGCCGTCCGGCGATTGGATAAGCGCTGGGAGGCTCGGTCATGAGACGCACGAACGACCTGGCCGTGCTGATCGAGCGGTGGTTCACAGATCGGCTCATGAAGCATCGAGGTGTCAGTCCCAACACCATCGCCTCCTACCGCGACACCTTCAGGCTCCTGTTTGCGTTCGCACAGACGCGCCTTGGGAGGTCCCCATCTCAGTTGACACTACGGGATATAGACGCTCCTTTCATCGGCGCATTCCTGGAGAACCTTGAGACAAAGAGATCCGCCTCGGTGAGGACCCGGAATCTCCGCCTTACAGCCATCCGATCCTTCTTCCAATATGCAGCGTTCGAGGAGCCGGCACATAGCGCCCATATTCAGCGTGTGCTCGCGATCCCCAGCAAGCGATGTGATAAGCGGCAACTTCAGTTTCTAACCAGGCCCGAGATTGAAGCGATCCTGGACTGCACTGATCGAAGCACGTGGCTGGGACGCCGCGACTACACTCTGCTATTACTGGCCGCCCAAACCGGGCTTCGGGTCTCGGAGATCATCGACCTTGACCGAGATTCGGTAATGCTCGGCCGCGGTGCGCATGTGCAATGCATCGGCAAGGGCCGCAAAGAGCGAAGTACGCCGCTCACAAAGGTTGCCCAGCAAGCCCTCCGGTATTGGCTCAAGGAACCAGGGAAGCGAGGCGCAACGACTCTCTTTCCAAACATGCACGGTGGCCGGCTCAGCGCCGACGGCGTGCAGGCACTGCTGAACAAATATGTCGCCAAAGCGCGCGAGCACTGCCAGTCCCTTCGCTCAAAGCGGGTGTCGCCGCATGTCTTACGGCACTCCGCTGCCATGGAGTTACTGCAGGCGGGCGTCGACTGCTCGGTCATTGCCCTGTGGTTGGGCCACGAAGCGATGGAAACGACGTTGACCTATCTTCATGCACATCTCGAACTGAAGGAATCTGCACTCGCAAAGCTGAAGCCGTACGAACGCGCCAAGGCCGAGCGGTTTCGACCAAGCGACCGGCTTTTGGAATTCCTGAACGCCCTCTGAGCATGAGAACTATGCCGAGTGTCAACCAACGGCGACCCGCCGAACCGGCCGGGAACGCACGGTGTAGCGTCCTCATCAAAAGAGGCGTTCGGCATAGTTCGACGGTCGGCATAAACCGCCAAGCTCAACGATATCGATCCGCAGGCATGGCTTGCCGATGTCCTGGCCCGAATTGCTGACTTGCCGATGACACAGCTTGCAGAGCTGCTGCCGTGGAATTGGACAGGTCAGCGCCCCACGATGGCGTTGGCATCATGACCGTCGATCGCATCGCCAGGCTACTTATCCAACTCGACGATATCGAGCCTTTGATCTGGCGCAGGGTCGAGGTTCCACTCACGATGAGCTTGAAGGGGCTCCACGATGTCATTCAGGCGGTGATGCTGTTCCAAGATTATCATCTGTTCGAGTTCAAGGCTGGTGGCCGGTGTTACGATGTGCCGGATCCAGAAGACCTC
This sequence comes from Rhizobium sp. MHM7A, assembly GCF_005862215.1. Lineage (NCBI taxonomy): Bacteria > Pseudomonadati > Pseudomonadota > Alphaproteobacteria > Hyphomicrobiales > Rhizobiaceae > Rhizobium > Rhizobium sp. MHM7A. The sequence goes on from NZ_VCHT01000040.1 coordinate 7,854, forward strand.
TATGAGCGAAAAACCTTTGCGGCTCGCAACGTCCACATCGCGGCGCTTATCGAGCGTGGGATCGCGACCTTCAAATACACCTATGACTTCGGCGATAACTGGCAGCACACGATCACGGTCGAGGAAGTAGAGGATGGTAGTCCGGGGATCGAATATCCGCGCTTTGTTGATGGTCAGCGCAGAGCGCCACCGGAAGATGTTGGTAGCACCTCGGGGTTCGAGGAATTCCTGAAAGTCATGGCGAAGCCGCGACACCCGCGGCATCGAGAGTTTGTGCGTTGGTATGGTGGCCGCTTCGACCCCGTCGATATAAGCGTCGATATCGTTCAAGACCGTGTTGCTAGACTTGCCCGCCGTCGGACGCTTGGAAAGGCTGGCTTTGCGAAGAGCCAAAACCAGCAGCACTGACCAAATCTGAAAAACACAGAACGAGGCATCATGGGTTATCGCAACTCCGCCCTGTACACCTTGAAATACGTGGCAACGATGCTCAATCAGGACGAAGACTTCTTGCGGGAATGCTCGATTGAGATGTTCTCCGAAGATGGCTGCGTGTCTGCATATGACGACTATCCAGCCTCAGAGCTCAGCGAGCACATTGTCTTGTTTACCGAAGTCGGCATCGAAAACCTTCAACAAATTATCCGCAATCTTCGCGGAGACGCCAACCCGCCATCGAAGCCCGTCGCAGGACGAAACCGTAAGAAGCCGAGGCTACTGCGGCCCTGACCGGATGGTTACGTTGCCTCGATCAGCATTGGATCTGCAAGCGCGGCGATGGGGGAACGTGCGCTCGATCTTGATGCTGTGCGTCCGGCGATGTCACGTTGTCGGCAACTTAACGGGTGGCGGATAATTCGGTTGAGATGACCTCATCGACCATCAGCTACAA
>NZ_VCHT01000041.1:0-6473 GCF_005862215.1 Rhizobium sp. MHM7A
GGGCCTGAACAATCGTGCGGAGAATTCTCACGTGCCACTTCGAAAACGAGAACGGGTGATGCAGGGATTTCGATCCGTCGCAGGCTTGCAACGTTTCATATCGATCTTTTCAGCAATCCGAAATCTCTTCGTTCCCCCGCATTGGAAACGTTCAGCCCTTTCCACTCACATCCACCGGATCCGCGCAATGGCGCAGTGGAAAGCCGTGACCGGCGCAACTGCCTGACGTCACAAACAAGCGCCTTGTTCAGGCGTCCATGAAACAACGTGACATCGCCCACCCAACATCTCCAACAAGGCATTGAGAGTGACCATTTCCGCGTGAAGAAGAACATGCCGAAGATCGGCGGATTCCAATCCTTCAAAACCGCGCGTCGAACTGTCGCAGGGTTCGAAGCGATGCTGTGGCTGCGAAAAGGGTTTGGGTTCTCCGGAGAGTGGACCGTCAATGATCAGAACGAGCTGCTCGCGCGTCTCTTCGGACTTCAAAAGGTTAAACAAGGCGTGAAGAGCAGAACATATTTAGCTCAACGCGTTCGGTCGACCGCTTTGCGACACGCCCGATAATTCTCTCGTCGCCTTCTCGCGAAGCAACTCCTCTCATCTGTCACCGGGAGCAGCATCCGGCACTCCCATATTTTATTCAAGAACCGTGGTCATCCGAGTGCATGGCTCCTGGCGCCAGTTCACCTGTTTGCCAAGCATTCGACCGCCTCTGCAGATCGATGATCCGGTCAAGAAGTGCCCGCTGGGCGGCAAGAGCCTGTAGTTCCTCCTCGCTCAGGTGATCGTCGCTGACCCGGTCCGGTCCGTAGACGTCGTGCGCATATTCGACATCAGCGTATTTTCCGCCCGCATCCGAACTGGCCGCGCCCCCCGCCGGAAAGTCGCTGAATGCGTGGTCTTTCACCGGGACCTCGGCAAAATCGGGCAACGCGGCCTGCACGGCGTCCTCCGATTTCGCTTCATCCGGTAGCGATTCCGCGGCAACGAGCAGCGTCGCGGGCGCTTGTACGTAAGTGGTCGCAAGGTGGAGGGGTTCTGGCTCCGGCAAGGCGCCAGACTGGCTATCGAAAATCCGCTTCAGCACGCGGTCGGAATAATATTTCACCTTTTTTAGCCGGAGCGGCGGTTGCCCTTTGATCAGCACGATCTCCATGTCGTCGTCGATGAGGCGCACTTGCTCGGACCGCAACAGCGGCGCGCCCTGGTCGGAAAGCTGAATATTGGTATCGAAAATGTTGCGCTGGCTGAAGGAGGTGGAGCGGGCGCGAAACGTATGGTCGCCGATGGCTTTCGAAATATAGTTTGGAGTCTCGTCATCGGCAGTGGCCATAAAGATCTGTATGCCAGTATTGCTTAGGAAATTCTCCTTACCAGACTCTTCATATACCCCAGTCAAAGCCGAGAGGCTCTGGATGATGAACATGAAGCGCCCCTTGTAGCCAGCAATCGTAGTTACCGCGGTTTCTATGGCTTCGAGTTTGCCGAGATGCTTAAACTCATCCAGCAAGAACAGCACCTCGAAGATTTCGTCCTTCTTCGGCAGTGTCCGCTGTAGAATGGAGACTACCTGCTGGAAGAACAGCCGAATGAGGGGGGCGATTACCTCAAGATCGTTTGGACTAACGCAGAGAAAAATTGACGTGGGATCGCGGCGGAGATCATAAATTGAAAAATCCGACTTCGTTGTAGCTGCCTTGATTAAGGGGTCCGCCCAGAGATTCAGGCCGCCGTCACCAAGGACAGAGGTGTAGGAAGTCAGGATCTTTGTATCATTACCGGCCATGTTATCGAAGATTCGCTGTGCCTCTTGATTTTGCGTTTCCTCAGCTAGCTGGGCGAAAAGCTTGTATTTCTCACCGGGCTGGGTGAATAGGTCGTAGACAGCACCGATTGTCGGCGTACCGCGTTCGATGCAGGCGAGTATGCCGGCGATAAAAAGGTCTCGGGCGCCGCTAATAAAGCCTTCCGATCCCTTCCCCTTTGCAACGATCAAGTTAACGGCCAGCCGCCGCGTCTCGCTGAAACGGCGCTCCGGCGGCATGTTGACGATGTCAAGCACAGGGTTGTAACTGTGGGTCCGTCCCGCACTGTCGAGTGGCGCGAACTTGAAAACCCGATCGCCCCGCGCCATGCGGGCGCGCGAAGTGAGCTCGAATAGCTCCCCCTTCACGTCGAGCGCCAGAATCGAACCGTTGAAGGTCAGAAGCGTCGGGATGACCACGCCAACGCCCTTGCCGGCGCGCGTCGGGGCCACGACGAGACTATGCGGTTGTTCGCCGTTAGTTAGATATCGACCCGGCCAACGCGGCCCAACCGTTTTGCCAAAGATCGGTCCGGTTATGTTGCGAAAACGCCTGATATAGCCCGCTCGCTGTAGTTCCTGCCGCGTGGCCCAGCGCGCTGTGCCATGATAATTCCGCTTTTTTAAAATCACAATGGCGCCCACCATTGTAGTGATTACGGCAGTACTGACGGCGATGGTCAAGCCACGGAGGAACACCGGTGTGGCGTAGCCAACATAGAGGGGCGTTTCGTACCAGAAGGAGAAGATGTCGAAGCGATTGATAGTTTCGCGGCTGATGCCGTGCCGACAGAAGCTTGCATAAATACTCGCGAACAAAAGCCCCATCGTCAGCGAAAAAAGGAAGGCAAACAGTAGCGTGTTCAATTTCCGAGTCGTGCTCCCGTCCATTCCTCTAGACCTCCGCGGCGCTTCTATGCTCACCCCAGCTTCGCTGCGGTCCCTCGAGCGTTTAAGTCATTAGCCGGGCATGCGCCCCGGGAACTGATGCAGAATGCCCGCGAGCAACGTCGGCGTGGCTACTCCTGATATTCGTTCCAGTAGCCAGTTGGATCGTCGTACATGCCGTTGCGCTCTTCGCCTGGCCTGCTGTAGGATGTTCTGCCTGGAACGTTGGTCTCGGCGAGTTCACCCGGATGGATCAACCTTGTACCCATCCGCCGACTGTCCCCATGCGACGGGCATCGAAGAGCTAAGATAAGGCCGGCTTCTCATCATAGGTCATAGACAAGCGGACCGACGGTTACGGCGAACAGCTTGCTGCATCCAGACGCTCATTTTTCACGAAGAGCGCTTGTCGATATAAACAAACCGCCCGCAGACATTCAAGAATGTACGGTTACAGTTGCAATATAATTCCCGCTTCTGCGTGCTGTATTCACAATCTTTCAGGCGGTCATTTTGGTATAAGAACGACCAATTTACATACAAATTCTCGTAGGGAAGACGCGGCCGCACCAAGGAGTTTTCAATGCAACTTGTAACCTGCTGCTCATTTAAAGGAGGCGCTGGGAAAACAACAGCGCTGATGGGCCTCTGCTCGGCACTTGCCGCAGATGGTAAGACAATTGCACTTTTCGAAGCCGACGAAAATCGGCCACTCAGCAAATGGAAAGAAAATGCGACGCGATGTAACACCTGGGATCCACTTTGTGAGATCTTCATTACGGACGAGGTGCCGCTTCTTGAGGTCGCCTACGAAGAGGCGGCAGGCCGCGGGTTCGACTATTGCCTAGTGGAAACTCACCATGGATCCAGCGAGCTCAATAACACAGTGTTCGCTAGTTCTAATCTCCTGCTGATCCCGACAACGCTTACTCCCCTCGATGCCGACGAGGCACTTGCCACATTTCGTTACATCATCGAATTGCTGATTGGTGAAAACCTTGCCATACCAGCCGCAATTCTGCGCCAACGTGTGCCGGCCAACCGGCTAAATTCCTCGGAGCGGCTAATATCGGAGATGTTAAGTACTCTGCCGCTTGCAGATACGCCGATGCACGAAAGGGACGCTTTCGCCGCGATGAAGGATCGAGGAATGCTGCATCTGAATCTCCGTAATGCCGCAGCAAACTCGTCCATGCGGCTGACACTGCGCAATCTCGAAGCAGCGATGGAAGATTTGCGTTCCCTCGGCAAATTTGTAAGCAGCACAGTCGAGCATTGATATGACAATCCGCAAACGTGGGTGACGGTGCGTCTCCATCCGGTCGCTGACGACGAACCAAATCACGGGACCCGGCGAGCCTTGGTGCACGGATCGTTCAGCGGTCGTGGTGTAGGCGATCGGCAACCTCAATAACCGTGCTAAGCTGGGTTGAGATGCTCAGGAGCTGAGTGCGGGCCGCCACCAGCGTGCGTGTCAGCATGCTGTCGAAAGCCTTGACCCGGTCGGCCTTATAGAAGCCGGCTTCGGCCAGGTGCGCCAAGCCGTCCGCATCATTGCTATCGGTCTTGTTGAGCGTCTCGTTCAAGACCTTTTGTGCGTGCCGCGCTTCGATGCAGATCGCCGGCACGCCTTCCTTGATCAGCCCATGATAGAACCACGTCGATAACGGCCCCGTCTCGAAGACAACGCGCCTGGCATGCGGGGCATGTTTGCGGATCATTTCGGCTACAAGTTTGGGGTCCGAAGCGCACTTCCCCCGCCAGATCCGCTTACCGTCCTGTCGGATTGAGATCGCAGTCTCTTTCAATGAAACATCAAGCCCGATATATTGGTCCATGGTTGCTCTCCGTTCGATGTTTGGGCCCGGTTCCAATCGTGAGCCCGTTTTTCCATCTTATCGGGGGCAACCACCCCTGCCATCATCTTATAAATATGACCTGGGGTGATCGCGCCGCGATTACCCCATGTTTTGCGTCCGGAATTGCGTGAAACAAAGAGATAGAGTATCTCCGTGATTCGGAGAAAAACGGAAATTCTCTAGCGGCGGGCAGGACCTGGAATCCCTTCTGGTCGTCGGATCGACGGATGATCCCGACCGCGAAGTCGAGACAGGCGGCTTTGTCCATGAGCTTCAGCCGGTCCTAGGCGCTGCCGGCGAACAGATGCTCACCCAAGGCGAACGCTTGCGGATGCCGTCCGGGACCGCCTGAGCGCCGGCAATGTCGGAGATGTCGCGGTGGTGCGATTGACCATCAAGAGCGGCCCGTCGCTAACTTTAAACGATTGGTACTAGGAAACCGAAAATGGAAACAGGGGAATCGGTCGAAGTTCTTAATAATTTTCTGGAAAGAAAGAGGAGATTGAATTCAAATGAAGCGAAAGCAATATTTGAACGTGACATCTTAGGTAGCATGGCAGCCGAAAATGGAGGGTTGAAGAATCCCATCTTTCTTGTTGTAGGCGGACAACCGGCAGCGGGCAAAAGCTCCGCAATTAGGCAGTTAATGAATAAATATGATCCCGAATACACTCAAGTGGTAAGCGAGAACGAACTCACGTCTTTTCTTCCCGACAACAACCGCGCTCGAATGCGGGGATCTCATGTAGTTGAGGAAATAAATCGATTCGTTGTTTTGAACTGGCGCGATCAATTGATTGACGATGCGATGCGGCATCGATCAAATATCATTTTGGAGACGCGAGATACTCCTAATTACATCCTTCTCGCGAGGGCACGTCACATTGGCTACAAGACAGAGCTAAATATCGTGGCCACAGATAGAATCATTAGTTTTACCGCCATGCATGATCGTTATGACCGCTGGCTGTCGCGAGACTCTATCGCCCCTATCACCTCTCCAGATGCTAAGTCGCACGATCTTAGTTATTCCGTTTGGGCATTCATAACGGCTACGGCCGTTTGTTCCCAATCTTTTGATCGAATTGCAATCATTGGTCGAAGCGGCGAAACAATCTTTGAAAATAATCAAGCCAACGATCTCACTGGACAGATGAAGATGCAGGGTGTCATGCAGGCACTTATGATTGCCCGTAATAGGCCATTGGGAAAAACTCAGCGGGACGAGATTCAGAATATCTGGAACAAGCTCGAACAAAGCGATAGGTTCGCTCGACATCTACCTTGCGCTAACCTGCCAATAAAATCATACAAGGCGGAAATAGGCCTGGCGCTTAACAATCAAGTCGATTTTGACCCATACAAAATTCAGGCTGACGATCAGCGACATATTGCCGAGATGTTCGTCCGAAATGTTAAGCGAGATGAAGACTTTATAGTGGCAAATCTCGGTGAGCCGTACTGCTACGACAGTCATATCCTTAAGAGGATCACATCAAGCCATAATATATTACAAGAGGCGTTTCTCGGAAAGTCTGCAATTGCTAGAACAGGACCATCGGATTCGAACTTTGCTCCTCAAGAGGATACAACCTGGGGCACTCCCCATCAGGAGCCATCTGAACGGTCATCCATTGTGAAGCGGAAGAGGACAGATTATGCTAGCCTGTTAGATCAATCGGCGCAACAGGTGTCTGATGCGGCTAAATTGCAGCGGCCAAAGTTTTTGGTCGAGGTGTCCCCATTTTCCAAGCGGCATACAGGCGCGGGATTGGCCAACGATGCAGCGCTTGGCGGCATGCAGGGTGAGCATTCGGCGTCGGCGCTGAGTCCCTCAGAACCAACCTTCTACGACTTCACCGAATTTACCGAGGACGAGCTGGCAGGAATCGATGCAACAGCGGATGCGCTGTCCAGAT
>NZ_VCHT01000094.1:0-316 GCF_005862215.1 Rhizobium sp. MHM7A
GCATATTCTTGTCGACAGCACTGGACTGCAGGTCTACGGCGCGGGCCAATGGTTGGAGCAGAAGCATGGCGCCAGATCCCGCCGTGGTTGGCGAAAGCTGCATGTGGCACTGGATGCCGATAGCAGCGAGATTATTGCACATACGATGACCGACCAGGACGCGGGCGACGCATCGCAGGTGGAGCCGTTGCTCAACCAGATCGATGGTCGGATCGGGCAGTTCACAGCGGCGCCTATGACGGGAAACCCACCTACGACGCGGTCACCGACCACAGTGCGGCTGCCGTCATCGTCATTCCCCCGCGCGCCAACGCGA
>NZ_VCHT01000042.1:2500-5838 GCF_005862215.1 Rhizobium sp. MHM7A
GATCTGGAGGCTTCCAGGTGTTTTGGGTTTAGGCCCGAAGCGTCCGAGCCCAGTTCTTGTGAAACCATGGATGGCCTAGCCGGCCGGATGTGGTGGAGGGACTGGAGGGTGGAAGGAAGCTTGTCGCTCTGGATCGTCAGCGTGAACCGCATAGCGGTTTATCGCGTGTTGTTCGTGGCCTTCGGGCCTCGTCTGACGGACGATCGGATTACCGTTGCCTGACCGCGCGGTATCGGATCCAATCTCGAGAAGCTGGTCTTAAGACCTGACACAAGCGAGCTGCTCGGCGTAGCTCCAATAAAGTGATCAGGTCGAACACGTCGATGGCATCATGAAATGATCCGGTTGTAAAAGGTAACCGGATTTTGGACTGACCGCACGGCAATCGCAAGGTTGTCCGGATGGTCAGATTTGGCACCCCACGAGGGCGAAAGCCGAGTGGATAAGGTTTGCCAAATCCAAATATAGATGAGCATTGGCAATGAGAACGATTAAGTGTCGTAAGGGCATTTGGTGGATGCCTTGGCATGCACAGGCGATGAAGGACGTGATACGCTGCGAAAAGCCGTGGGGAGCTGCGAATGAGCTTTGATCCATGGATCTCCGAATGGGGCAACCCACCTTAAATGCTTGGAAAATTTAAGACGATCTGTTGATCGTCTTATCTTTCCAAGCATTGTTATAAGGTATCTGCACCTGAATAAAATAGGGTGTAAGAAGCGAACGCAGGGAACTGAAACATCTAAGTACCTGCAGGAAAGGACATCAACCGAGACTCCGCAAGTAGTGGCGAGCGAACGCGGACCAGGCCAGTGGCAATTGTGATTAAAGTGGAACGCTCTGGAAAGTGCGGCCGTAGTGGGTGACAGCCCCGTACGCGTAGATATCACGATTGTCCTAGAGTAGGGCGGGACACGAGAAATCCTGTCTGAACATGGGGAGACCACTCTCCAAGCCTAAGTACTCGTGCATGACCGATAGCGAACAAGTACCGTGAGGGAAAGGTGAAAAGCACCCCGACAAGGGGAGTGAAATAGAACCTGAAACCGGATGCCTACAAACAGTCGGAGCCTGTAAGGGTGACGGCGTACCTTTTGTATAATGGGTCAACGACTTAGTGTAACAAGCAAGCTTAAGCCGGTAGGTGTAGGCGCAGCGAAAGCGAGTCTGAACAGGGCGATATAGTTTGTTGCATTAGACCCGAAACCGAGTGATCTAGCCATGAGCAGGTTGAAGGTTGGGTAACACCAACTGGAGGACCGAACCCGCATCTGTTGCAATAGATTGGGATGACTTGTGGCTAGGGGTGAAAGGCCAATCAAACTCGGAAATAGCTGGTTCTCCGCGAAATCTATTTAGGTAGAGCGTCGAGCGAATACCCCCGGGGGTAGAGCACTGGATGGGCTATGGGGACTCACCGTCTTACTGATCCTAACCAAACTCCGAATACCGGGGAGTACTACTCGGCAGACACACGGCGGGTGCTAACGTCCGTCGTGAAAAGGGCAACAACCCTAACCTCCAGCTAAGGTCCCCAAGTCATGGCTAAGTGGGAAAGGATGTGAGGATCCCAAAACAACCAGGATGTTGGCTTAGAAGCAGCCATCATTTAAAGAAAGCGTAACAGCTCACTGGTCTAAATAAGGGTCTTTGCGCCGAAAATGTAACGGGGCTGAAGCCATGCACCGAAGCTGAGGATGTGTAGCAATACACGTGGTAGCGGAGCGTTCCGTAAGCTGATGAAGGGAGACCCGTGAGGGCTCCTGGAGGTATCGGAAGTGCGAATGTTGACATGAGTAACGATAAAGAGGGTGAGAGACCCTCTCGCCGAAAGACCAAGGGTTCCTGCTTAAAGTTAATCTGAGCAGGGTTAGCCGGCCCCTAAGACGAGGCGGACACGCGTAGTCGATGGGAACCACGTTAATATTCGTGGGCCTGGTGGAAGTGACGGATTGCTCAACTGGTTCAGACTTATTGGATTGTCTGGGCCGGGACGCGGTTCCAGGAAATAGCTCCACCGTATAGACCGTACCCGAAACCGACACAGGTGGTCAGGTAGAGTATACCAAGGCGCTTGAGAGAACTATGTTGAAGGAACTCGGCAAATTGCACGCGTAACTTCGGAAGAAGCGTGACCCCAATTTACGCAAGTATTTTGGGGTGGCACAGACCAGGGGGTAGCGACTGTTTATCAAAAACACAGGGCTCTGCGAAGTCGCAAGACGACGTATAGGGTCTGACGCCTGCCCGGTGCTGGAAGGTTAAGAGGAGAGGTGCAAGCTTTGAATCGAAGCCCCAGTAAACGGCGGCCGTAACTATAACGGTCCTAAGGTAGCGAAATTCCTTGTCGGGTAAGTTCCGACCTGCACGAATGGCGTAACGACTTCCCCGCTGTCTCCAACATAGACTCAGTGAAATTGAATTCCCCGTGAAGATGCGGGGTTCCTGCGGTCAGACGGAAAGACCCCGTGCACCTTTACTATAGCTTTACACTGGCATTCGTGTCGGCATGTGTAGGATAGGTGGTAGGCTTTGAAGCGGGGACGCCAGTTTCCGTGGAGCCATCCTTGAAATACCACCCTTATCGTCATGGATGTCTAACCGCGGCCCGTCATCCGGGTCCGGGACAGTGTATGGTGGGTAGTTTGACTGGGGCGGTCGCCTCCGAAAGAGTAACGGAGGCGCGCGATGGTGGGCTCAGACCGGTCGGAAATCGGTCGTCGAGTGCAATGGCATAAGCCCGCCTGACTGCGAGACTGACAAGTCGAGCAGAGACGAAAGTCGGTCATAGTGATCCGGTGGTCCCGCGTGGAAGGGCCATCGCTCAACGGATAAAAGGTACGCCGGGGATAACAGGCTGATGACCCCCAAGAGTCCATATCGACGGGGTTGTTTGGCACCTCGATGTCGGCTCATCGCATCCTGGGGCTGGAGCAGGTCCCAAGGGTTTGGCTGTTCGCCAATTAAAGCGGTACGTGAGCTGGGTTCAGAACGTCGTGAGACAGTTCGGTCCCTATCTGCCGTGGGTGTAGGAATATTGACAGGATCTGTCCCTAGTACGAGAGGACCGGGATGGACATATCTCTGGTGGACCTGTTGTCCTGCCAAGGGCATAGCAGGGTAGCTATATATGGACGGGATAACCGCTGAAGGCATCTAAGCGGGAAACCCACCTGAAAACGAGTGTTCCCTATCAGAGCCGTGGAAGACGACCACGTTGATAGGCCGGGTGTGGAAGTGCGGCAACGCATGAAGCTTACCGGTACTAATAGCTCGATCGGCTTGATCGTTCTCATTGACCATGCTCATCTCCCGGCGACCGCAAAGCGGTCGTCCGG
>NZ_VCHT01000043.1:0-4759 GCF_005862215.1 Rhizobium sp. MHM7A
GCCGTGACCGGCGCAACTGCCTGACGTCACAAACAAGCGCCTTGTTCAGGCGTCCATGAAACAACGTGACATCGCCCTCAGGGGATATCTCAAATACCAGGTGACCGCCTGTACGATCAGCCATGCCTCGAAATGCCTGCCTTTGAAATCATCCTTCGACTGCCGCTTCAGCTTTTCGGCAATAGCATTCAGAATCATCCGTACGCTCCACAACATTTGGAGCGAAATTTCTCCTCCGACGGTCAACATACCGTTAAGCGCAAAAATTTGCGACAGGCCCAGCTAGATTTATCGGGCTTTGCTCCTCGCCAGGAGGAAAAGACCAATACAATGGAAGAACAGGAAGCAGCCGATCGTGCAGCTGACCGGGCCGGATTCCAAAGCCGGGAACCGGTCCAACGCATAAAGCGCGTGCGGAAAGCGAGCGAGCCGTTGGATCAAGCATTTGTTCGCGCGCCGATCGACGTCATCAACCGCTTTAAGCAATATTGCAATGAAACAGGCTTTTCCTATGGAGAGGCTCTGGACGAGCTAATGCGCAAAGCCGGTGTCTAATTTTCGGGCGGCCATTGCTGCGCGCCATGCAGGACACGAACTAACTCCACATCGTCGGATACTACATAGACCACGATGAAGGGCGTCCCGGACACAACCAATTCCCTTGTTTCCGGCATTCGGCCTGTGCGGCCGGAGCGAGGAAAGTCACGCAACCGCTCAACCTGTCGCTCAATTTCATCCCACATATTGAGCGCTGCCAAAGGATTGTCCAATGCAATATGGTCAACGATCTTATCGAGATCGATGGCATAAGAATCACGCCTGACGATCCGCATGTACTCAGCGACCTTGCGCGCGAATACGGCGTTGTAGGTCCGCCCGCTTCAACTGCGCCTTATCCGCCCATTCGTCCTCGGAAATTGCACGATTCGAGCCATCCTCAATCCCATCCATTGCCTTTTGCACCTGGCTTCGGAACCACGCATCATGTTCCCCCGCGGTATGGAGTTGTCGCTGACGTTCCGCCGTATCAGGCCGCTTGCGTTCCACGGCAGCCGGGTCATGTTCGGTCATGTCGATTTCGAACCGTTCAAGTCCAAGCTCGTCACGAACATAAGCAGCAGCCGTGTTCAGATTCCGCCAGATTCGCATCCGGCGCGATCGTTGAGCGGCCACAGCTCTCTCGTTCGCTCCATATTTCACGAGAACGGCAAACCCGCCCGGCTGCCCAAAAACAACGGCGCCGTTGAGTGCGTGAGCGATCGCGAGGTTTTTGACGGCTTTGCCATCGATAGTATCCGGCTGCATGGCAATCCCTTCTAATAAAAGCGACGCGTTTATCAGATAATTGCACGAATTTGCCATTTTGACAACGGCTTCGCCATCTTCTTTATTTCGAAAGCCATAGGTAGCTATCCGCGATTGTAGGTGGTGCGATTTTTGTCAAGTTTGCGCCACACCGGCCCGCAGTTTGCGCTGGCCGGAACCGTCGCAGGGCTGCGTGAGCAGCCCGAACGGCGACGTCCGCCTATCTTTCTCTATCTTTAATAGAAATAGATGGGGATTCAGTCTGCCTGGCGGACTCACGTAAACTGATTGATCTACCAAGTCGGGCGAGCGCTTGCCCCAAGGGATTGTCACCTACCTCGAACAAGGCCAGTTCGTTCATGGGAAGCCAACCTCCAACAGCAATGATCACGGTGCATAGAACTGCCGTCGAGCGTTCTACGCCATCTGTTCTGCCCAGATCTCATCAGTCCTTCACCCGCGCGCTGCCGGTCGCGGCCGCCGCCGGCTTTCGGCGGCTTTCTGAACGGAACTACATTCGATTTTGCCATTATCAGATTCCCTCGTTTCGCCTCAGCCTATGTCGGACTCGGTTTCGTCTGCATTTACGGAGGAGCTTGGCTCCGGGATGCGGCGTGGCCGGCAAATGGTGCGCGACGGGCGGGGGCAGTCGATCCCGCCTCCCCTTTTGGGCCACTATGTTGAGGCTCCTGCGGCTGCCCTGTTTCCCACCCGTCGCACGACGAGAATTCCCGAAATCTCGCCCGTCGGGCGTCGCTATGCTGATTTCTCCGATACTCTTCTTTTTCCTGGATCAGCCTTGCTCGGTTGCACCGCGCGCCGGCTTGGATCATGCAGGCTTTGGCGTATCCCCGATCATGTGAAACCTGTTCGTGCCGACGCATGCCTTCATGTCGTCGCGCCGGAACCAGATGGCTCGTCCGCATCGGAGGGGCGCGTTTCCTGCGGTGAAGACGATCTGTTCGTCGGCACGCATGCGCAGAACTTCATGGGGCTGGATGAGTGGTCTGGCAGCGAGCTGCTTCGAGCGTGTTCGCGATGATCCCTTTGCCTGGGAACTGCGGCTGACCTGGTCGATCTCGACCGTGGTCATGCCGCAGCGTCGGGAGATGTAGTCGGCGGTCTCGGGATCGTTGATCGCGGCGAACGAGATCCAGCTGGCACTCTCGAACCACTTGCTCGCCGCGTCGCGGCCGCCATAGGTCTCACGCATCTGACCGATCGACTGATAGATCATCGTCAGCGTGATCCCGTATTTACGGCCTGCCTCGCGCGCGGTCTCTATGATCCGCATGTAGCCGAGGCGCGCGACCTCATCGAGGAGAAACAGGGCGCGCCCCTTGATCTGTCCGTCGCGATTGTAAATCGCATTAAGAAACGAGCCGATGATGACGCGCGCAAGACCCGAATGGGTCTCCAACGTCTTGAGGTCGATGTTGATGAAGACGTCGGTCTTTCCCGCGGCGATGTCGCTGGTCGAGAATTTCTTCCCAGACACGAGTGCTGCGTAGTTCGGATAGGAAAGCCAGTGTGTTTCCTTGACCGCGTTGGCGTAGACGCCGGAGAAGGTTTCGGGCGTCATGTTGACGAAGGCAGCGACGTTTTCCTTCACGAAATCCGAGCCCGAATTGTCGTAGATGTCTTGCAGCCGTTTGCGCAATGTCGGCTCCGGCTCAGAGAGATTCATGCGCACCTGCCGAAGCGTCTGCTCCTTCTCGTCCGTGTGACCGGACAGGCAGACGTCGGCGATCAGCGCCGTCAGCAACTGGAGAGCTGACGCTCGAAAGAAGTCGTCACGGACACCGCGCGCGCCGCCGCTGTCGCTCATGATCCATGAGGCGACCGAGGCGATATCCTCTTCCTTGGTTCCGCCGAAACGTCCGACCCAATCCAGGACGTTAAAGCCAATGTCCGGCCTCCTCGGATCGAGAACGAACACGTCCCTTCCCGCTCCGCCGCGATGCGCGGAGACCATGGGTGCGACCTCGTTCGATGGATCGAGCACGATCAGCGTGCCGCCCCATTTTAGTGCCGTCGGGATCGTCACTGACGTCGTCTTGAAACCGCCGGAACCGGCAAAGACGATTCCGTGGGACGAGCCGAACGAGCCATCGAAGCATAGCAACGGCGACTTGCCACCGGCGCCCCAGGTCTCAGCGCTGTCGGCGCGAAACGCTCGGGCGCCGACATTGTCTTTGTCGACCCGATAGCGCTCACCGGTGACGATGCCACCAGCATCGGGAAACAACTTTACCGCCTCCGTCAGCTTCATCCAATCCGCTTCGCCATGGAGCGCTCGCTTGCCCTGAATGCGTTTCGGCTCGGCCCTTGCGAATGCCGCATTGCCGATGAGCGCGACGCGGAGTGCGAAGCAGGCACATAAGAGCGCCGCACTCGCTCCGATCGACGTTGCCGGATCGAGAAAGGCCAAGACCGTCTTGTCGGCCGGCAGCGTTTTCATGAAAGCGGAAAGGCGCATTGTTTCGCGGACTGCTGCGACCAGGATTGTCCCACTCGATCCCGCGACGACGCCCCAACCTGCCGGCTTGATATTGATCGAGCCGGCACTCGCGAACAGCAACAGAACTCCGATCGCCGCGCTGGCCACATAGGGCAATGCGATGCCCGCCCGCCCCCATGCCAGTTGTGCGGCCTCGGTCTTTCCGAAGACTGAAAGCCACTGGTCGACCCCGTTCATTCCGATGACGACCGGGATCATCAGCGCCGCTGGCGCGACGACGAGCGCAATCCTATGCATCGTCATTGCCGAACACCTCCACGCCGATTGCGGTGAGCCTGGACCGTTCGCCATCGTCGCCTTTGATGCGGCGGGCGGCGTCGATCAGGGCTCCCAGCAAAAGCGCTCGCTTCTCGTAGCGCAGACCGGCCTTGACGATCAGGCCGCCGAGCTCGATCTTCTCCCGCGTATCCTTCTTGCGGGCGTCGGATGTCATCGTCCTCGCCATGCGCTCAAGCCTCGCCAGCGCTGCCCGCGCCCGCGCCAGACGCGTCCGCCGCGGTCGATGCCTGTCCGCTGCTGTCGCCAGCGCCCTTCTTCCCTCCGGTCGTAGCGCCCTGCCCTGCGCGAAATCGCTTGGTCAGTTGCTCAAACGCTGCCTGAAGCTCCGCCTCATCGATTTCGATCTCGCCAAGGCCCGCCTTGAGCGCGATCCGGCCGATGCGTTCCGCTTCCCGGGTCTCGGCGATCTTGAGCTGTTCCTGCAGCCTGGCGATTTCGTCGCGGATTTTCGCGGATGGCTTCTTCATTCCGATTGTCTCCCTGGCTGAGAAAGCTTGTCTTTCGAAGCCAGTTTCCGGAACTTAAGTAGCGAACGCACTACTGTGAATCCTACAATCGCCAGCGGCGATGCTTTGGTGAATGATCCCGGCCGTTCCGAAGGAGCGGCTTCCAAGGGCGCAATTATACGTCGCTGGCGCGACGTGTTGCTGAGAG
>NZ_VCHT01000044.1:0-4584 GCF_005862215.1 Rhizobium sp. MHM7A
TTGTAGCTGATGGTCGATGAGGTCATCTCAACCGAATTATCCGCCACCCGTTAAGTTGCCGACAACGTGACATCGCCGTGCGGAGCTACTGGCCGATGTGCTGCCGGTCGGCGGCGGCGGCAGGATATATCCTGATGTAAATGTCATGCCAGGTGCTCTCAAAAAATATGCACTAGTATTTTACGATGTCTAGAGTTGATAAATTGTCGTTTGTACAGTACAGTATATCGCCATTTTCGCTTATAATCATACCGGTATAGAGAGGAATCTATCTGCTCGTCCGTAGAGGTAACGAATATACTAATGAAAGTATATATACGCAGGTATGCAAGGCCGTTATTGGTTCACTGAAAAGTGCAGCAACATGTCACCATAGCGTACTATGCATGAAATAGACGATATTATTATTCGTGTTGGTGCAACGTCTTAGTGCAGATAACTGTGCGTACAGTCGTTTGTAAAAAAGTACTAAATGCAAGCATCTGGCCTGGCTTTGAATTGAAATCAACGAACAGTACAACAGTACAACAACATGACGCCACTGGCGCAGAAACGAGAAATAAAAACAAAAAAGGGTAAATAACAGCAACGGCAACACAAATACTATAACAAGCAAACGAGACGGACGTAAACATTGCGATGAGGGCCAGGACCAGCACCGCGTGTTGGCTGCGAGAGTGACACTACTCCTCCTCCTCCCCCCAACCAGTTGCAGCCGGCAAGTAAGATTCAGGCATACGGGGGGGCCAATTCATCTCTCCATGGGCCACGATGTCGAAGTGCCCTTTTGTTGAATCGCGGGTCCATACACCATCTCCTTGTGCCTGGAAGCGGTCAGTGGGAAAGATAGCGATGAAAGACTCCATGTTTTCACGCTCCACTTGATAGCACCATCGCCGGTGGTACTTATCACTTATACATTTAGGAGAGATCCACGGCTTGAATGGATAGAGGTCGAACGCCAGCACCACCCCAGGAAAATATGTACGTGGGACTGCTTCTAAGTTTCTGGCTTCAACACAGATTTTTACAATATCTGTGGGCAAATAGGCATACAAGGGGTAGGGATCTTGAGGGATGGTTTCAAACTCGATCTCTTCCATTGGAGTTTCGGTCATACAGGGCTCCGTTTCGAATTCCCCAAAATCTCTTTGAGGAAGTACCTCAGCTTGTTCATGAGCCCGCGCCTCAGCCAGCCACGTTTTCTGAGCCTCCATGACCGTCTCGAGGTAATCACGATATGCATCGACTGCCTGCTGAAGGCCATTTTTGCGCTCGTCTGTGGACAACTGCGTCAGGCAGATGCTGTCAAAGGTGGGGCGCGTGTAGGTTGGATAGTTGTCTGCCATGGTGAAGGTATGATGGAAGATAAGAGTGTGGTTTATATAGAATGAGGAGAGTTGACTGTGTGGTGGATGCACTGACGAAATGAGGCTTATATAGAGAGGGGCTCTCTTCCTTATTGGACCGCTTTTTTATATCTTTTGAATGTGTCCCTTGGGTCGCCATAGAAGTCGCCGCTTCCGTGTAGTCCAAAGGGCGCGACTTTAGCGAACTGCAAAGGGCAGCGGGATTGCTAAGTCAACAACGCGTCACATCCAACGTTTGGTTTGGTTTGGTTTGGTTTGGTTTGGTGGCAGGATATATGGCTTTGTAGCCTTTCTTTCTTTCTTTCTTTGTTTGTGTATTCGTTCACTCGGTAATCAGAGCTGGCTCGGAAAAATCGGACAGCCGGGATAAGTGGAATTTCTGCCTGCCTTCGGCTTATACGACATCTTGCTGAATTCGCCTCACGGGCTTCCCAAAACGCGATGATGACTTTGCCCCGTTGATATGATCCATTTTGAAGTAAGGTCTGGCCCATTGAGAGGACCAGGGAATGAACAGCAACGCCTGGCACGAAATGATCGGAGAAGCCACTTTAGCTGACGCGATCCTGGACCGTATGGTTCACAACTCACACCGCATAACTCTCGAAGGCGATAGCATGCGAAAGCGAAAAACGCCGGCCTTCTTGACAGGCGGCGAAATAACCGAAATCAATCACCTTAACATAAACAAGGCAACCGGAATTCGATCGCTTTCCAAGAGGACTTAGTGAGATGCGAATTGGGAGCAGGCAAGTTAAGGGCTTTTCGGCACTACGAATAGTTAACAGGCTGGGACAGGCCTTGAGAACAAGGACTGCGCGCCATGGAGCGGTCAACTCACCTGCTGTGCTTCGAACTCTGAGTACGGCAATGCCACCTGCGGGGAAGCATGCACAACCAAAGACTGGGCGTGCAGAGCAACGAGACAAAGGGGCAACGGATAGCGGAACGCAATCAAGCCTTTCAGCGCGCGCGTTGAAGTACGCCGTGTATATAGCTGCTGGTGGCTATGCCTATAATGAGATCGTCAATGACTTTCCGCTCTCCACCACATCACTGCATGACGGAAAAAAGGGATTTACCTCGGGTGAAAGGCTCAGGACGGCTCAGGCTAGAGCACGAGAATTTCACACGCGGTATCATACGAGCACCGCTGAAACTCAGCGTCTTAGCAAGCGGCCGCTAAATCCTATTCGTACCTGCGGCGATAGACAATTTGTCACCATGATTGACTACCGGGCAGCTACGAGTGTTCACATTGCGCGGCGGGTGGACTCCGCTGAGGCGCGCCGGTCGCTCGCCCTGAATCTGAACTGCATGAGGGGCCTTCTCGTGAAGGATAATTGCGTGGAAAGGTATGGGCCTCCTCAGGTCCCGAAAGATTTCGACCTAACGAAAAGCCCAATTTATGATAAAAAGAACAAGTATGCACTGACGGGAGTTTTCAACGACCAGACCGGCGCCTACGGCTACACGTCAAGGTCGATTACTCACCCCTTCATTAACAAGGGCGCGCAGCACGTTAGGAATACTTTGCGAAGCGAGAAGGGCTTATCCCCAAAGGAATGCGTCGAGGCGCTCGAACCCCTTTTGGTCGATGAGACCCTCGGCCTTAGCGACCAGGCGCAGTTTGCGGCCGGTCAGACCATCCTAAACTTCAGACAGGTATATGCTGCTGAGGCGCACTGGGGACATGCCGAAAACGTTGTGATGAACACTCTGATCGAGCATGGTTTGCTCTCTAAGGAGGAAACCGAAAAGCTCGATGCCACGCTAATGTTCGAGGATCCTGGAAAGAATAAGCTGAAGCGCAATTCCAGTTTGGTGGGCCCATGGTTGCACAAACTCGACACTCGGCTCCAGGAAGTGCGATGCGGCTATGATCCCGAGTCGGTTGAGGATCTGAACCACCGGGAAATCGCAGGCATGAAGAACTTGCCCGTCGCTCACTTCAAATTGAATGAGAAGGGCGACGGATTCGAAGATTGTTCTGGACTTGGTGACTCGTTCACATGCGCAAACGGCGTCGCCTGCATCAATCACGCGCGTTTGATGAGTGGTCAGCCACGTCTCTCAAAGAAGGAGGTCATAGTGATCGTAGCCTGCTTCAACGCCGTATACGACGACACGAGCTCAATTCGGCATACACTTCATGAGATAGCCCGTGGCTGTTTTGTGGGCGCTGGATATACTGTCGAGGATGCGGATGCGTTCTACCGCGACGTCTGCCAAAAAGCGGCGAAAGAGTATTATGGCGGCAGAAATCTATCGGACCCGCTGCAAGGTAATTCGCCTAATGCAAGCCCTGCAGAAGAAAGCGGCCTTGGGGACAACCGCGCCCCGCGACGATCGTGCGACCCCGATATACGACTGTTTGCAGAGCGCTCGCGTGACCGCACTCAAGGACTTTGCTTGTGAAGCAACGCGATGCCCTGTTGTTGACACGCTTTAGGCGATGCATTTTGGATGGATCGGCGACCAAATATGAGCCGCAATGGCGGAAGCCGCGTGGCGCCCCTGCGCCGGACAAGGCCGTTCGCCGCGTGTGACGATCACCGACAAGCTTCGATCCTACATTGCGGCGAAGCGGGATATCATGCCAGGCGTCGAGCATCGATCGCACGAGGGGCTGATGTGATGGACGGGCGTTGTCACGTTGTTTTGGTCGCGGTCGTATGAATCCAAAATTCAAATCGGGAGCACCTTGACCTCAAAGACATTCGCCGGGCCCTGCGAGCCCCGCTCGCACGCCGTTCGTTGGTCACCTAGTCCTATTTCGCAGCTGCTCATCAACAAGAATGCCGTTGCATGCGTTTAGCTCAAGTATGTTAGGTTCCGCCAATATATCAGGGTGCCCGCCGGCCTGGAGTTCAACTACGTACTGAACGTTACTCCCCCCGTCGATCGGAGCTTGATCCAAGGGCACAGCGTTGCGATGCAGTGATACCTGTCGGCCATTACCATCGAAGAAGAAGATGTCCAGTGGGAGCGGCGATGTCACGTTGTTTGATCAACGGCCGAAAAGTCGCTTGTCGGTAAACTCAGACAATTGCAGCGGTCACGGCCTTCCACTGTGCCATGGCGCGGATCCGATGAATATGGGTGGCTAGGGCTGAGTGTCTCTGGTGCGGCGCGACGGCGATGTCACGTTGTTTCATGGACGCCTGAACAAGGCGCTTGTTTGTGACGTCAGGCAGTTGCGCCGGTCACGGCT
>NZ_VCHT01000045.1:0-4510 GCF_005862215.1 Rhizobium sp. MHM7A
CATCAAGGTCACAGATCGGTTATTGAGGTTGCCGATCGCCTACACCACGACCGCTGAACGATCCGTGCACCAAGGCTCATCCGTGCACCAACGCCACTCCGCAGCACAAATTCGAACCCATCGACGCCAGGCGAGGGCCGCGTGGGAAGCCCCTGAGTGCACGGCCTGCCTGAAAAGTCCAGGCTCGGCCTCACGTGGCCACATTCACTTTTTGCTGCGCCAATTCAGGCACTGCCACTGCACCCGCAGTGTCAGTCAGCCACGAACGTCCCCATCAGCGCTGTCGGTGGGTAACTTTCTTTTCGTTGTTAAAGAAAATGCAAAGAGCCGAGCTAGCAAGTTTACGGCCGAAGGCCCGGGCACTATTGAAACCCAACGGATCAAAATGGGCGAGGGCAATATCGACCAGCCGTCGCGGCATCATGCGCGACGTCGCAACGATAGATAGCGGCTCCTCAACGGAATAGGCATGCGCGATTTCGGCGAACGAGCCGTTGGACAGCATCAACTCGTAGTCGTCCAAAGCACGCCGCAATATCAGCTGCAGGGCCCGGGCAGGGCGAGACTCGGCACTTAACGCGTCAAAAGTCGCGGAGATGCCGCGGGCGGGAAGCGCCGCTGACAGAAACACCTGCACCTTCGGATCTTCGTCGTGGCGTTCATTCGCAAGAAGAACGGTCCTTCTCGCGGGCAAAGCTTGGGAAGGTACTGTTCTATCGCCCGTCTGGCGACTGGTCGGCTCGATTGGTGCGATCGCTACTCGCGGATTTGAGGAGGCCAGCATACTCTCTTGGAACGACCTCGCCGATTGGCCCGTCGCAAGTCGGCGCGCTTCCTGCGCCGAAACAGCCGGTTTGCGGATACCCACATCAACCCTCCAACGCCTTCTCTACGAAGGCACCGATCATGGCAAGCTCATCCAATGCGCGGCGGTTGTTACGCAACATTAGTCGCATTGCGGGAGCGTGGGACAGATTCGCCACCGTTATATGCAACATCCCCCGCTCCTTCATGGCCGCGAAGGCATCACGCTCATACATGGGCACATCAAACACTGGCAGACGCTCTAGCATATCGTAGGCGGTCTGTTGCGAGACCGTCAGTCTCCCAACAGGAACTCGCTGGCGAAGAATGGCGGTATGCGTTTGCAGTTCCTCTGCCAGTAGCAGCTCGACGATGTAGCGATAAGTCGCAAGCGCTTCATCGATGTCCAGAGGTGTCAGCATGGTAGGCACCAGCAGAAAGTCGGAGCTGGCAACAATAACATTGTTCAGTTCACTCAGACCGCCATGGGTGTCGGCCAGCGCATAATGGAAGCCAGCAGCTTCAGCCTGTTGATATGCGTCCTCCAGTAGAGGCAACTCATCGGCGACGAACACCTCGCATTGATGATCCCAAGCGCCGTTGCGAAGGGCGTTTTCTTTCCATTTTGTAAGGGGACGGTTTTCGTCAGCTTCGAACAACGCAACCCTCCTCTTCTTGGAGGCAAGCCAGGAGCACAGCCCCATTAAGGCTGTGGTTTTACCCGCTCCGCCTTTGAATGAGCAGCAAGTAATCAGTTTCATGTCGTAGTTTTGACTGCGCCTTGATGCTTCCATAAAATCTACAATCGTTTTGTATTAAGTACTGATTTAATCATGAAGCTCGCCTGTGGCAACGAAATTCCAGCCTATAATAGTGAGTGCTTCATCGCAATCAGTTACACCTGTAACCATTCGCATACTCCATTTACCGTGGATATCTCTATAAGAATGTCTGCTAGTTTCCGGTGTAAAATTGCGTCGACTATTTCTACGACTGCGGGTCAGAGAAATGACAGAGGACTACTCCCCTAACTTGTTCAGTGATGCTCCTGTTCGTAGAAGACGAAGCGCAGCAATAGTTGACCCGCTCGGCTATAAGATAGTCAGCGTGCGGTTGCGGTCGGCCGAATTTGAATCTTTCTCGGAACAATTGCTGACGCTCGGGCTGACAAGCAATTTAGCTCTCCGCATCGCAGTGCGTCGGATAGCAGGCTTCCTGGAAATTGACGCCTACACTCGCCAAAACCTCCAAGAAATCACCAGCAGCATTGATCAAATTGCCGATGCGCTCAACGACATGAGCCGGATTGCAAGTCGCGATGGTAGAGTGGATATCGAACGCTTCGAGAGCCATAGGCAGCAGTTTGGCCAAGAATTCGCCGCCCTCGACGCCCTGCTTCGCACAATACTGAACGTTTCCCGACGGCGGCAAGATGGCCGAAGATTATTACAGGAGAGCGAACGGTGAGAGGATTTTCTGGGAACGTCGCTGTCAGGTGGCCAAGATGCCCCCGCAAGCCATCATAAGAATTGTGCCTCGAGGCGGCGCTCGTACCGCACGCCAAATCCGGGATCAGCTGAATTACCTGTCTCGCGAGGGCACCATTGACCTCCTGCGATCCTCGCGTCTTCAGAGTGTTGCGGTGCCATACGATCGCCTTTTCGAGATGGCACGCAGTTGGGCCGAGCAAACCGGCAACTATCAACCTGGCCAGCCAGAGGCAGAAAGCAACCAGGACCTGACCACTCACATAATCGTCAGCTTTCCGCGTGGGACCGATACCAACAACGCACACGCTGCGGGCCGGGCGTGGGCGGAAAACGTATTCGGTTCGGGGCGCCAGGGCGGTACATTCGACTACATCACTGCCTTTCATGTCGACCGGCAACATCCACATTTGCATGTTGTGGTCAATCGCAGGGCGCTGGAAGGCCACTGGTTGAAAATCTCGCGCCGCGATCCCCATCACAATTACAACAATATGCGCGCAGCACTTGTTGATGCCGCCTATGACAACGGTATCGAATTGGATGCGACCTCGCGTGCTGAGCGCGGCATCATGGAGCGACCGATTACCTATGCGGAGTTCCGACGCAGGCAGAGGGCTGGAGAAACAGTTGCGATTCGCCCGCACCCAGAACCCGATGTTCCCGCCACTCCCCGAGGATCATCCAGCCCCCTAAACCTTGGCGACGCCGACAGGGCCCTAAGGCCCGGCGGCGGTCCACATGGACCAAGTCACGGAGACGCCCCTAGGCAAGCATCCGGGAGCAACGCTCGACCGGCCACCCGCGACAATACGGCCGATGAAGTTCGTATTGACGACGATTTTGACTCAAGAAGACGAAGTGATTCCGGTGGGCAGGGGCAAGCTGTGGGGCACGGTACACAGGACGAGAGCGGTTTCGAGCAACAGCGCCAAGCCCGGCGTCGTCGGCGCCCGGAGACGGAAACTGAAGACGGCGGTTCCAATACACACCAGCACCCACGGCAGCGTCGTCGCTACGCCATCGAAACCCGAGCCCAACGAGCTGCCCGTGAACAGCGCGAAGCCGATGAACGCGCGAGGCGGGACGTCCAAAGGCCAGAAGAGCTCTATTCGGAGCGCCCGGAGCAACGTAAGCGTCGTCGCTACGCCCCCAGCAGCATCGAAACCCGGGCCCAACGAGCTGCCCGTGAACAGCGCGAAGCCAATGAACGCGCAAGGCGGGACGTCCAAAGGCCCGAAGAGCTCGATTCGGAGCGCCCGGAGCAACGTAAGCGTCGTCGCTACGCCCCCAGCAGCATCGAAACCCGGGCCCAACGAGCTGCCCGTGAACAGCGCGAAGCCAATGAACGCGCAAGGCGGGACGTCCAAAGGCCCGAAGAGCTCGATTCGGAGCGCCCGGAGCAACGTAAGCGTCGTCGCTACGCCCCCAGCAGCATCGAAACCCGGGCCCAACGAGCTGCCCGTGAACAGCGCGAAGCCGATGAACGCGCAAGGCAGCAACACCGCCGTGAGCCCGACCCTCAAGAGGTCGATCCTAATCAACCGCAGCCCTTTCGCAGGGGTCGCGTGGTCGAACGATCGCGCAAGACCCCCGGCGGTTCTCGCTGAGTAGGCGTTGGTGCGCGGATATGAAATCGAACGCATTTCGGCCTTTGATGTTGTCGGTTATGCCTGCCTGACTTGACGCCGGACAGACTCCGGGCGTCCACATGCCAGCATGCGGTTGAGAACGATGCAACCGATGGCGACCTCTGTCTGCTGGGTGGCGAACGAACGAGCCCGCACACGTCGCCCGATCAGCCCCTTGTATCGCCCGATGGCGGTTTCGATCAGTGCACGCTTGCCGTAGCCGGTGGCCGCCTGCCATTGCAGCCGACCGTCTTTTGCGATCGCCGCTATGTGCTTGTCTCTTTGATCAGGTGGCCCTGTATCACCATTGCTTTCCACCGCCGTCGAACGCGGTGGAATGACGACGTTCGCGGTTGCGCTGTGCTGCAGGATAGACCGATAGGTTGGTTTGCCGTCATAGGCTCCGTCGGCCGTGAACTGGTCGATCTCGCCGTCGATCTGATCGAGCAGCGGTGCCACCTGGGAAGGATCATCCGTTTTCTGGTCTGTCAGCCCATGGGCAATGATCGCGCCACTTTTGGCATCCACTGCCAGATGCAGCTTGCGCCAGGTGCGACGTGATCTGGCGCCATGTTTTTGCTCCAGCCA
>NZ_VCHT01000046.1:0-4406 GCF_005862215.1 Rhizobium sp. MHM7A
CGGGCTCGGTCGTTTCACGCTCAGCAGACGGAAGTGGCCATCGGCTGCGCCGCCCTCAATCGTATGCTTGCATGCGCACGCCCTAAATCCATCCGCCGCAATGGACCGACCACATAGATAGCCCCATCACAGATCCAGATCCGCTCAAGTCCAGATCCATGCACCAACGCCCGAAAAATGTTGATAGTCTCATTCATGGCGTATCGCTCTCCTTGAGAGGGTCTGGCTGGCTTCAATCACCCGCCTCGATACGCCGCCATTCTCAAACCGTCATCACCCATTTTCCACCATAGTTCGCAGTTGCGCGATAACGGTCATGGCGTCCGGCAAGGGGTTCACCGAGACGTAATCGCGCTTGAAGGTTTTTGACGAAGGCTTCGGCCATTCCGTTGGACTGGGGCTTCGGACGGGGGCCGAGCACGGCTCCATGCCGATGTTGATGAGCAGTGCCTTGGTATCCTTCGCAATGAAGCATGAGCCATTGTCAGTCAGCCATTCAATGGGCTTGGGCAGCGTGTTGATGAGACCGAAGCGGTTCTCAACAGCCCTGATGACAAGGTCCTGGACGTCCTCGCTTTTGATGCCCTCGGTTGTCGCGACATGGGCAATGCTTCGTGCCCTGGAACTTCAAAGCTCAGACGAGCTGAGCTCAACGCTTACTTTCAGACGTAACACAATTTAGATTGACCACTCAAAATACATGCACAATCTATTGCAATTAGGAAGGCGGAACAGCTCAAGATAAGCAAGGGAAAAGGTAACGCACTACATGAAATTAAAATTATCAACGTCAGGTATCAAACGCACTCGTACCGCCGAATGGCCTGCGGGGAGGAAGAATACAATCGAAAATTCGGACGACTACCCTCCAATGGACAATCCGGAATTGTTCATGGCTGATCGAGAGCGCCGCCTTATGGCAATGGAAAGAGCGGTTAAGGCTCGGGACGAAAAACACAAGAATATAAAGTGAAATACCGGCAATAAGCTACGGAAGGACGATTTCTGTGGGTGATGATGAAGAAACCAACATGGATCTCGAGGGCGTGATCGACGCCGAGAGCCCGGACGAGGTCGAGGCCGAGGCCGAGGACGTTGCTCAACGGCTGTTAAGGCTTAGTTTGGCGGCCAGTCAGCGTTCAAAGGCCGCCAGACTCCCATCGGATGATGGGATGTTGATTGGGGTTCAAGACATCGAACTTAAAAGGCGGGGTATTACTGTAGTGCCAGTGGGGCGGGAGGCCTCAGAGGACGATCGAGCGAACAACGCTTATACCTTCTTTAAGGGGAGAGAATTTCAGGCTCTTGATGGTGTTGGCAACAAAACGGCCAAAGAGCTTGACCGCGAGCTTGTGTACATAAAGTACGACGGAAACTATTACACTAAGCACGGCTTATGGCATGCCATAAAGGCGCCAGACGGCCAACAGACAACAAAAGACTATAGGAACCATGAATTCAGGACCATAACAACATCATTAGGTTTGACCGCAGAGCGAGACAACAGGCTCATCCAAACCGGCGAAGCCGTTAAGAAAGATCAAAACGGAAAAACGGTATTCAAGGACGGAAAACCAGAAATGGTTCCGCAATATAGACTGGACGGCGAGAACCAGATCTATAATACCGCAGCTGGGGCTAGAAGGCGCGAATTTGCTCACATGGACCCCAAGACAAGCGGCGAGGAGGCACCTGACATCCTGCATCGAAGGTCGGATGGTAAGATAAAGGGGTTTTCGCGACTTCCGAATGATGGTTATGAGACGCTTAGCGCTTCGCAAATGGAGGCCGATCTTGGCGGCCAGGTTTGGCTGAAGTCGAAACTTCACGGCTACCAAACAATCAACTACATCGAGAGCACGCAGGGTAAAGATCAAGCCACCCACCGTTTGCGGGACTATGTCGGTGAAGAACGAGGCTACAACCGGAATACGCATAGTGCCTACGTAAAGATCGACACGACGTACTTTCCAATCAACGAGGTTGTAAAGGAATTGCCCGACGACGCTGCCGCGAAGGCCGTCCAAGGAAAGCCCTCCATGTATGCGATGGAGCACCGGATGATCATCAGAATGCCTGAGGGCAATACGTTCGCCACGCCGGATTTTGTAGCTAGTCATCATCCAGAACACTTCAAACGGGTGTGCAAGGAGCACCGGATTAACCAACAATGGGGTAAATTTAAGCCTGACTGGAATAAGATGCTTGATAAGTATGCCTCCGATTCTCGTGTCCTCGTGGAAGTAGGTGGAACGCTAGTTGAAGCCGATTCCATCGAACTTAAAGATCATAGGTCAATAGTGGAAACCTATAATACAGACAATATTTTCTACGCAGATGACGGAAAAACCGACAGAGGCGGAATATATACGAAACCCTCATTTACGTCTCTAGCTCAGACTATGCAGAGAGGTACTCAGCAGAAGAATGAAGGTAAACGGCTGGATGTTCCGAATTGCGTAACTGATATCCTCATACGGCGCAAAGACGTGGCGAGCCTGCAGCCTCCACCCGGTATCAGGTATAAGGAGCGTTACGACAGACTACGTGACGCCCTCAACAGTCTTTGAATCGTGGCCCGGCTCAGTTGAGAATGAGCTGAGCAAAATCAGTCACCTTGCTGTCGCTGTCAATCGACATTCGTTGTAGGAAAGTAACGCTTATGGCAGATATTGGAAAGAAACCAGCTAAATTGCTGAATCCAGCCTATAAACAGGCACGTTCAGCTAGGCGTGAAGAAGAGCAACGGTTGCGAGCGCTGGAGATGGCCCAACAGGCGCGCGGAATAACGCGTGAGCTTGAGCGACCAAGCAGGCAAAAGCGATATGCTAAAGACATAGACATCTTTGACAGTGTCGGGGAGGGCTATCGCGGAGAGGTCGGCTATACGCTGATAGGCAACAAGAGGCTGAATATCGCCAAGGATGGCGAGCGCACCCGCAAGAGTGGCATTGTTAGCAGGAAGACGGAGGTCCTAAGACGCGACCCCGACTCAGGAAGTCTTTACATTAGCCGACTTGGGAAGGAGGGTTGGCGGAAAAAGAGGAATTACGAGTTTGACGCCAAGGGTGAACTTCACTCTCTAAGCCGCGAGCGCAAAGACGGGAGTTTCCGCGAACGATGGGAACGCGATGAAACCGGCAATCTGATCCGCACAAGCTATTTCACGAACCGTTTGCGGGACGGTAGAATTTTCGGCTCCATTTCAGAGGAGTTGAGCGCCCCGTACGAAAGTGGTCCTGACAACAAGAAATATCGCCTTCTGACCCGCAGGAAAGGCTCCAAAACAGAGGTCTTCGAGCGGGATGAGGATGCCAATCTGGAACTGGTTGGACGCAAAGCGCGTGGGTTTCGGGAATTTTCGACAAAATCGCGAGATGGGAGAACCAAGGAAACGGAGAGAAAGAGTCTCTTCGGTAGCAAAACATACCAGTCTCTCCTAGATGTGAATGGAAATGAGGTGGGCAGAAACATTAGGTCCCATCGAAGGTTGCTGAACAAACGATCGGCGACATTCGATGAGAAGACAAATCAACTAACCGAGGCCAAGCATACGGTTGGTAAAATGTACAAAAGCGAGACCAGGTATCTTTCCAATGGCATGAAGGTCGTATCAAAAAAGTTTTTTGGAGTGAAGCTTCATACGGACCTGAAAAAGCTCACCAGCGACGAGAGTAAGGCTTTCGAGATGGGAGCCGAAGAAGCAGCCCAGCATAAAGAAGCCTGGAAGAATGTCGTGGTCACGCCCCCACTGCCGTCTTCCAGCATGCCGAAGCAGCTTGGGAGCGTGGTAGCTCAACTCGACGGCGGTGGGGGCGAGGCACACGCAACGCGGGCACCTTCCCCGTCATCAAGTCCATCAAGAACGTTAACTGCCGAGCCGCCGCCCTCCCAGACAAACCCAATTGCGTCGGACGAAAGACAGTTGGAACAGATCGGCCGGGACCCGATTGGCACCGACGCCGGTCAACGTGATCTCAACAAACAGCAGCCTCCCATTGGAAAAAGCAAATTTGACAACGTTACGTTCGTGGACAACGCCAACCGAAGAAATGCTAGAGACGCAAATGCGTCATCGAAGGAGAGTTCCAACGACAATCTCGCCAGAATTAGGGCGGCTATAGCGCGAACCCAGGCAGACGGGGATGCCGCGCTGCCACACAACGAGCCGAACCCTGTTGCCGGGGTTGAGCTGCAGGCCTCTAATAACCAATCATCTAATGATAGGCGAATGGCTATGATTTTAGCAGCGAAACGCCGTGATGAAACAGCCAAGAGTGCAGGCCGCTGATCTGAACCCTTCAAACTGGACCAATTTTAGCTAGAGTTTGGCCTTGCCCCGTTGAAATAATCCATTTTGAAGTAAGCTCTGGCCCATTGAGAGGACCAGAGGATGAAGCGCAATC
>NZ_VCHT01000047.1:0-4296 GCF_005862215.1 Rhizobium sp. MHM7A
CGTCACGCGATGCGCGCCTGGCTGTCCGGATCGAAGAACACCGCCTTGTCGAGGTTGAATGCGAGGCGTGTATTCTGGCCTGGTGCGATGCCGGCATCGGCGCGCAGTCGGGCGACGACGGATTTGCCGCCGAGCTTGGTGACGGCGAAGGTGTCGGAGCCGGCCGGTTCGACGACTTCGATCAGGCAATCGTCCTCGGTCAGCGAGCGCGCCTTGCGGTCGGCGCCGTCAGGATCGGTCAGGGCTTCGGGGCGGATGCCGAAGATCACTGGCCTGCCGGCATAGGCAGACAGGCCGTGATTGCCGGAGACGACAGGCAGTCTGAGCGGTGCCCCATTCGGCCGTTCGAGCGAGACGGCAAGCCCGGCGGCACCGGCCTCGACGGTGGCGTTGAGCAGGTTCATCGCCGGCGATCCCATGAAGTCGGCGACGAAGAGATTGGCGGGGCTGTTATAGATCTCGGCCGGCGTGCCGAACTGCTGCAGCACCCCGTCCTTGAGCACGGCGATTTTCGTCGCCAGCGTCATCGCCTCGATCTGGTCGTGGGTGACATAGACGAAGGTGGTGCCCATGCGCTGATGCAGCCGCTTGATCTCGGTGCGCATGTCGACGCGCAGCTTGGCGTCGAGATTGGACAAGGGCTCGTCGAACAGAAAGACCTGCGGATTGCGCACCAGGGCCCGGCCCATGGCGACGCGCTGGCGCTGGCCGCCCGACAGCTGGCTCGGCTTGCGGTCGAGCAGATGGCCGATCTGCAGCATGTCGGAGACCTGCTTGATCGCCTTGGCCCGCTCCTCCTTCGGCACGCCGCGGATTTCCATGCCGAAGGCGATATTGCCCGCCACCGTCATGTTCGGATAGAGCGCATAGGACTGGAACACCATGGCGATGTCGCGCTTGGAAGGGTGCAGGCCGTTGATGGCGCGCCCGTCGATCCTGATCTCGCCTGATGTGACCGTCTCCAGCCCGGCGATGGTGTTGAGCAGGGTCGACTTGCCGCAGCCGGATGGGCCGACCAGCACGAGGAAGCCGCCCTTTTCGAGTTCGAGATCGATCCCCTTGAGGATGTCGATGGCGCCGAAGCGCTTTCTGAGGCCGGAGATTTCCAGGAAGGCCATGGCTTACCCTTTGACTGCGCCCGCCATCAGGCCACGCACGAAGTAGCGGCCGGCGAGGATATAGACGATGAGCGTGGGAACGGCCGCGATCATTGCAGCCGCCATGTTGACATTGTATTCGACCACCCCGGTCGAGGTGTTGACGACATTGTTGAGCGCCACCGTCATCGGCATGGAATCCCCGGTGCCGGCGTAAGCCGAGGCGAACAGGAAGTCGTTCCAGATGTTGGTGAACTGGTAGATGACGGTGACGACGATGATCGGCAGCGAGTTCGGCAGCATGATGCGGCGGAAGATCTGGAAGAAGCTCGCGCCATCGACCTGGGCGGCGCGGACCAGCTCGCTCGGGAAAGCCTCGTAGAAATTGCGGAAGAACAGCGTGGTGAAGCCGAGGCCATAGACGACATGGACGAAGACCAGATTGACCGTCGGATTGCCGAAGCCGAAGGTCAAGCCGGTGGCGTTCTGCAGCGTCATGCCGAAGCGGCCGAGCGAACCGAGGATGGTGGCCATCGGCAGGAGCACCGACTGGAACGGGATGAAGCAGGCAAACAGCATCAGCCCGAACACCAGCGTATGGCCGGGAAAGCGCCATTTGGTCAGGATATAGCCGTTGAGCGCCCCGAGGATGGTGGAGATCGCCACCGCCGGCACCACCATCTTGATAGAGTTCCAGAAGTAGCCCTTGATGCCGGCGCAGGTGAGCCCGACGCAGGTCTCGCCCCAGGCCTTGATCCAGGGCTCGAAGGTCGGGGCTTGCGGCAGCGCCAGCATGTTGCCGCTCTGGATCTCGTCCATCGTCTTGAACGAGGTCGTCAGCATGACGAAGAGCGGCATCAGATAGAGGATGGCGAAGAGGACCAGCAGGCCGTAGATGACGATGCGGCCGATCAGGCGGGCGCTGTTGCCGCGCTCAACTCCTGCGGCTGCCGCAGCCGATGACGAGGTGCCGATCGAAGAGGTGAGGCTGCTCATCGGGCCTTCTCCTTCAGTTCGGAATAGAGATAGGGCACGATGATCGCCGAGATCGTCATCAGCATGATGATGGCGCTGGCCGAGCCGACGGCCATCTCGTTGCGCTTGAAGGTGTATTCATACATGAAGTTGGACGGCAGCCAGGCCGAGCCGCCCGGCCCGCCCGAGGTCAGCGCCACCACCAGGTCGTAAGACTTGATCGCCATATGGGCGAGCACGATGAAGGCCGACAGGAAGATCGGCCGCAACAGCGGAATGACGATGCGGCGGTAGAGCTGGAAGGGCGAGGCGCCGTCGATCTGAGCCGCCTTCATGATCTCGCCGTCGATGCCGCGAAGGCCGGCCAGGAACATCGCCATGACGAAGCCGGACGCCTGCCAGACACCGGCGATGACGACGGTGTAGATGACGAAGTCCTTGTTCTTGATCCAGTCAAAGTGGAAGCTCGTCCAGCCGAAGTGATGCAGCGTCTGTTCCAGCCCGAGGCCGGGATCGAGGAACCATTTCCAGGCCACCCCGGTGACGATGAAGGAAAGCGCCATCGGATAGAGGAAGATCGGCCGCAGCAGCCCCTCGCCGCGGATCTTCTGGTCGAGCAGGATGGCGAGCAGCAGGCCGAGCGCCAGGCAGATGCCGACATAGAGGAAGCCGAAGATCGCCATGTTGGTGATCGAGGTATACCAGGAGGATGGCGGATCGCTCTCGAAGGTCCAGCGCCACAGCCGCTGATAGGCGCGCGCCCCGGTCAGCTGATAGGAGGGGAAGGTCTTGGAATTGGTGAAGGAGAGATAGGCCGTCCAGGCGATGAAGCCGTAGACGAAGACCAGCGTGATGACGAAGCTCGGCGCCAGCACGATCTTCGGCAGCGCATCCTGCAGCCGGCCCCGCAGCGAGATCCGCGTCGCCTGCCCCGGCGTCAGAACCGGATCGGTGGTCGCAACTGTGCTCATGGATATCATCTCCTCCCTCGCATCATCGGGCCTCACATCATCAGCCTCGCAATGATGGTCCGCACCTATTCGTCATGCGGTCTGAAGCTTCCCCGCCAAGCCAGCGGGGAAGCATGTTCATCGGCCTGGTCTCAGCGGGCGTCGTCGATCGCCTGGACCAGCTGGGTCACGGCCTCGTCGGAGCTCTTGATCTGGCCGTGGACGAACTTCGAGACGACGTCCTTATAGGCATTGGCGATCGCCGGAGGCGCGCCATAGCCCTGGGCCAGCGAACCGAACAGCGTGCCGCCTTCATTGGCCGCCTTCAGATCGGCGATGCCCTTCTTGCCGCAGGCGTCGAAGTCGGTGTCGGGAACGTCGGTGCGGGCCGGAACCGAACCCTTGACGACGTTGAAGGCCGACTGGAAGCTCTTCGACAGCGTTGCGGTGGCCAGCGCCACCTGCGCTGCCTTGCGGTCGTCGGGAACATTGAACATGCCGAACATGTCGGAGTTGTAGACGACGCTGCCTTCGGTGCCGGGGAAGCGGTAGCAGAGGAAGTCGGTATCCGGCGTCTTCTTGGCGGCGACGAATTCGCCCTTGGCCCAGTCGCCCATCACCTGCACCAGCGCGTCACCCTTGATGACCATGGCGGTCGCCAGGTTCCAGTCGCGGCCGGAGAAGTTCGGATCGACATATTGGACGATCTTGGCCAGGTTGTCGAAGGACTTCTTCATCGTGTCCGACTTCAGCGCCTCATCGTCGAGATCGTTGAAGGCCTTCTTGTAGAACTCCGGTCCGCCGGTCGACAGCACGATGGAATCGAACATCGTCGCTTCCTGCCAGTTCTGGCCGCCGAGCGCCAACGGGATCACACCTGCGGCCTTGGCCTTGTCGAGCAGCGCGATCAGATCGTCGAAGGTCTTCGGCTCACTGCCGCCGATCTTGTCCATCACCGCCTTGTTGATCCACAGCCAGTTGACCGAATGCACGTTGACCGGGGCGGCAACCCACTTGCCGTCATAAACGGAGAACTTCTGAAGTGCGGCCGGCACCGACTTGTCCCAGCCTTCCTTCTTGGCCGTCTCGGTCAGATCACCCATGACGCCGGCCTCGGCATAATCGAGCACGGTATAACCCAGCATCTGCGAGGCCGTCGGATAAGTACCGGCCGCAACCATCGCCTTCAGCGCCGTCATCGCCGCATCACCGCCGCCGCCGGCAACCGGAACGTCCTTCCAGGCAAACCCTTCCTTCGAAAGATCCTCCTTCAA
>NZ_VCHT01000048.1:0-4243 GCF_005862215.1 Rhizobium sp. MHM7A
GTTCTTGTAGCTGACGGCAGGACTGTTCATCCCAACCCATTATCCGACAACCGTTAAGCCGCTCACAACGTGACATCACCATCTCAAGGCCTCCAGCGCAGTGAAAAATGCAACGACGGTAGCCGTCGCATTGGACGAGTTCCAGCAGCACTACCCTGTGGATTTTGTCACGTTTCATCTCGCCAGAACCATCGTCGATAGCGTCGATGCCCCGTTCGTCAGAACCACCTACCCCGATAGCTGGGTTTCGCGATACCTTCTGAACGACTACATTAATGTTGATCCGATCATCCGAGAAGGCTTCTCTCGTCAGCTGCCATTCGATTGGCGTGAGATCGACATCCCTGACAGTGCGCATCAATTCATGGTGGATGCAGAGATGCACGGTATCGGAGGCAATGGCGTCTCGATACCGATCGTTGATAAATCCCGCCGGTCGCTTCTTTCGATCAATTCGCAGATGAGCGATGAAGAATGGACAGCGATAGAACGGCAGTTCCTACCTGAGTGGACCGAGCTAGGTTTTCTTCTGCACCGCAAAGCGGTTTTCGAACTTCACGGGGAAAACGATCCCGTGCCGGCGCTCGGAACCAGGGAAGTCGAGTGCCTTCACTGGGCCTCGCGCGGCAAAGACAGCAAGGACATTGCTGAAATCCTAGGACTGTCCGAGCACACGGCTCGTGGATATCTGAAATCAGCGCGGTATAAGTTGGGTTGCCCCACGCTATCAGCCGCAATAGCGCATGCAGTACATTTGAACCTCATCACTCCCCACATGAGTAACCCAAACTAGGGTATCGGTTTGGGGGATTTATCTCCTCGCAATCCCGCTGCATGTTCGAACGGCGCGACAGGGAGCCTCCGGCTGCCTTGCGCGCCGGACAGTTGGAGAGCAGCATTGAATGACGTGCTAAGAAATTTGATTGATATGATTGAGGCTGCGCACAATGAGCGGATGATCAAGATTGCCCTGAAGAGCTTCGCAAACGCTTATGGCTTCGAGCGATTCGCTTACCTGCAGACTGAAGGCTCTGAAGTCCGTGCGTTCAACTCCTATCCCGAGGAATGGCAGGACATTTACCTTGCCAACCAGTATTCCCGCATCGATCCGGTCGTCACGGAAGCCAAGCGTCGCATGGAATTGTTCTCCTGGACGGCCGACGACTGGCCAGCTCGTGGAACCTCCGAGCTTAGGCGCTTTCGGGACCAGGCGATCGAACACGGCATTCGCAGCGGACTGACAATACCCGTCGAAGGAAGTTTCGGCTCCGCGTTGATGCTGACGTTTGCGTCCTCAGCGCAGACGGCTGACGCCTCAAAGCTACAGGATGCGCAAAAAGCGATCCAGGCGGTTTTGGCGATCCACTACCGCCTGAAGATCATCGCTGCGACGACAATTGTCGCTCCAAAACGGTTGCTTTCACCAAGAGAAGCCATGTGCCTCGCGTGGGCGGCAAAGGGCAAAAGCGCGCCGGAAACAGCAATGTTGACGGGGATCAATCCGAGGACCGTGCAGCATTACCTCGATAAAGCGCGCGAAAAGCTCGATGCGGCGACCGTTCCGCAGTTGGTAGCGATCGCTAAAGATCACGGATTGGTTTGAGGCTCATTCACCGCCGTCCAGGGGAACCTGAGGGACATAGCCAAGCACGTCGATAATTTCCGAAAGCTCTTCCTGCTTGGCTTCTGATTTCCTTTGACGCGCGACATACTCGTCCTGCAGACTCTTGAGCACGGCGCCGGAAACCGACAGATCGGACGTCGCGCGAGTCCATTCTTCATAGACAGCTTCGTCGGCGGCGATCAGGCGGCGGTGTTCGAGAATCGCGGAGACGGCCAGCGCTTCCAACTCCGACTGTTGCAGCAAGCTGCTGCGTGATTCTCTTTCTTTTCCTTGGTCATTGGCATCGGACGCGACCGCTTTGTTCACCCGCTCCTCCAAACTTCATCCTCTCACCTGCCGTCACCGAAGGTTCGCCTACATCCAATCGGATATCTGGGGTGCAGACAAGGCGCTGGTGCTAATATCGAAACCTGAACCCATTGCCCGCCCCGCACTTGCAGGCAATTAAAGGAAAGACTTTTACATACTTTGGTTGATAAACTCAAAGTGTGTAAACGGCGATCTTTCGGCGCATGGATATGCGCAAACTGGTCGGCTCGAATTTTGCCCGCCTGCGTCGGGAGAAAGGCCTGACACAGGAAGAGGTCGAGGCGCGCTCTGGTTTCAGCCAGCAATACCTGAGTAGCTTGGAGCGAGGTCGGCGCAACCCTACTGTGATTACTCTTTATGAACTGGCTCAAGCCTTGGAAGTCAGCCACGTCGAATTGGTTCGACCGCTTGTCGAAACCCAGGTTGGCCCGCAAGCAAGCGCATAACCTCGCAGGCAAGAGCTTCCAACCAGCGGGACACAGCGAGAAATCGTCGGAGCAAGCTTGCGGTATTGAGATTTGTGCACTCGTCATATATATTCTCTCTAAGGAGAATAATTATGAGCAACGCTCTTCGTGAATACACACCCGCCGAAGCTGCAGCCGTGAGCGAGATCGCTGTCAAGGCGGTAAACAATGCGATCGACAAACACATCCTCTCGACCAGACTGTCACGGACTTCCGGCCGAGCGCTCACAGACGACGATCTGCTGCGTTTGAAACTCTGGTATGGTGTCGGATCGATCCTGTCGGCAGAACGTCGCAAGCGTTTGTTCGATACGATTGACCAGAACCCCCATGCAGATACTGTTAGAGCGGACGACTATCTGATCGTTGATGTCGCGAGAGCGAGGGAGCACTTGGCCGCGCGCGGTGAAGCGCTCAGGGAAGCGGGCAAGATCATCCACAGCGTGAAAGGCTTGGTTGGCGGCGAGCCGGTCTTCAAAGGTACGCGCATTCCGGTCCGAACAATCGCTGCAATGAAACTGCAAGGCGCTGCCACGGACGAGATCGTCGACGGCTATCCGGCTCTCACTGCGCGCATGGTGGACCTCGCCGAAATCTGGGTAGCGGCTCATCCTGCCCGTGGGCGGCCACGAAAGCTGTCGGAGCAGGGGCTGAAAGTAAAGTCGGTGAAGCGCTTGCCTCTTGGAAAGGCCGGTACCGAAAAGCCCTCGGGCACGGCTTCGTGAAGTTTCTCGTCGATGAATGCCTGCACACATCGCTCGTGGCCGTGGCTAAAAATCACGGCCACGATTGTTTCCACGTCAATTGGCTGGGCCTGAGCGGCGAGACCGACTGGGATCTGATGCCTCGGATCGTCGCGGAAGATTTTACCTTCGTGACGAACAATGCCCGTGACTTTAGGAAACTTTATGCGCGAGAGGATTTGCATGCCGGCCTGGTGATCATCGTGCCGCAAGTTCTGCCGGGACAGCAGCGGGAATTGTTCACGCTCGTTCTGCAGGAACTTGCCGATTCTCCTGACCTGGTGAATGAAGTGATTGAGATCGCCATCCAAGAGGGTGAGGCTCTGCTAACGCGCTATGCACTGCCAGAGTGAAGATCAATTCCCGCCTATGGGCGGATTTTGATTGGGATCCGCGCTCGCCCAACCTCTGCCTCCATCGTTTCTTTTCCTCGGCAGGACGAATGCCTTTGCTTTGTTGCGGCAATTCGGCGGGAGTTTCCGAACCGATAGCTACAGTAGGCGCTGTCCTGATCCCACCTTCCGGATCATCGCTTGATCATTGGTGTTCAACCTCGAAAGAAGGCTTGGGCACATTTCGATTTCAGAACTGCAGGCTCTGCGGTGCGATTAATCCGACAAGGCCTTTGGAAAAGAGTATGGTGATCTGTGTGCGAAAACGAACAATCCGACGATCATATTCAATTCCAAAGATTGTTCCGCACTGGCAATGGCTTAGTCGACGTATGTCGAAACCGCACAGACCGCCTCCCAGGCTCCGCGGATGGAGCCGCCATGACGACCTTAGAACAGTCCAAGACTTATAACACCCTTCTGAGGACCGTCAGTCCGCAAAGCTTCGCCCGCCTCGTAGACGAAATGGAGCGGGTGGACCTGCCCGTAAAATACGTATTGGTCGAAGACGGCGTCGCGCCGGAATATATATACTTCATCGAGTCCGGATTGGGTTCGGTCGTCGCGACGAGTTCCGACGGTGAGGCCATCGAGGTCGGACACGTCGGACGGGAAGGCGCGTCAGGCAGGTGATGTCACGTTGTGAGCGGCTTAACGGTTGTCGGATAATGGGTTGGGATGAACAGTCCTGCCGTCAGCTACAAGAAC
>NZ_VCHT01000049.1:0-4195 GCF_005862215.1 Rhizobium sp. MHM7A
TCCTGGCATCTAAGCCGAAGTCAGGCAGAAATTCCACTTATCCCCGCTGTGCAGATTTCCCGAGCCAGCTCTTTCCCAGAAAATTGGCACTACCTTCGGTGTGAGCGTCTGAGATACTTTGTCCGACGCGCTTCTAAGACAATTGGCTTCATTGGTGCATGATGCCCCTTGCCCTTCGCCAGCGACAAGACAGCCCAGCGTGGAAAACAATAGGAAGAATTTCATTCCATTATTCATCAAAACAATCCCGTTTTTGGAAGCGGAGGTCTTGCTCTAGCGCGTGAGCTCGGTGGTGTTGCGGCGCCCTATCTGGCGCAACATATCGCCGACTACGTCGGGCCAATCAGTGGTGATAAGATTGGTACGATTGACGATCGCCATCTCCGGATCTCCTCGGTAATCTGGCACGATCCCTCGTTGAGCGGTCGATTTCGGATCCGTGTTGTGGTCGAAGCAGCATTTTCCGGCGCTGTTGGCGACGCCCTCTGGAAAGTAGTTACTTTCATGATAGGTGGCGAAGCCCTGCTTCTGGTCGATATAGTCGAAATATGCCTGCAGACCGTCACCTTTATAGAATTGGTTCATTTCAAACTGAATGGAGAACGGCGCCACATTCCATTGATCGTAGATTGAGTCCTCGTGGGGATCGTAGCTGGAATCCTTCACATTCTCGTCATCCGGGTTTTCGACGACAATTAGCCCGCCAATGAGGTTGGGGTCGTAGGTCGTCCGATTTAAAATCGTGCCGACATCCACCGCATCCTTTGCTTTGAGCTTGAATACAACGGCTTTGCTGAGTTTCGCATTTCCCTTGGTCGCGAGAATGTCAAGGCAGCGTTGCATGAGCTCGATGGGATCAGTAGGGTCCTGATCATCGACTGCCGCCTTGATATCGACGATCATCACGTAGCCATGACCATCATCGGAGACATATCGGGCGAGTAGATCGAGCGCGGCAGAGAACGTTAGGAACTTCGCCTTTCGCCCTTGTGAATCCGTAAAAACGCGGCCATGTCGGTCCCGTAGATCGGCCTGTCGTAGCTGCGAAAAGTTCTGATTATATAATAGGCCGCTTCCAGTTGACTCGCGCTCAATCCTGTAGTCGTGAGATAGAACGACTTCATTGTCAGCGGTGAAGCGGGCATCGACTTCCACGCTCTCGATCTGCGAATTCCAGGCGTCTTGCAAGGCATAGGCTGAATTCTCGGGATAGATCTCCCAAGATCCGCGGTGCGCAGATAGCAGGACCAAGTCATCGTCGGGTTTCGGCAGCTTAAACATGTTTCTTGTAATCGCACTTACAAGATATGGTGAAGGCTTTACCGGAAGCAGCGCCTCTGCTTCGGCATAGGATGGAATAGCGAAAGCAAAAAAAGAAGTCAAAATGAGCGATGCCCGCAGATCCCGTCGGCCGCCGAGGTAACCAAAACGCGAGGCGTAAGAATTTAGGATCGCTGATGCTACGTTGTTGCTGGTGTGCATAAGGTTTCAGAACCTTTCGATGAGAATTTGGGTAGCTCGCTACGTTGTACGGCCTGTTCCTGGGGCTTTTTGCAACAGCACGAACCGCCTCAGCAGTGGCTAAGGCCTGGGCTGGGAACGAAAGAGGGGAGATGGCCTCGCTACGCGATGGGATTTGTTAGCCGACCGCCTGGTTCCCCCCTTGCTCTATGGCTGTAATAACAGGCTGTTCGACATCAAGATGATCCATAAAAGCGGAGCCTAACAAAGGCGTTGCGTTGCCGGGTCGCGACATAGCGTGCTCAAGGGTTGAGAGAGTTTCGGTGAAAGCAGCTTGGAGCTCGACACGATTATTTTCATCCTGGTGCAGCGGTTCTCAGGTGAGGAGGCGTTGGCAGGGTTTTCTCCATCAAAGCTGCTGCGCCATAGGGTGTTTGGACGCAATCAATTGCCTGCCAGCCGCTCTTTTCGTAAAGAACTCGCGCGTCCTCCGTTATCAAGAAAAGGCTTTTGTAACCGAGGCGCGATGCTTCGTGCTCCAGCCGCTCGATCAACAACGTGGCTATTCCTTTCTTGCGGTGAAATGGATGGACAAAGAGCGACTTAAGCCATGGGGATAGATGAGATTTTCCATCGAAATCACGACCAGCCAACGTGACCATCCCAACTGGCAATGCGTTTTCAATGGCAATCAGTGTTAGCGGCATCGAATTTTTTGTTGCTGCCTCAAACTCGCCTCGCGTTTGTTCGTACGAGCCATTTGATTGACAACCCCATTGTCCGAAAGTCCAACTTGCGCAAATGGAAATGAAATTCGGAAGTCTTTCCAGGTACTCGATCGTTACCGGAGTTGCAGCTACCATTGGTTTCGCGGTCATAGTATCTCCATTCTTCTGGCGGGCCGAGCAATCGAGCGAGGATCGGTCAATTTGAGGTGAAGCCCGTGCACCAACCGATGCTATCGGATCCCACGATATATCCTGGACAGTGACGCTGCGATTCAAGACGCTTCGCCTGCGCGCAACTGCGTGATCACAAACCTGCTAAGATTTGTGGCAACGCCGTCATGCGGCTAAACAGCTTTGTGGCACCTGCCTCCATCAGTTTGTCTCCATGCCCAGCAAGGCAATGAGAGCCACCTACGAAGCCAATCACCATCATCCCGGCTGCCACTGCCGCCTGAGTTCCAGAAACGCTGTCTTCAATAACGAGACAACTGCCAGCCGGTGTGTTCATATTCTGTGCTGCAAACAGAAAGAGATCCGGCGCTGGCTTACCACGCGCAACTTGCGAAGCGCTGAAGACATGGGGCCAAAAGAAATCATGCAGGTCTGTGACTTTAAGAGCCAAGCAGAGCTTCGCAGCATCACTGTTCGACGCCACGCACTTCCTTAAATCGATAGCTTCCAAGGTTTGCCGAACGCCGCTGGTTGCACGCAGATCACGAGCATATCGATTTGCAACTTCGGCCATCACACGTTCATGATGATCCTCCGGTAGGCGCAAGCCGCCCTCGGATTCTATGACTGAATAACTTTGCTGGTCAGTCATTCCTATGAAGCGATCGTTATACTCTTCAGCGGATATGATATAGCCACATTTCGCCAAAGCTTCGATGTGCACCCTGGTTGCGATAAGCTCGCTATCGACGAGAACCCCGTCGCAGTCGAAGATCAGTAATTCCGGACTTTTTGAAAAAGACATACAAGGAGTCCTCGTTGTAGAATCGCTCTGAGTTTTGTCCCAGCGCAGCTTTCAATCTTCCGGGCATTGAGCAAAGTATGATTGAAAAGGATCGGATGTTGACCATTGCGGCACTGGGAAATTGGTGCGACGCGCGGGGCTCAGCCAGAAATTGCTCCTGCGGCGACCTTCGGACCTTGCTTATGAAGAGCATTCCAAACCTTGTGAAACGCCTCTGCATAAAGCTTCATCAATTCGCCATCGTTGGGTGGCGCAATCTCGGAAACGTAAAACATCGTATCCAAGAGTTTCACTGTATTTGGAAAATCGGCGGCCTTCCAGTTGTCGCGAATGTCTGGAAGATATTCGAATACGGGCTTCGTGAGCCAAACACAGATAGGCACGCCTTCGGCCTGCAGCGATTTCACCACGAAATCCCTTGCAGCCGGGCCTGGCGCGAAGCCAAGTGCCGCAGGTTCGATCCGGAGGGGAAAGTTGAGCATCGAATGGTCGCAGTCAGATGGGTTGAAAAGAGGAAATATACCCACAAGCTCGCTGATCATCTCCCATAAAAGCTTGCTATTGTCTCTTCGGATTTGCAGTTGCGTATCCATCTCAGTGACCCGCAAGTTCGCTATAGATGAAGAGAATACGTTGGGCTTGTAGTTGTACCCTTGGGAATAGGGCGAGAATATTCGCGCTCCGCTCCGAGACGAGCTGGACAGCGATACGCGATCAACATGTGCAATCAAGTTGGCGTCTTCCGTGATGACAAATCCTAGCTCCCCAGCCCCAAGGTGCTTGGCGCCGTTTCCGGATAGAGCGAGTGCGTCTGCATCAAGATGCGCACCGTCGACGATTGGTTTCGCGGCGCCGATCGATTGGCAGATGTCGTCGATCACAGCAATGCCTTGAGCTCGCGCTGCAGACCTCGCGTCGGGGACGAGAACATTGTTTCCGAAAAGGTGAGTGACGATCATGTCCCAGGACGTGGTGTAGCTTAGACGACCACGGCTCATCCCAGAGGGCCGGATGAGTGTCAGCTTGCTGC
>NZ_VCHT01000004.1:0-395966 GCF_005862215.1 Rhizobium sp. MHM7A
GGCTCTAAGCAACCCGACCCTACCGGAAATCACCGATGGCTATGAAATCCAGCTACACCACTCCATGGGACACGATCTTTGAACGTCCTCTTTTGATTTGCTATAAATCTTTCCCGCAGAAGCGTAGATGCATTCCAACACCTCAAATGGCTCATCGAAATGTTCGCTGTTGACCGTGATGTCGATGCTCGTGCGGGCGAGTATTGTTTCTGGAGTAAGCGACTGATCTACCTTAGAAAAATGTGAATTTTCCGCTATGAGCCAAGATTCTATTTCCATAATGGCTATTACGATCAACGGATCTACGGCGCCAATAGGCTTATATTTCAGCATCGATTCGAACAATTTTGACATATTCTCCCGCTTGATAGGGCGGACATCACGCAACCCAATGATGTGAGTAAAATCTGCTGCGACAAGCGACGCATACTCCTCACGGATTGTAGACAGCACCTGACTGTCAGAATCACAGTTCAGGATCTGGAAATAAATGTCATGGTTGTCCGGATCGCCAATTTTCCCGTAGTCGATCTTGATGAGCCGATCGCCCTTACCGTTCTTTCGCTCATTTACAATGTAATAGTTTGTTCGGTCAGCTAGCTGCTGAATTGCCTCGCAAGCAAACAACTGTTCGGTTTGGCCCTCGGTGAAGATTGCAACCTTAATCATTCTTCGGAGAACTATTTTCAGTTGCGAGGTCCATCGAAAAGAAATCGAAATTTTGCAACCCAGAGAACTTAAAATCTTCGAACGCTTCGGGACTGCTCTCTCTGTTGAAGGCACGCACTCGATTACCTTCGCGGCTCAAAACAGTCCAATAGTCGACATCGACAGCATTCATGATGAACCGATCATTCGATGTTAGTATGACTTGGGTGTTAGTCTTATTAACTTTTTCGACTAGAAGCTTGATTAATCGTGTAGAACGCTCAAAGTCCAGCCCCTCACCAACGTCGTCTAACAAGATCAATTCAGCGTGACCCGTTAAAATTCCGAGATTCACATGGATGATGATTGCGAGCGCACGGAACATGCCGGTGCTCATCATGTGTTGACCTACCGGTTGATCGATGCCTGCTTCATGGACATGCATCCCAAGGAGCGGCAATAGCAATTGAGGTTGGGGCCTCAAGCCGGGCTGATCACCGAGGCCAACGTAATCAATGTCATAGTTCAGACGTCGCATGTCGGCGACGATCGCTTCATCAAATGACTCTCGAAACCGTTCGTAACCATGACGATAGATTTGCGCTGTTTGATTCTCATCCTTGACATTGACGTCATTCGACGTGAGCGGTCCCGAAACGGGAAACGTCA
The DNA here is from genome assembly GCF_005862215.1 of Rhizobium sp. MHM7A. Taxonomy (NCBI): domain Bacteria; kingdom Pseudomonadati; phylum Pseudomonadota; class Alphaproteobacteria; order Hyphomicrobiales; family Rhizobiaceae; genus Rhizobium; species Rhizobium sp. MHM7A. The sequence goes on from NZ_VCHT01000004.1 coordinate 1,318, forward strand.
TCGTGGTCTGACCTAATGCGGAACCAAAATGGAAGTGGAACACGGAATCGGCCCACTTGTTTAATGGCTCCAAGAACGGCGTCTGAATCAAGTCCAGCTTGGCATTTACGGCAATCTGATTATCGCGCATTTTAAAGCGAGTGTGCCGGCTATATTCACTCGACCAGATGAGTCCCCGGCTACGGTCGATAAGCATATCTTTGTCGCGGTGAAGCCGCTCGTCTACGACCCGTGAGCCTTCGATCCGCAGATTGTACTCCCAGACGCTGCCCTCGTGCGTGAAACTCGCTTCGAAGTCGCCGTCACTTATTGCCTCCCCGCCAAGTATCAGGCGGGCTAGGCCCGCAATCACATTAAGCGTACGAGACTTTCCTGTAGAGTTGCGGCCGACGATGAGATTAGTCTGCTGTAGCGAGAATGGCTCCAACGTCCACTCCCCAGGCATCCCCACCAACTCTTTGTAGCCGAAACGCGAAAGTTGCATGACATCATCCGGTTGCCAGTAAACAGCTTATTATGCATGAAAAAGTTGCGATATCATATCAATTGATGGCCGTCGCCCGCTAAGCTACCTCGCAACCGGGTTGATCCTGTAGAAGGTGAGTGATGAACAACGCCGTTAGCGTCGGGACACTGGACGGCGGGGACATGTTCACTGCGTGGCGTATCTAGGATTTTCCTTGGGCCGCCGCCAATCGAGCCATCAAATCCATGGGAGCTAGATCGTATCCCGTCGCTCTCTCACCTGACCAGTTGAGACCACAATAGAGGCCATCCTTTTGCAAGCCTGGGAGCCAGCGGTCGATGAATGCCGACAAGGGAATCGGCTCCGGCATGAAAGCGCTGTATGCAGGTACGGTTTTGATGCTCGATTTGGCCCTCGTTTCCGAGGACCAAAACGGCATTGCGGTTTCGCCGGACGCGTTCGTGGAGGTAGGAAAGCCGTCCCTGTCTCTGATGCCCCAGACTTGTGCGCCGTTCAGCACTTCGGAGACGAAGACATCGGCATTGATCGCAGAAATGCTCATCCTGCAACAAGGAGCAGCAAATTCAGATTTCTGCAAGTAAGCGAAACTAGAAAACCCATGCGCCCGCAAGAGACGGCAGCTGACAGGGCTGACTCAAAGCTGCCTTTCGCAGGGAAGCTTGAGCCGGGGCGATTTCGCTGAGGCGGAACAGCGTATTGAAGGGCTTGCTGCCAATCGGGCTTGAAAACCGTGGCCGGGGCCGACGCCCAGAGCAAAACCGCTCAATCATCAATGAAAATATTGTCGCTGCTCGACGGCATGACGTGCCACCCAAGTATGGCAGTCGGAATACTATCTATCGCCGGTTTCGGTGATGGAGCGAAGCCGGGCTATGGGAGACGGTGCGAGCACCTCGGTTCGTGCCCGTGTCTCGGCAGCGGGCGGAAAAGCGGGATTCATAGACGCGCTCTTTGCCGCTCGCGGGGCGGGTTCACCAGCAAGCTTCACTACTTGGCTGGACGGCCGCTTGCCTGCCATCTGACACTTGGCGAGGCAGCCGTTAGGGGCGGCTGTCGCGCCATGACGCACCGGATCGCTAAACCCATAAAATGCCATTTAGACTTATTGATCGTCAACACGAGTACACCACGCCGTTGTTGGGCAACGGTGGCTCGATGACGCGCCATTCGATGTCCGGCACGTCATATCTGTCCATGCGGAGCCTGAATCATGTTTTCGACACGAACGAAAGCGGATAGATGTAGCTGGCGCGGAGGGGTGAGCATGCTCGACGATGATCATGAAACATGGCTGCTGAACGAGGGGCACCAGATCATCGAACAGATTAATGCTAAAGGCTATTCGTGTCTCACCCCTCGCTCGCGGCTGATCTACTGCCTTTGGGCTGCGGACTACGGAATGCGCAATGCGGGCGATCTCGCGACCGCCGCCGACCTACACGCGACGTTCTTAGCCGAAGGGCAGTCCGCAGCGCAGGAACTCGGGCTTCCTCAAGCCAGGGCCGCTTTCTCATTGGCATCTGAGGAACTAGAACGTCAGTATTTTAGTTTATTCGACAATGTCGTCGCTGAGATCAGGGCCGTATAACCAGCGCCGGTTTTGGGTTCACGACCAAGGTTCTATTTACAATTTAGCTGTCTACCCGCGCATTCCTCGATTTCAGCATATGTAGCGGCGTATCGTTCGCGTTGATGCACGAGATACGCGATTGTTGAACCCATCATTCCAGAATCCAGTCGCAGGCTTCCTCAAACCTCGTCGGGTCGTCCTTGAGCATTCCCCTAATGGCCTGCATTGCAGTGCCGATCCGCGTATATGCCGCTGTGATCTGCCATTCTTGCCACTTGTAGAACTGTACGAACCAACGTTCTTTGGGGGCTGTGACGTGCGCAATGCGGAGATCGCGGTTGATCTTGAAGGTGCGGGGGTTGTCTATGGTGGTCGTCATATCTTTGGTGTCCATCTGATTGGAGAACAGCAAGACACAGGGCGTCAGGGACGCGTCCGACTCTCGGAGCAAGGACATTGCCGGCCGACGAAAGGGACGCGCCCCGTGGGCTCCTATGGCCTAAATGCTTGATGTTTGTTCAGGGGTGGTATGGTTCTTCCTGAGCCGCCAACCTGGTTTTCGGGAAAGGTAGCAGTCGCTGCTCTGAGTTAGCCCCTACGATCCTCGCGGACCTTCCAGCCCTTGTTGCCCATGCGGTGCATTCCGGCTTCCATGCCTCGAGCGTACTGATCGCGGGAGATGGTGCACGTTTCGTACATAGCCCGGGCTTGTTCGGCTGTCATGGCGATGCCGTCAACGATCACATCCACAGAGTTGGGGTTATGGGCCGCGAGCATTTCGTCTGCCATGTCACTGCTGACATAGGACGCTTTATGGATCGGGCGGTGCTCCCGATGCAATGCTACAGCCTGCTGTCGGACACGCTCGGCCTCATAAGCTGCGGTCGCGGAGTCGTCGGTGGGGGAGTAGGATACGTAGTTACCCATGTTGATATTCCTCTTCTTTGGTTTAGGCGCGTGAAGCTTCGCGGCTGAGTGCTGCGAGGCGGTCGGAATGGTGTTGGAAGTAGAAGTGAAGGGAACGGCTCGATAGCTTCTCGTGGCCGTGGTTCATTGAAAGGTTGCGACAGGCTTTCATGAGTTCGGGAATGTCGCAGCCCAGCTTGTCGGCAAGGGTGTCATAGGAAACGGCTTGCGCCGCCTCGATTGCAGCAATGAGGGCCACTGCAAATTCGTCAGGATTGGTGGGTTCTAGAGCGTCGTCAGGCCACTTGAAGCCGCCTTTGGTATCTTCGGGTCTCTTCGGTGCAGGAAGGCTGAAGCCATGCTCATCTTGTCCAGCTCGATAAAGGGCCTCTGCCTTCTGTCGGATGGTCTTAGCGTGATATCGGGACCAATATTCCGCGATTGCGTCGAGCCTGTTCGAGATGACTCCAGGCCCGACCGCAGACAGCCCGTGGATTAACTCCAGCCTCACAGAGACGCCCCGTAGAGTGTCCTCGTCTGTACCGAGGCGCGTTGCCAAGGTCTCCCAGTCTGCCGGTTCGTAAGTGACCATCGCGGCCATGATGGCGGTCGCAGTGGCGTGAGGGTTCTCAACGGGACCACCCGTTTCCTTGAAGAGATGCGCGGTGTCCTCGGGTACCGGGGGTGTCGGCGGTACGTAGGTCGCCATACTCATTCACCTACGGGAACGTAAGTTGCACCTGACGACAATCTCAGCCCAGATGCGGCATAACGCTCTGAGAGGGATTGCGCACGGGCGTCGGCCTTCTCGGGTCCGAGTTCTCCATCACGCACCCAGCGATAGCCGGCCTTGACTGTCTGGGAGACCGGGGAAATGCGTATAGCCTTGGATTGCGCAACGCGGGTGTCGATCTGCGTAAAGGGTTCGGCTTGTCGAAGGTCCTCGACAATGAAAGCAGCGGCCTCTCGCTGTGCTTCGCGCTTCATACCCCCAACTTCACGGTCGAGAGCCTCAGCCGTGATTTGGTCTACGACGCTGTTGGTATGCCGCCTCGCGTCGTCCGCCTCTCGCTTCTTCTGCGCTAGCCGATCGTTGTACCCCGGGGGTGTGAGACGTTCGATGGTTCGGCCTGTTTTCTGCGTCCATGCCTTACGAAGAGCCCAGGTGTATTGGGATTTTTCCTTATGGCTTGCGTCGGGCGCGGGTGCGGGCGGGAGTTGGGCGAAGGGGATGCCGGCTTTGATGCACTCGACAAGCCAATTAGGCTGTGTGCGACGGGTCGTTGCGGGCTTTCCGCTGCGTATATTTGACCACATGGTCTTTCCTTTCTGAGATAGAAAAAGGCCCGGATTGCTCCGAGCCCTTGCTGGTGTCGTTTGTCTTGGTTGGTACGCTGGTAGCTGAAGGGACATTCTGTCGAGCTGGGCTTCAGTCAGGCAGCGCCACCATTCAGGTTGTCACCGGGAGGAGACCACCCGGATTGGAACGGGCAAGGCCCTTCACCTTCGGTCAGACCAAAGTTTCAGAGGCCCTACCTAGAAATGGATGTCGGTGATGCCTCTGCATCTTTGGACGGTCTTTACGGTCGTCCTTGGTTCGGGTCCCTCTATTAGGGGTCCCCACACCTTTGAAATTGTTAGGAAGGGTCCTTGCGGACGTTACAGGTAAGACCGGTTGATGGGCTCGGTCTTCGATGCGGGTAGCTTTCCGTGTGGTCTTCCTGAAAGCATTCAGGTCACCATGGTCCACTACAGTGTATATATACCGGAAGAACGATCCGATGTTACCTTTTACCGAGAAGTCTCAGGTTGCGGTGCACCGTCATCTTTGAGAGCCCTGTCAGGCGAATTATGTCCACCTGTCGCAGCGCCGGATTGACGGAGAGCAGCCGGTCAATGACCTCTATGGCTCTCGGTTCCCGCTTGGGTGCGGCCTGCGCTGTCACGTCGGTGCTGAGCATACCCTCGATGTAGGCAAGCCCTGCCGGGGTGATCCAATCGAGATCGTAGCCCACCCCTGTCACCACACGGCGACCATAGCGCATTTTCACGGCCCATTCGGATAGCCTGTGCCTGCTTGAGTATTTCGGACGCTTCTGCGTGGGATCGGAGACCATTGGGACCATCTTGGCTTCTAGCTCTTCGTGGAGCATCCCAAGGCTGGCTAGGGTGGCTCTGGCTTTCCTCGGTCCCATTCCAAGGCGTTTGGCAAGATGGGAGACGGTAAGGTCACCACCTCGGTAAATGGTCGGCTGGGGAACTATGGTGATTTCCCCAGTGGCACCATTGGAAACTTCTGCGCCGGGACTTACCCGCCAATCATTTCCACGGCAGAGCGAAGGATCTGAAAAGTCATCCCCAAGAAACGTGTAAGCGTCGGCGTCACGGTCGCATCGGGCAACCTCAATGTGTCTGGCGATTAGCTCGGGGTGGCCGTTAGCGTTGATTTGGCTACTCTGAAACAAGGACCGAAGCCTTTTCCATTCAACTTCCTTTCTGGTTGTCTGAAGCGTTCTGTGGTGGCCTAGGGATCAGATGAACTCATGTCCCGATGGGACCGATCCCGAGACACGAAGTCCCAAAGATTCGGCGCATGGAATGGCACACGACAGCGCTCAACCCGTCTATCCTGAGAGGACGGCAGGTTTAACAGGCGAGCGCTCGCGTGTGGCATTCGATAATATGCTAGGGGTCACCCTATCCAGTGTTGTATCTAGTGGGTGGGGTATTCCAACCGCTGAAACGCTCAGAGACGAGGGTAATGCTAGGGGGGCACCTATTGGCTACTCATGGGTTGAGCGACCTTGGTAGTGCTAGAGGGCAACCTATCTGCTGAATGTTCCGTGTCTGACGCTGGTCGGTGCGAATTTGGCTGTGCTAGTGGACAACCCATTCGCCAGTTGCATTCTCCGAACACCTCGGCCACCTCGGTAGTGCTAGTGGAGGCCTCATTCGACGATAGTTTGCGTCTCGTGCTAGTGGTCACCCTATTCCAGCGGTAGTGCGCGGTGGACAAAACGCCGGAACCTGTGAGTAATGGTAGGCTAAGGATTACGCACTGTCACCCAAAGTTGCGCGAATCGATAACGTCTTCCATCATTTCCGCATCCTTATCGCTCTGGTGCGCCATGAATTCATTTGACAGGTCCCAAATATCCTTCGAGCAGGCGGAAGGACTCCAGCCGCTGCCGTCACAAATGGCTTTAAAATCGATCTCCGACATCTTACGGGCGCGTCTGTGGGACGCTGTTTACAGTCGAGTTGAGATAGAGATGCGCAAAGAGGCAATGCGTATCGACCTTGGCACTACTTGGAGACAGCTATTTCGAGTCTATTCGGTGAAGAGACTGGGTCGTTTTGCGGACAGTGTTGGTAGGAAGCGGGATAATCTTGTGGACGCGATGCGACCGGTATTCGAACTGGGGCGCTATGAGGAGGTTTTAGGCCTCGTCGAGTGGCTTGCGCGCAACTGCAAGGATCTAACGCTAGCTAGATCCTTTGCCCGCATTATGGAGGAGGAGCGCTGTGCCTACCGTCTGTTGGAGGGGGCTGTGGTGCCAATCTCCTCGGAAGAAGAGGGCCGAGCAATATACGCTGCATTGGACGCGATGCATCGTCCAGGGCTGGGAGGTGCACGGGTGCATCTATTGAAGGCAGGTTCGTCGCTCACAGCGGGGGAGTATGCGGACAGCGTCAGGGAAAGCATTCATGCCGTCGAGTCGGTAGCGCGGTCGCTTACAGGAGAGGCAAGCCTCTTGAAAGCACTGACAGAGATAAGCAAGGGCCACCCCATGCACCCGGCCTTGCGGAGCGGATTCAACAGTATCTATGGATATACCAGCGATGCGAATGGCATACGCCACCCTATGATTGGGGATGAGGCAGCGATGGTCGGAGAGGCGGAGGCTATCTTCATGCTTAGCTCCTGTGCTGCATTTGTAACCTATCTCATTAACGTGACGAACTGACAGGCTATTCCATGGCACCTATTTACCGCCGTGCAACATGTGAGCGCTTGCCCCTTCACGTAATCTACTAGCCACCTTAGCCACCGTCATGCGACTAACGCCTGTCGCCTGTTGGACATCGGTCCAGCTCTTGCCGGCCTTGAGCAGATCAGCGACGAGCTCATTGCGCTTGGTGTTCTCTGGTTTGCCACGGTATTTCGCGGCCTTCTCAGCGGGATTTGCCATGACCTTGGCAACGCCCTCAGCAGCTCGGCGGCGTCTATCCTCATAGTCCTTGCGGCTGATGGCTGCGAGCATGTCTAGCATCATGGAATTGAGAGCATCGAACATGCGGCTGGTGAAATCGTCGGCCTTCACCATGATGTATGAGGTGGGGAGGTCTAGAGCGACGACGCGAATGCGCTTTGCAGTCAGCATGGCCTTAAGCTTGTCCCAGTCCGCTCCCGTCAATCGGCTCAGCCGGTCAACCTGCTCCGTCAGGAGGATGTCGCCCTCGTGGGCCTGCTCGATCAGCTCAAACAACTTTGGTCGCCGTAGTGAGGCACCACTGGCATTCTCCACGTACTCGGCAGCGATCTTAAGTCCGTGCTGGTCAGCAAAGTCTCGCAAGGGCTGTCGGGCACGGGATGCGTCTTGCTCGTTGGTGGAGGCACGGAGATAAGCGCGAACGAAGGTCATGAGAGGCCTCTGGTAAGTTTGAACTGGTAAACACCTACACGGTAAGTTTAGGGCAGTCAACTTATTCTCATTGGCCGCTACAGGAGGCTGGTCTATTAGGGCAAACCCAAAGTATACCAGTGAAAGAACACGCGCGGCAGGTGCTCAATAGAAATTGCTGAGATAAGTCGAACGAGTGAAAGGCCTTGTCGCGCCACTTGAACGTGTTGTGACCCTACGATAAGGGGAAATTGAAGCCCTAGGAAAAGCACCTATGCCATTTTCTGCTACTGTCTTGAACGTATTGATAGCCTCGCCGTCCGACGTATTGGACGAACGAGGTGCCATCGCGCAGAGTTTACACGAGTGGAATTCCCTGCACTCCGCTGATCAAGGAATAATACTGCTTCCGGTGATGTGGGAGACGCATAGCGCCCCGGCGATGGGCGACAGGCCACAAGGATTAATTAACGATCGGGTCGTGCGCACCTGCGACATATTGATTGGATCATTCTGGACACGTCTAGGGTCTCCGACCGGTATTGAGATTAGCGGTACGGTCGAAGAAATAAAGTGGTTTCTCGGTCAAAAGAAGCCTGTAATGTTATACTACTCAAAAAACAGGTGGACATAGATACCGTAGATCTTGAGCAGTACGGGAAGTTAAAGCAATTTAAATCTTCGATAAGGGACAAAGGTATTCAGGAGGAATACAGAGATATACATGAGCTGCGGGAAAAACTCTCACGTCATCTAACCATTGTTTTGCGGGATATGCAGATTGGTCCGGTGATTGATAAGCGTGTCGTAGAGGCAGCGAAGGCGTCTACCCGTGAGCAAGAAGTTGTCCCATCGGCTGCTGCGCATGCCCCTTATCTTGAAGAAAAGACACCGAGATCGTTCCTTATTCGTGGTGGTAACACGGCAGCGATTGAGGGTAAGCTCACAGCGGCTGGCGGCAAGTTAACCTCCCTCCAAACCGGGGGCAAGGCGTGGGTGTTCTCCAATGGCCGTCTCGAAGAAGTGGCTAAATTACTGAAAATTAAACCCGTTATCCGACCCAAGAACGATCTCTAAGTGGTGCAAACGCGCCGAGAAGAGGAGTACCCCGGGGGATAGGCGCGTTTGCTTATTTAATCATGGTGGCTGATAAATTTTTGATATTTTATGCGGGGGTCTCCCACGTCTCGTATCCGTAGCGTTCCATCAGGTCAGAAACGCCTCGGTACCACATCGCTTTCGCGGTGAGCCAACAAGTCAATCCGGTATCGGCCCACTCGTCAGCAACATCTTGCCGCATGGTTTCCGTGGTCGCCTTTGCGAAATCGTACTTGATATGCGCGACGATCTCCCGAACCTTCGGTTGAACTTCGGTCTCCCTATAGAATGCCTTGGCTGCTAGACGGGCCTCTCGTTGCTCTTGGGTCTCGTTGGCGTAGTACTCTGCCCACCGAGCCCGGGCTCTCTCCGACCACTTTGCCCGCTGGGCTGGTGTGGGCTCGGGCCTTACATAGCTTTCCCTGTAGGCTTTCTGCCGCGCCCTACGCTCTTCCTCGGTCAACCGGGGTTTCGCAGGACCGGCTTTCTCACGGTATCGCTCACGATAGCAGGCGTTCAGGTTGTCGCGCCATTCTTCGTCGTGTTTTTTGTAGTTGTAGTATCTTCGCTGTGCGGCAGCGGCGGCCGCCTTGCGGTCCGCTTCAGTGGCGTAGGTCTTTCGGGGTGCCTTGCCCGCTGCTTCCTGCCTTTTGCGATAAGACTTCTGCTGAAGGGCTCGCTTGTGTTCGCGAAGTTCCTCTTCGGTCATGCCAGTTCGTTTCGTGTAGGCCATATTCTCCTTTCATCTTGATTGTCTGTGTCGGTATTGCTGGCGAACGTCAGCCGCCGAAAGCCTTTGCCATGGCAGCACTGGTCACCTGAAGTACGGCTTCATCTCCACCGTAGCCTTCACTAACGCCGGCGTTGGTGTGTCCAAGGATCATGTTCTGAACTTCCAGAGCGACCCCGGCCTTCCTCAGGTTGTCCTTGGCATTGTGCCGGAGCGAATAGAGAACATGCTTAGGGTTCGTCGTGATCAGCCGCATATGCTTCGACATGATGGCGGCGGAGACCGCACCCGCGCCTCCATCTCTGCCATAAGTTGGAAAAAGCATATGCGCTGCGGTGTCCCTATGCCGCTTCGAGGTCTTCGTCAGTTTCAATGCCGTCTTCGCGGCATCCAGCGCCTTGCCAACCAAGGGTACCCATCTTTGCGTGATCTCGTCCTTAACCCGACGGTGGTCGTGCCATTCAATGCGGATATGGGGTATCGGTGAATCGACTCGGACGTCTTCTGCCCGCAGGCCCGTCACCTCTTGGGGTCGGCATCCTGTACCTGCCAGCAGGTCCCAAATTATCTGAACCTCTTCACCAGCGTGACCGTGGATACGCTCGGTGACCTTGCGTAGGACTTCCGCTGGGAGAGGGTCCCGCTTGCTCTTCTTGGTGGCCGTAGGGTCCTTTTTGACCTCAAGGCCCATGAACGGATTACCGCATTCAAGGTCAAATTCCTTGATCGCCATATTGATGATTGCTCGAACCGTGTTCAGGTAGCGCTCTACGCTTTCGGGCTTACGCTTTTTCTCGGTCAGCATGAAGTCGCGCACTGCACGGCCATGCTCTCTCTTAAGGGCGGGTAGTGCAGGGGGCTTGCCATTCAGCGCGGCCTTGAACTCACGGGCGATCAACTGAACCTGTAGAAGCTGCTTCTTCTCCGCTGGCTCCAGCAGATGCTTTTCCTCAATGTAGACCCGCACTGCGTCATCAAAGGTTGGTGCCGGTGCCTTCACTTTCGGGCCGGCTCCCAGCAGGGAAATAACCATGGAGTCGACAGGCGATGTAACGTCAGGGTTGCCTTCGGTATCGAGCGGGTACTTGGCTGCAATCGACGCGATGTACGCGTCACGCTGGATCGATTTGGGGTCGTATCCACCTTCTTCGGAAAAGACAGGCGCTTTGGGATCGATGCCCAGTTCCTCAACGCGGCGTAGAGCTTCCTTGAAATCCATCAAGGCAGTACGGACCATTTCTTGCTGTAGCTGCGGTGCCTTCGCCTTTGTAAGAAGTTTCTCGATCGCCACATGTGTTCTGGAATACGCGGCCATAGCCTGCGCCTCGGTATTTCCCAGAACTTTTTTGATTTCTCGTTTGCCGACCGCAGCCCTCAAACGGGCAGGGACTTGGCGTCGGTACTCGTATGTGCCGGAGGGTGTCTTTGTGACGTACTTCAGATGCATTTAGGGCCCCTTCAAGTACCTTGTTTAGTACCTGAAGGAGCCCCAAAGTCAAGAAACGTAGGCTTTTCAGCGATTCTTGTGAGAAACTGGCTCCCCGGGCCGGATTCGAACCGGCGACCTGTCGATTAACAGTCGAATGCTCTACCGCTGAGCTACCAGGGATCACTGCTTGGCGCGGTGTGAGTGGGCTAATACAAATGCTTGCCCGATTTGCCAAGCGGTTTTTTCAAAAAAATGAAATGAACTTGTATTTGTACGGTCTGTGCCCATCTCTGGGAAATGACAAATAGGAATGAACGCCAAGAGCCAGAGGGCAACCAGAAGCGCAGAGAGCGGGCAGGGCGCTTCGGTATCGACCACGTAAACCACAGGCTTATGCTCGGTTCTTTCAGCATCGGCATGCCCCGCTCACGCATCGGGCGGATGGCAATCGGCACGGCCCTCGTTTTCTGCGGCTTGCTGGGTTTCCTGCCGGTCCTCGGTTTCTGGATGGTGCCGCTCGGCCTCCTGGTGCTCTCGCATGACCTTTCCATCGCCCGCAGGCTTCGGCGCCGGCTGGCAGTCTGGTGGCACAGGCGGGGAAAGCCGGCCGGGTGACGTCGGTCGCGGGAGACGCCATGTGGAACGGCGGATCGCCATCCGTATCGGTACTTATTGGGCTAGAACGCTCCACATTTGTCCAGGTGAGGAAATGAAGCCGTTAGTTATTGCAGTCCTCTCGGTGGCGGCGATTGTCTCAGCCACATCAGCCGAGGCCCAAGCCGTCGACAGCCGCGGTTTTGACGCCAGCGGTATCTGCCGCCGTCCCGAAGGCTGTGTCATCGAGCAAGGCCGAGGCGGCTATAACGGCCCTCGCAACTATCGCAATTTTAACTGCCGTAACGAGCGCGACGGGAGGAACGACCGTGGTCGGGACGATCGTCGCTACCGCTCTCAGAACAGGACCTCCATTGAAAGCGTCGGCATCATCATTGGCTGATCAAGCAGTGCCGGTCGCCGAGTTCGAGCTACATGCATCCGGATGAATGCGATTTTAATTCGATCTCAGTTCGCTTTCCTCAAAAATCCCGCCGTGGCCCCGATCGAGCTCGGTTGCCATCAAGAGACTGCAGGCGGCAAGAAGCAGAACGAGTTTCAGTCCGTGGACTACCAACGAGACCGGTTGCCGACGGGCCGGGGAGACGCGTGACGGCGCGATATAGTACTGGTAATAGAATTGCGGATCATTCGTTTCCAGAAGGTTCTGGTAGACATGCGGCGGAATGTTTGCATGTCTCACCGGCGCGGACCCGGCGAACTTTACGTAGAGATCCCGCGTTTCGGCATCATACGCCGCACGTCCCTGCCTTGCTTTGAGGGCGGCCCATTCCATCGCAGCTCCTATACCCTCCCACGGCGTTAAGATGGCGGGCAGGCGCTCTAAGTCAAGTTAGGAATTTCAAACGCCGCCGATCGTTCTGGCGTCTGCAGCGCGGGCAATTCACCAGGATCTGCCGGCGTCGAAATCTTCGCACTCATCCTCGGTCATCTGGCGGTGAACAAACTCGCCGTCGACGACCTTGCGCATCACGTGCCCCGTGATCGGCATCTTCGTGTTGATGTCGGTGACAGGTTCGGTAACGAGGGCATAGCCCCACTCGTCTTCCCGACCTCCGTTCGCATAGCTCATCGAGATGCGTTTGAGCCTGGCAAGCAGTGAAAAGAAGATGTCTTTGGCGGTCCCGCCGAATGTCGCGTCGTGCATGATTTCTCCCCAGAAAATGGGGATGATCCAAATCTGTTCGCACTACAATCCTAACTTTTTGGGATGATGTCGAAACGGCCCGACTTTATTGGCATCTAGTTACCGGCTATCGATCATCGATCATCATCCGAGCCCAAGCCGACCATCCAGAATTTTCCGCAAACACCTAATCGGAATGAAAAAAGGACCGTATTGAGAATGAAAGGTCTTGCGCTCATTCTAGAGCTGGTCTAAATCGCGGCCACCACACGGTATTTTTAGATATCGGTCACAGGTGAGGCCTCGTGGCGGAGTGGTGACGCAGAGGACTGCAAATCCTTGTACCCCGGTTCAATTCCGGGCGAGGCCTCCAATCAACTTTTCACCCATCGATAAGCATCTGATTTTTCTACGGAATATTTTAGGTGTGGCAATTTGGACTTGAACCGTTCCGCCACACCAAAACGAGGTGTGGCAATCCGTTCCCGGTTCAGCCTTCCGTCCCATCGGCCGCCGGCAGCAATTTCGAGCCGATCCCATCCCACTTAATCTTCTCAACCGTCTGTCTCGCAAGGCGCGCTTTCTCTGCGTTCCGCGTGTAGATCTTCGACGTCTTCGAATCCTTCCACCCGAACATTGCTTCGAGCATGCTGTCAGTCGCTTCATTGTGAGCGACGTCGGTGGCCAGGCCCTTGCGCACCGAGTGTGAGGTGAGGTGCGGCATTCCCGCCTGTCTCCACCAATCGGAGATGCGATTCCCCAATCCCTTCACGCTGAACGGCTTCCCGAACTCGGTGACGAGATAGGTCAAGTCCGTGACCTTGTGCGTTGCCAGCACGGCTTCTAGGATCGGGTGGATGGTGATCTCGATATCCACAGGTGTCCGGTTGCGATTCTTGAACAGGCGGAGCTTGAAAGCGTCTCGGCGGCGATGCTGGGGACCGAGGACGGCGAGATCCGAGACGCGAAGGCCGGTATACATCTGGATCGCGATGTAGAGAGCGGCCTTGGAGCCGGTCCCGTGATGTTCGATGAATTTTGCGATATCGTCGGGCGTGGCCGTCTCATGCCCATCGGTGTGCGCGTTGAAGGGGTCGACAAGGCGCGCAATGTTCACGGTGATGGGCTTGCCTTCCTTCTTGGTATCGAAGACCTGGCGGAGCACCTTCAGGCGCTCGTCGGCCGCAAACGGCGTCGCCTTCTTCCGATCGCGTAGAACCTCGATGTGAGCGACTGCCATCTTACCAAGGGGGATGTCGGCGAATGGGCGATCATCCTTATCCGACAGCGGCTCCTGCCACATGCCCTCCATGATGTTCCGGCGCCGGTCTCGCGTTGTCTGGTCCAAGCTCTCATACGCGTTGCTCCGCATGTACTCCATGCAGAGCCATCGGAACGTGTTGGGCTTCACCACCACCGACAGCGCCTTCGCCTCTACAGCGCGCGCTATAGCCGGTTCTGCGGCCTTTCGTGCCTTCCAGTAGGCCGTCGCAAACTCTTCGGAGTTGATATCATCCGGCAGGCGACAGATGCGCTGCCCGTCGATGCGCAGGTAGAAGCGCATCGTGCCGTGTCGGCTCTTGTTCTTCTCGATATACGGTAGATCGATATTGGCCACGTCTGTCATGCAGACGCCCGCCATTCGTCGCTGTCGCCGGCGTCAGCGTCTTCCCTCTGCTTCGGAATGCCGTCCTCTGGCCATTCTGACATAGCGGCGGCGATCTCAGCGACAAGCCACACCTTTCGGCTATGCCACTTCCTCGGACGGGGTAGGAAACCCTCCTCGACCATCAGATCGACCGTGTTCGCGCTCACGCCTATGGCAAGAGCGACCTCGGACCTATTCAGTCCAAGGCGGGGCACATTGCGGCTCAAGTCAACGGTTGATCCCATGTCATCCCCGCTTTCCACCGGAGAGGTCCACAGGCGCAGGCAAAAGGTTTTGCGATGATACCCGCTCCATAACCGTTTCGCCGCTGGGCAGCAGAATCTGACCGAGGAATGCGGCTTCAAACGACAGGATGCCCGTCTCGATGGCGGTGAGCTGCCCTTTGATCCAGTCGCGCAGAATCGACCAGACGGCTATCCGGCCTTTCTCCAAGGCTCGGCGCTCGTGGTCGACTTTCGACATGCGCATGCGGGATGAGTAGGGGTTCTGCCGCAACCAAGCTGCAGCATAGCCCTTGGCGCTCGCTTCGACCTGCACCATTCGCCCTCGGTATTCGAATTGGATGACGACCTTGCCCTCGGCGAAATCTTCCATGGGCGCGAACTTCGAGCAGCCGAAAGCCTGAATGGTCTTGCGGATATCGTCCATCGCCGATCGGCCTGACGTGCTATTGGAATACGGCAGGCTCATCTCGTCTCCTCTGCCGGCTTGTACAGCGGCCGGGCAGGAAGTGGTGGCTTCTCTATCCGGCGGGCCGATTTCGGCGATTTGGGGAAGCCTGGCGACTTGATCTTGGCGGACGGTCGGATAACGCCAGACGACTTATCCCTCTGGCGGTCCGATTTCCGAATCTTCTGGATATCGCCCTTCGTCTTGAACTTGTTGCAGGTGACGCAGATCGCCCTGCAGTTCTCCAGGCTATTGTCGCCGCCGAGCTGGTCCGCAACGTCGTGGTCGAAGATGACGCCGAGCGAGAGGCTGCAGTTGCAGCGTTGGCCTTCCTTGAAGCCATAGCGCGGCCCAGATGCCTCGCAGCGATGGCCCGACCGGGCGAGGGCTTCCCGCCTCGTCTTGCGGGTGAACTCGGTGCGGCTCATAGCCTACTCCATCATCTGGCGTTTGCACGGGCCGTCGCACCAGAACCTGATATGGTTCTTGCGGCCGGCGAGGCGGGCGTGAAGCATGCCGTCGCACTTCGGGCATCGAACGCAGGCCGATGTCACGCCCTTCTTGATCATCTGGGCTTTCATCTTCATACCGTCGGTGATCGTCGACAGGATCGCCTCTTTGTCGAAGGACAGGCTCATGCTGCCCTCCCGATCTGGTCGATGTTGCCGCGCTCGACGGTGAAGGTGTAGGCGACGACGAAGGGATTCGCCTCCCATGTGCCGGGGCCGTTGATCTCGGTCCAAAGCGAGGCATAGGAGCCGACCGCCGTATCGACGTAGCCGTTCCACCCTCCATCGCGGTATCGCTTCCAGAACCGTAGGCTCAGGTCACCGGGCGCAACCACGCGTGTTACATCCTCGATGCCTTCCGCGATCGCATCCGCCTCGGTGATGTCGTGCAGCTTTTCCACCCGCACGTCGGTGACGGTGAGCGTCAGGCGCGATGCCCAACGGGGCATGTGGATTGATGGACGCCACCGACCGGGCTTCGAGCGATCCCATTCCGCTGCATAAACAGCAGCGTCGTGGTCATCGTCGGGGCGCAATGTCTGCTGGACGCCTTCACTCATCCGATACGCGGTGCGCGGCACGATAGCGTGGTTTTCCTTTACCCACAGACGATCGCCGCGCTTAATCCTGATGTCTAGTTCGCCCGCATAGTTGCCGTAGACGCTGCGCCGCTCGAATGAATGATACGGTGAACCATCGATAGGCCGGATGGTTTTGCGAATGATGCTGATGCCAGGCGCAGGCTGGAACTTCAGTGTGCGCCGCGTTTGCGTCTTGGTCCCGGCGAGGAGGGCTCGGACCATAGGCCCGCTGAACAGAATGGGCCGATCAGTCATTGGCCTTCTCCATTTCGGCTCGGATCGCGGCACGGTTGGCGGCGGAATCCGATTTGAACTTCTGGAGTGCGAGATTGCTCAGCAGCCCTTTGTCCACGAACATGAGGCATTGGCCGTTCGAAAGCTGAAGCTTTGGGATCAACAGATGCAGGATGCTGGAGTCATGATTGCAATCCCGATAGCTGTAGAGGAGATGAGCGAGCCACACCGGGCATTCGTCCTGGTGAAGGCACCGGTCGCAGTATTCCTCCTCGTAGAGCATGCCTTCGGTGCCGTTTGGAAAATACCCCATATCAGCCTCCAAGTTCTTCAACGGAGCAGCCGAGCGCGTCGGAGAAGAAGTCCAGCGCGCCGTTCAGGCTGGCCTGGCGGTTGAAGATCGCCCGCATCGATCGGGAAATCGCCTTGGCTTTCTCCTGGCCGTCGGCGGACATCTTCTTGATCTCCGGCGCCCATTCCTTCTCGATCGCCGACAGAAGTGAGCCGGTCGTTTCCGTGTTTGCGGCAAGCGGCAGGACATCCTTCGCAAAGTCGATCAGGCGCTGCGTTTCAGGATCACGAGCCCCCGGTGACGGCGTGGGGGCGTCACCGTCACCGGAGGTCTCGACCGACACAAGATCCGCCACGGGTGTTTCCGTTGTGTCGGTATTGGTGGGCGCTGCAGAGGAGGGGGACTCCGCAGCGCCGGCAGACGAGGATGAGGGGGGCTCGTCTGCGTCCGGCGAAGCGGCGCCGGATTCGTGTTCTATGATTTCGCCCGTGGTCGGGCCGTGATCTTCATACTCGACGATGTGCGCCGTTTCCTTTTTCAGGGTGGCGACATCGACACCGGTCATTCGACTGAGAAGCTCGGTCATCTGCTCCAGCGCCTCTTGCAGCTCCGGGTCCTCAAGCGCGGTTATTGATTTCGGATACTGCATGTAATCGCCGCCGACCGTCTTGGAGAGGTTGACGATGCCGAGCGCGAGCTTGATCGCCTCGTGCGCTTGGTCCCGGTTCTTCCAGGGGGTCTGGCACTGCTTCAGCACGATGTCGATGATCGCAAACCACTTGCGCACCAGGACGCGGTCCTTCTCCTCGGTGAAGCGGACATAGACGACGGTACCGCGGCGGTAGCTATTGAGGCGCTCGGCGTCGAAGGGTCCAGCCGGAACGAGTCGTCCGCCGTCGATCGTCATGCGCAGCGCAGGGAAATCAGACTTGGTCATGCAGCACCGCCGATACGCTTCTCAGCGCGCTTGCGGATCGCCTTCGCGATTGCCTGGTTGGTTTCACCCTGCGGCTTGCCGTCGAATCGGGCCATGGGGTCGAACTCGGTCCAAACCTCCTCGAGCGATGCCAGGTCGGAGACGACTGCGAGAGCGTCTTCTAGCTTTTCGAAGAAATCGTTGTCGTCGATGATCTCATCCTCGACTGGGGCTTCCGGCTCTTCCGGCTGCTGCCGATCGCTCAATGCGCCGTCGGTCGGCTGATCGGTGACCTCGACCACTTCAGCGTCGTCGACAGGCGGCTTCGGAGGAACTGGCGGCTTTGGCTTCGAAGGCTGCTCATCGCGCGGAGTGATATCCCGCATATCATCGGCATCGGCGATCTCGCGGGCCTCATATTCGTCGCGGATGCCCCCCAGCACGTCGCCGAACAGTTCGCGAAGGCAGTAGCCAGCGGCGCGCCATCCGAACATGCGCTTATAGAAGCGATACCAGGGGGCGTCGTTTGGCTGATCCTTCTTGAAGATCTTGCTGCCATTTTCCCAAACATACTTATCGACGAGTGGGTTATCCTGATAGAGACCTGCCCTTTTGGCATCCTCAACCGTGAAGATGACGGTCTTTTTCTCGCCCGTATCAAGTCGCTCGGCTTCACAGAAGCCGCCGGTACGTTCATCTTCGGAGAGAGCCCTGAATGCTTCTTCAGTGCAGCCCGGAAACTCCTTCTCGTCTTCATCTGACGGCAGAACGCCGGCAGCGCGCAGCATCTTCCGGCTATACGTCGCGTAGCCGAAATTCAGCAATTTGGCCTTACCGGATTGCCTGACGACGTTGATCAGGCCATCTCCGTATAGTGCAGGCTTGCCGTTGATGACGGTGAAGCTGCGAAGCGATACCATCGGCTTCAGGCCAAGCTCTGCGCCAGACATGATCGCGACGGCGACGGCGCTTGCGGCATCATCGCCGGTCTTCTTTCCGATCAACGCCGATGGGGCCAGACCTGCAGAGACGACGGCGCGCGAGATGCGGAATGTCTCCTCGAAGGTCTGAGGCACGATCGCCATGACCTGGCCGCCACCGGCAAGCGCTGGCAAGCTCGATTTCGTTTGCGTCTGGGTGTCCATCAGAAATTCCAATCTTCAGCAGGAGCGGCGGCGGGAGTTTCGGAAGCGACCGGCGCTTCGACGCGGCGGATGACCGTCTTCTCGGCTTTTTCGGATTCAGCCTTGATCTCGACGACATCGACCTCGGTCTCGCCGCGCTTGGTCTCGACGATGACCTTTTCGCCGGGAGAGAGTTCGAGGCCGACCGGAACGAAATAGTCGTAGGTCTTTGTGTCTTCGCCATTCTGCCACTTGAAGCGAACGGCAGCGACCAGGCGCGGCTGGGTGAAAAGATCGGTCATCGTACTGCAGCCTTTTCGGATACGGTGATGCCGGGAATGTTCGTGCGGCCGGCGTCAACGGCGCGCTGCGCGAGCTTCCGAAGGAGATCCTGGCATTCGGGGTGGTTGGACATGTAGCTGGCGAGCGCCACCCAGTCGGTCACCTGGTCGACGACGATCTTGACGCTGACCGATGCAGCCTTGCCGTAAGTCGCGCGGATTTGACCCACTGGTTCAGATGGAGGAGCAGGCTGTGTTTCGACCTTTGGAGCTTCGAGTACAGCGGTCTCGCCTTCCTGATCGCGTGCTGACTTTTCTGCGGCAATGCGGGATTCTTCGGCCTTGCGCTCTTCCTCGCGCCGACGGCGGAGTTTTTCGTTCTCCCAAGCATCAAGCGCGTCCCTTACTGTGTTCGCGCCTTCCTTGGCGGACTTCACAAGCGGCATCCAAAGCTTGTCGATTGCCTTGCCGGCCTCGAGGTGTGGCCGCTTGAGCTCGTCTCGCTTCTTATCGGCGTCGCCAGACAGCTCGTTCAGTCGGTTGCGTAGCGACTGAGCCTTGGAAGCCGTCGCATCGTCGGCGATCTTGGCATAGGCAGCGATACCTTTCAGCGCGGCCTCTATCTGATCTTTGAGCTTTTCGGTCTCATCGATCTCGCCGGAGTTATCACCTATCGTCGGATCTGGGGGTGTGAACTGAGAGGCGACAGTCTTGTCGTCATCCGGCCAGCCCTTGCCTTCGAGAGCGGCGTTATAAGCTTCGTAGGTGACAGGATATCTGCAGCAGAACGTCCAGATCTCGTCGGGACGGATCTCGCGCCCGGCGCGATACGCGACGAGCTGATCCGAGCCCTCGGGATAGAAGATCGCGACCGGCTCGAAAACCTTGTCCCGGTTCTTGGCGCGATAATAACCCTGCTGGGCATCGCCTTCATGGACGGGGAGGGTCTTGCCGATCGCGGCTGGGTTCTTGAGCGCCGCCTGCCACCAGGCCCACGGCCCGACTATCTTTTGCGCCAGAGCGCCGATTGACTGTTCAGCCATGGGAAATGTTCTCCTGATTGATAAGCGCGTCCGTCTTGAGCCTCTGCTCTGTCGGCGCGAAAGAGACGAAGGTGAGGACGCCGACGGCGGCCATGGTTAGGATGAGGGTGATCGCCTTGTTGACCGCGTGGGTGAGGCGGGCGTACTCTTCGATGACTGGCGCAGTGCTGGCGTTGATCGCGTCCACGCGGGCTCGAATGTTGCCGACCGGAGGATATTCCCGCTCTTGCACTCGGCATTCGGATGGAGGGCAACTGCAGCCGAATTGTTTGACGATGCAGTCGGTCATGACGCGCCACCGATTGCTTTCGCCGTCGAGGCGACGCATTCCTTTCGGTAAGCTTCGCGAGCCTGGGAAAGAGCAGTTTCGCGCATGCCCATATCGTAGGGATCGCTTGGGTTCAGACGCTCCCAAGCGGGACGACCTGAAACGCGCTTACGGGATGCCTCGTAAATCTCACGGGCCTTTGCTTCGATTTCCTGTTCCATCGTCTTCCCTCTTGTCTGTGGTTGGATTGGGATTAGTCCCAGACCTCATCGCCAACGCCGCCCATGAATTGGGCATGGCGTTCTTCAGAAGTGCTTGGAGTTACAGGCGGCTTACCTTGGTCGCACCACCAGCAGTCAGCGTCCGAATAGCCTTTGGCGTCATCCGGAACTGGGCCGGGGAATGCGTAGGCGGCGTCTCTTGATCTGATCGCTACCCAGCCTGTGTCGTTGCATTTTCTGCAGATCGGCTTGCTCATCGCGCGTTCCCTCTTGTCTGTGGTTGGTTATGAAGCGGCGAGAGCCTTTTGCGCGACGCTCATCGCTTCTTCCGCGGTCAAGCCGCGGTAATCGTCGGTGGTGGCAATCTCGTGCAGGGCGGCGCGAAGGCGCTTGTTCTCTTCGGTGAGATCGAACACTGCAGCGCTGGCCTCTTGAGCCATCCAACGCGCGCCCATCTCCTGGCTCTCTCCAGCGTCACGCATTCTGGTGACAACCCGCTTGAACATTCCTCGCCAGTCGATACGGTCTGTCATCGTCCCCTCCTATTCCGCCGCTACCAACGACGCCGACGAACTCTCGGCTTTGGCGATGGCGGCACGGGCACGGCATGTTCGGCAGCAGCCACCTTCTAGATCTTCGGCGCCGTCCGTTTCACACGGCATCGAGGCGAATTCTTTCAGAGCCTCCAGCAGATCAGGAGCGGCGGCGATCAGGCGGGCGTTTGCCTCCGGTTCCGGCGGTAGGATATCGCCGTTATGGACGCATACAGCGATTGCTAGGCCGTCGTGGCGAAGAACATTCACGTCTTCGAAGAAGCTCTCTTCCGGAGATTTCGGGTCCACATGCCACGGACCCGGTGTGTGCTTGCTCTCTGTCATCGTTTTCCCCTCACGAATAAATCTGGTCGGCGTCAGTGACGTTCATGGCCGCCCGAGCTTGAGCAGCGAGCTTCGCGCCGTAGCTGAAGCTGAACTCGATGTAGTCTCGGAGGTAGACGGCGTGGGGGCCATCACGGCGTTCTCTGCCGTCGGCGTATTCCTCAGCCGAATATTGCTGCAGGCGCCGGATCTCGAAGAAGTTACGCATAGAGCTGATCCTCTTCGGTGATGCCGAGGATTTCGCGGGCGTAGCGGTATTGGCCGGCGACCATCGAGCGGTAGCCGCGCATGAAGGAGGGTCCTTTGATGGTGTTCGACCGGTCATGCATCTTCTCGAAGCCGATAGCGCCGGTCCGCTGTGCCTCGATCGCCATGTAGGCGTCGCAGTCAGCCAGCGTGCGAGCGGCATTCCAGCGGGCATCGCGCTTGCTCTGCTCGGTCTCGATGTTGCGAATGTGCTGCATGGTCCCGTCCTCTTTGGTGCCGCCGATCCCGTTTCTCTGAGCCCGTGGGCTAGTCAGTCGCGATCGGCTTTATGGACGGATATTATGCGCAAACGGATAAATAGCAATACAAAAAATGCGCAAACGGATAAAATTTATTGCGGACGCGGATAATCCCGGATAATTTCGCGTCATGCAAAATCAACCAGAATTATCCGAAGCGGGCCAATGGTACCGCGACCGAGATGAATGGATTCGCCACATCTTAGGGCGGCCCTATCTTTCAGCAGATTGTCAGCGGGTCGGCATCTTTATCGCGATGCACATGAACCGCCGCGACAATCACACTAAGCACCAGCAGAAGACCATCGCCAAAGACCTCAACTTGAGCCCTACGACGGTTAAACGGGCGGTCGGAAAACTCATCGACGAGGGCTTGATCGACAAGGAGCAAGTGCAGCGCGGACGACGGAATCGTGCCGTCAATCACTACCGTCTAATCTTCGCGTGGGAAGCTCTCTAGGGGTCACTAGCGACCCCTTGCCAAGGGGTCACCAGCGCCCCCCCTAATAACGGTAGGCTTAATAACGGTAATCTATATCCCTTTTCAGATTCTTGCTCTGAGGGGAGTAATTGGAAACGGAGATCAGGGAAGAAATTTTGATAGCTCGGCCCATTTAGCGATGATGGTTACGCCGACCCCAATCATGCCCACGATCGCCGCCACTTTCGCTGTAGTGGGAAGGCTGTCGACTCTGCCCTTTAGTTCCCCGAAGCTGGAGGCGGACGGGAACCCCTCAATTTTTCCCTTAATGTAAGCCATATCGTTGGCAATGCCGTCGAGCTTGCCTTCGATCTTGTCGAATTTCTTTTCTAAGGCTTCTACACGCGCTTCCATGTCATCAAATGTGCCACCTCCGCCGCCGGACTTCAATGCTTTAATCGGCGGAACCATGGCGTCTTCGCCTTTGTTGAACGGAACGATATTATCGCTACTCATCAAACAGGAGCCCTCTTTCCTGTCGCGCATTTTTCTTCGATCGCCACACCTGCACGACATACATCGAGTACATGTCGAGGTGTCCGCAGTCAGTGCAAAGAACCCTCACGCATGCCAAATGCTTGCTTAGGGCAAGGTCAACGACGTTTCCCGGCGTGCTCGCTATCGCGCTTAATCTAGGTACGTAGCCGTCGTTCCAGCCGGTGTCGATGAAGAATCCGTTCGGGCTAGGGCATTTGCCACATTTCAAATCTAGTTGGGTATCTTCAGCGAATTCAATGAATACAGAGGGCGTGATCCATGAAAACTGCGGGTCCAGATATGGCGTCGGTGTCATGCTAATTTCAGACTCCCCTGGATTCCCCCAGCGCGATCAACCCTTTTGAGCTGCGATCGCGGAATAACGGCGAATATCTCGCCGATCCAATCGAGCCCAACGTTCTCGATCGGCGCCGCGTTGAACGACATCAATGTCACCGGAGATCCCTTCATGATCGTCTTGAGGAAGCGCCGGCCGTCGGTGGTTTTGACGGCGGCATCTTCGCCATAAAAAGCGGAGACTGGCTTTTTCTGATCTCGGTAAACGACTACGACATGGCCGTCCTTGTAAACCGGGAGCATAGAATCGCCCCGGACCTCGAGTGCTATCATTTCCTCGGGAAGCGGAAAGGGAACGCTCACCTGGTCGAGGCCTTCTGGTGGAACTTGTTCGAACTCCGGCAGGATCTCGGCGCCTGCGCCAATGAAGCCCATTATCGGTATCGAGTGCCAGGCATCTCCATCAGCGCGTGGTCCTTCATCGACGAGCCGCTCGTACGCTTCGTTGATAGCGTCGCGCCGGTGGCCTTCAGGCTCAGATCCAGTCAGCCATCGGTTCACGGTGGACTGCGAAACTTCGAAATGCTCAGCCAATTGCATCTGTTTCCAGCCGCTGGCTCTCATGATCGCGCGTAATTTTTCCGGGATAGTTGGCATTCTTGGACGCTAGAACGGCGCACGGATAAAGAAAAATGCGTTCGCGGATAAAATGCGCTTGCAAATAATCCGTTTGCGCATAATATCCGTGCGCATGAACGCCATGAAGCACATCCGAAAAAACGTCTTCCGTGTCACCCAGGCAGAGTTCGCCGTGGTGGCCGGTGTCACGCAGGCAACCGTATCGCGTTGGGAAAACGGAGTCGCCCCCTCGCTCGAAGAGATGCAGGCGATCCGCTCGGCTGCGTCCGCACGTGAAATCGACTGGAACGACGCTCTGTTCTTTGATGATCCAGCTGAGGCGGAGACAGCAGCATGACCGCCTTCAAGCCATATCCCGAACTCATCATCGACAACTTCGACGAAGGTACGACGCGCATCACCACCAAGGGCGGTGAAGACGTTTTTGTCGCGATCGCCGGCCGTCCCGAGGACATGCAGCGTTTCGTCGACTGCTGGAACGCCTGCCGCAAGCTGTATGCGCCGGCGGCTCATATCGAGGCGACGGACGCCCGCGTCGAAAAGCTGGAAGTCTTGCGGGCGGAAGCCTGGTCGGCGGCGACGGCGCTGCAGGCGGAGATCGAGAAGCGAGGCGATCATGCTGGTGCCAGCGTCGGCTCCGAATGGACCTATGACATAGCAGCTGCCCCTCGTGACCGCCGCCTCTGGCTGGCGACGAAGTGCGGCAAGCTCTCTGTCACCCGTTGGAATGAAAAGCGTGGAGCTTGGGATGGCCTGGCGGCCGGCGAGCAGCCGATCGCGTGGCAGACCTATGTCGTGCCGGTCCATCCTCACTCCTCCAATGCTGAGGGAATAGCAGCATGAACACGGTTGAAGAGGCTCTCCAGGAAATCTTCCGCACCGCGCTGCGCGTGCCCCTCGGCGATGCTGGCCAGGAAGAGGCAATGTTCGATGCCATCGACCGGCTGCCGGCGCATCACGCGATCCACCGCGTCACGTCTATGGCCTTTCAGTGCGGCGGCTGCGGCCACGCCGGTTTCATCCGAGACACGGTTTTCAATCTCGAAACAGGCGAAGCGGGTTGTCCGAAGTGCGGCAGGGACGGAACGCTTCATCTCCTGAAAGGCGGTGTCGCATGACGTCGACGATCGATGCAGCCCGCCAGATCCAGCGCCCAGCCGTTCAGCCGATGACGTTTCACATCTGCAAGGCATGCAGCAAAACCCTTTCCGTAGCTGAGTTCATTGAGCGTCACTGTGAGGCCTGCGGCCGGGACGTTGAGGTTGTCGCGACAAGGGGGCGGTCATGAGTGATCTCTCGGCCGTCGCAAGAGAACTCATCAAATCCGATCCGGCGCTTGCCGATGAGATTCGGCGGCAGCTTTCCAACTTGCACCTTTCAGGCCTGACGCTTCGCCAGAGGAAGTGCCTGGACTTCATCCGGTCCTACGCTTCCGAGAACGATTGCGCGCCGTCACTGGCGACGATCGCAAAGCACATGGGCCAGGCGTCTCGCAGCAACGTTCACCGGATGGTCATCGCAATCGAAAGTCACGGCTTTATCCAGCGTGGCGCATCCGGCGCCATTTCCATCGTGGAGCAAGCAGCATGAGCGCCTCCGTAGCAATCCAGGGTCTCTGCGCCGCGATGATCATCTTGTGCATGTCGGTCCTGTTGATCGCAGCCATTCGCTTCATGCGAGCTGATCCGGAGGACAGGGTCCTTATCGCTCCGGCCCCCGGAGGGGACAACGTCATTCCATTTCAAAATACCCGCCTGAACGTCGAGGGTTCCAATCTGGTCGTTCGGGCGAACTCACCGTCGAGGGGCGGGAACGCATAACCTTTCCTGACCGCGCATCCCTCTGACACCAATGAAGCTAATCCCAAGGCGGCAGGAGCGCATTCACGGTGTCAGAGAATTTCGTTCAAGAAACCAAGAGAGAAAATCAGGGTCGAAAAGTCATGAGTACGGCAATCGCATCGGAATACGTGAGGCGGATGGTCGAGCGGGAAACCGCCGGCAACGGTGACGTCGAGAATGCGGTGCGGCGGCTGGCTCGCAAGCATGGCCTGTCCTTCTGGCAGATCATGCATCTGAGGGCTGGGAGGGCGAAGGCGATCTCAGTCGACGCCTTCTTCGCCATCCGCACCGCCTACCTCGACTACTGCGAGCAACAGATAAGCGACCTCCGACGGGAGATCGCGGAAGTACGAGGAAACGATGATCGCTTTGAAGATCTGGTGGGTGAAGTTGAAGCTATTGCTGAAAAGGTTCGGCAAGCAAAATCGAAAGGACGGTGACGATAATGGCAGCGCAGATCGGCGATAACAGCAAGGAACTGACCGAGCTGGAAAAGCAGGCTCTGTGGGCTCACCACGTCCGCCGGCGCATTGCCATTCACCACGAGCGAGAAGAGCTGAAGGCAAGCGAAACGGCGGCCAAGAAGGACGCCAAGAACGACGGCATATCCGAGCAGGAGATGAAGGATTTCATCGACTGCATGTTGACCGACGATCCGCAAAAGAAGGTCGATAACTTCAACATGCTGAAGCGGAATCGCATCCGCCTCGGCCTTATCCAAGATGACCGCAAGGGCGACCTTCTCGCCGATCGAGTTACCAACGAGCAGATGATCTTCGCCGCCGGCGTCGAGGCGGGCCTCGCCGGGCTTGATCGGGTGTCGAAGAAATATTCTGCCGGCAGCAGCGAGGACAAGACCTGGCTGTCCGGCTGGGACGACGGCCAGCGCATCGCCCGCGAAAACCTGCAGTCGGCGATGGAAAAGCGCAACGCCGCCAAGGCGTCGAAAACGAACGAGGAACCGCGTGCGACAGGCGACGATCCTTTCTCTCAAGACAAAGAAGACTGAGGAGCATCAGCATGGCATTCGAACGCGCACGTATTCATATCAATGCCGCCTCGGTCGGGACCGGCTTCAAGGTCCGCGTCACGAAACGCAAGGGGCCGGCATGCATCAGCTTCACCCTCACCAAGGCGCTCGCTGCGCAGTTCGGATGGTCCGACGGCGACAAGCTCGAGCTCTTCGTGGGGACCGACAGCGATCACGGACTTCTGCGGTTCCGCAAGAACAACAGCGTGGGCGACGCCCCGGTCTCCTTCAAGAAATCGGCAAAGGGTGACTGGGTTTCAATCCCGATCGGCCACCAGGCGCGATTTGTCGACGAGGCTCAACTGGCCGCTTGGGTGAAGTTCGAGCAGATTGAAGGCGGGTTCGTCGAAGTCGTTCTCCCCCGCTGGGCCGACAAGACCAGACCGGCAAAAGTCGCGGCATCAGTTCCATCCAGCAAGCCCGCCGCTCCTCCCGCACACGCACTTCGTAAGAACGTCACAAGCGACATCATGGGCGATCCTCCAGCTGGACGGCGCGAGATGCTCGAACGCCTCGGTAGCGTCAAAGCCTAACGTCTCTCCCGGTCGGCCGCTGATCCTCCCAAGTGCGGCCGATTTCACTGCCGGAGCGCGAATGCTCCGGACTTTCTCTTCCGCGAGGCGCCATATGACGACCATCTTCGGCTTTGACCCTTCGAAATCCACTGGCTGGTGCGTCTACGATCCAGATCAGCAGAAGGTCGATCGCAACTTCTCCCATATCAAATGCGGTGTCTTTCAGATGCCAGACAAGAGCGACCACTACTACACCGGCGACCAGATCGGCCTGAAGGTCGCGGCGCTCATCCGCGAGCATGGAAGGCCTGATTGGGTCGTGCTCGAGGAGCAGTCGCTCGCCAAGATCGGCAACACCAGCGCCGACGCAATGCTCTATCCATGGATCGCGACGACGGCCATCGTCTCGACGATCGCGAACTTCGGCATCCCTTACGGCACTCTGCCGCCGGCCACATGGCGCAAGAGCTTCTACGGCCAAACCTTCAAGCCGCCTCTCGACAACAAAGGCAAGAAGGACTGGAAGTCCGCCGCGGTGTCCGAATGCGAGCGCATCGGCATCAAGCTCCCTACGCAAAAGGCGCTTGCCCATAACGCCGCTGAGGCCTGCGCCCTGGCGATTTGCTGGGGCGTCCGTGACATGAAGGTCCACGCCGGCCGGTACCAGCAGCCGCTCATGGATCTGCGGATGCAGCGGAACGAGAGGGCGGTGGCATGAACCAGCTGATCACCCGCGCATCGATCGCCGAGATCGCCAGACTTCGGGACGCCGCTCTGTCCGCCTTCCAACGCGCCAGATCGGCTGAGGCCGAAGCAAAGCAGCAGATGGAAGAAGCCGCCGCGATGCTGAAGGTTGCGGCGCCGTTCGCGGCCGGCCTGTTCTCGACCAGAGAAAAGGGCCAGGTCATCACCGACCGGCATTACATCGACGGACGCGTCTGGGATTCGGTGATCCACTCGACCGAGCTCAACCATCTCATGGACAAGAAGGCGAAGGACGAGCTGCGTCAGCAGCTCCTGACCGACGCCCCGGAGTTCACCGAAGAGAACGCCTACGCAACAATCGAGCACTTCATGGCCGAGGCCGGGATGATCTTCCGGCGCGGTATCGCCGAGATGTTCTCGAACCTCGATCGGCGTTTCCGCTCGCACTCGGGCTGGAAGCTCGGAGGCCGTGTCATCCTCGATCGGATGTTCGACGAAAACGGCTGGTGGAACTATCACCGCGATCACCGTTCCACCCTGCAGGACATTGAACGGACCTTCCTCATCCTCGACGGTCGCAAGCCGGTCGCTGATTATGCCGGCATCGTCGGTGAACTGGACAAGGCCCGGCGCCTCGACGGCCGCGGCGCTCGGCAGACGGAGGTGCAGAGCGAATTCTACGCCGTCCGGATCTTCAAGAACGGCAATGCGCACCTGTGGTTCAAGCGTGACGATCTGGTCACGAAGGCCAACCGGATGATCGGCGAATACTATGGCGAGGTCATTCCGGAGGAGCGCAAGCACGAAGACGATGGCGGCTTGCACGAGCCGAAGCGAGAGATGGCGAAGAATTTCGGTTTCTTCCCGACGCCCGACAGCCTGGCAGACAGAACCATCGATCTCGCAAGCCTCCATAGCCGCGACGGCGTTCTGAATGTTCTTGAGCCGTCGGCCGGAACCGGACAGCTTTCCAGGCGGGCTGTCATGGCCGGCGCTGCGGTCGATTGCATCGAATGCCAGCCGCATCTGGCCAAGGACCTGAAGGCCGCCGGCATTTACGGCCGTGTGATCTGCGCCGACTTCCTGGCTCTGAACCCGCGCATAACCGATCTCTATGACCGCATCATCATGAACCCGCCGTTCGATCGCGAGCGGGACATTGACCACGTAATGCACGCCCTGAAGTTTCTCAAAGCTGAGGGCCTGCTGGTCGCGATCATGTCGGCCCACACCGAGTTTGCCGAGAGCCGCAAGGCTGTCGCCTTCCGCGAGCACATCGCCAGGCTCAATGGGGTCTTCTCCGACAACCCGATGAACTCCTTCGCCAGCGTGGGGACCAACGTCAACACGATCACGCTGAAGGTCTGGAAGAGTGGGAGGAAAGTCTGGTGAGGCTCTTCCCCGATCTATGGCCCTTCGGCGACCTGCCGCCGCATTCCTTCGATTTCATCATGGCCGATCCGCCGTGGAAGATGCAGGAGTGGTCGGACAACGGCGACAAATCCAAGTCGACTCAGTCGAAGTACCGGCTGATGCCTCTGGAGGATATCAAGGCGCTACCTGTCTTGGACCTCGCGGCGCCGAACTGCCTCCTGTGGCTCTGGGCAACCAACCCGATGCTGCCGCAGGCTCTTGATGTGCTGCACGCTTGGGGTTTCGAGTTTGCCACCGCTGGATCGTGGATGAAGACGACCCGCAATGGAAAGCAGGCGTTCGGTACTGGCTACATTTTTCGCACTTCTAACGAGCCAATCCTGATCGGCAAGCGAGGCGAGCCGAAGACGACTCGGTCAGTGCGGTCATCGTTCCCTGGTCTGGCGCGGGAACACTCCCGGAAGCCAGAGGAAGGATACCGCGAGGCCGAAAGATTGATGCCGCGCGCTCGCCGGCTGGAACTCTTCTCGCGCACCAACCGGGCCGGCTGGACGACCTGGGGCGACGAGGCTGGAAAATTCGGAGAGGCCGCATGAACGAACTCCCCAACCGCCGTTTGTTCATGGACCGGATCACGGAGGACGATGTCTTCGAAGCCGAGAAGACCGTGCTCGCCTGCATCCTCGCATCGAATGAGCTGATGTCTGAATGCGGCCTTGAATGGTCGGACTTCGTCGAAGGTCTGCATCAGACGGTATTCGACAAGATCGGCGAGCTTGTCGCTGGCCATCAGGTCGCAAATTCGGTGTCGCTAAAGCCGTTCCTTCCCCGCGCAGTCGACAAGCTTCCGTTCACCCCGGCTGAATATGTCGAGAACCTTTTCCTGATCGGCAGCAGTCCTGCGCGCAAAGCACAGTTCGAAGCTTCCCTGCAGATCATCAAGGGCCAGGTCATGGCCAGACAGATCGGGCAGGAAGCCCAGTATATGGCAACGGTGGCCAGCGAAGGGCATGGGCTGCTGACGATCGGCGACGAGATCGAGCAGTTGGAAAGCCGGCTGAAGGAGCTTCGGGCCCGGTTCGCGGAGACGACGGCGATATCCTCCCCCGGGTCATCCTATCTTTCTGCCTTCCAAGCCTCGTCACGGCGCGACGGCGTTATCGGAGTTCCGATCGCACTGCCGGAGATCGCGCGCGTCCTGTCCGAGCCTGTGTTCGAAGCCGGGAACCTCTATGGGCTGCTGTCGTCGTCGGGCGAGGGCAAGTCGAGCTTGACCATGCAGCTCATCTATCACGCTGTGCGCGAAGGTCACCCCGTCCTCTTCCTCTCCTATGACCAGTCGTCGGCCCAGTGCGTCCGTCAGATGATCGCCCAGGTTCACGGAATCGACGTTCGCCAGCAGCGCGAGCCAAGCCGCCTCATGAGCCAGAAGGAGCAGGACCAGTGCGTTTCATTCGCCACATGGATCGATCGGCAGCCCCTCGAAATCATCCGATGCCAGCGGGAAGGGGTGTCGCAGCTCGTCGCCTATTCCCGTCGGTTCATCAAGAAGCGGGCCAACGGCCGGACGCCTTTCCTCGTCATCGACCACATCGGGAAGGTGAAGCCGAAGAACGACAAGCTCTCAGCCGACCGCATCTCGGGCGACGTCACGGCGGAATTGAAGGCCCTGGCGGACGAGACCAGCAGCGCCGTGCTCATCCTCAATCAACGCAACAGCTTCGGCACCCGTCGAGACAACCCGCGTCCGATCGCCGCCGACCTCTACGGCGGGGAAGGGGCGAAGGCCGACTATGACGGGATCCTCTACCTCTACCGGGCTGAGAAATACAAAGCCGAGCGGGAGGCCATCGCCGCCACCGACGCCGATTGGAAGAAGATCCATCGGGTGTTCACCGGAGACCTCGAAGGGATCGCAGAGATCGGCTCGGTCAAATGTCGCTTCGGCGATGCGACCATCAAGGAGCGGGTGCGCTTCGAGGCCCGCTTTACCCGCTACGTCTCCATGCAGCCCGAACGCGAGAGGGAACTCTTTTGAATGTGGCTCTACACCCCCACCACCTCAACATCCTCTCCATCTGCACCGGAGGCGGCGGACTCGATCTCGGCGTCGAGCTGGCAGTTCCAGGCGCTCGAACAGTCTGCATGGTCGAGAGGGAAGCCTTCGCGGTCGCGCAACTGGTATCAGCTATGGAAGCGGGCCTTATGGCTCCAGCGCCTGTGTGGAGCGATGCCAGAACATTCGGCGGCCGCGCGTGGCGTGGAGCAGTGGACGGCGTCATTGGTGGCATCCCGTGCCAGCCGCATAGCCTTGCCGGCAAAAGGCTTGGCACCGAAGACGAGCGCGATCTCTGGTCCGACGCCCGCCGCATCCTTGTCCAGTCTGGCGCGTGGTTCGTCCTCATCGAAAACGTCGGCGGGATGCTGTCAGCGGGGGCTGACGAAATCGCTGGAGCGGAGCGCGTACACCGAGACCTTCGCAAACTTGGTTTCGAGGTGGAGGGAGGACTGTTTAAGGCGCGAGAAGTTGGCGCGACGCACGACCGCCCTCGGGTTTTCATTCTCGGCTTGGCCGACGCCCGCTGCCCGAGATCACAAGGGCGCGAATGGCCAAGACCATCTTCAGAACGGGACCGGAAGGCTCCACTTGGACCAGCTTCCGAATTTCGTCGCGCATCTCTGGCGGACGCCGCAGGCGATGGATGCCGAACGGGGTTCGAATGGAACGTGGGTACCGAAGCCAAAGGCTGGCGACCACTCATTGCGTCATCAGATCGAGAGGTTTCCTTGTTCCCACCCGGCCCGGACGACTCTGAAGGATGGCGAACCACCCTCTCGATCGCGCCGGAGCTTGAACCCGCTTTTCGTCGAGTGGCTGATGGGCTGGCCTCCCGGCTGGACATTGGCCGCGTGGACCGACTTCGCATGCTCGGCAACGGCGTTGTCCCTCTTCAAGCAGCGTATGCGCTCCGCACTCTTGTCACTCGGCTTGCCGCGCGAGGCTCCGCCGGCGCAGCTCGCCTTGTTCGGATGATGGAGGAGGCATGAGCGAGCAGCCCTTCCTCTTCGGCGATGGATGGATCGAGGTGAAGGACGGGAACGATACCGCCCGCGCACTCTTCGATCGCCACTACAGTCGGTACCTCTATGCTGACGGGCGCAAGCCGAAGATCTTCGTTGGTCCGGGCGAGAAACTGGTACTGCTGACGACCGATGCCAAAGCCCTATGCGTCTGGCGTAAGTTTATTTCGGCCGACGGGCAAGACGGCGTCAACTGCGCGATCTTCCGTAATGAGAGCGACCAGCGCGCCAGCGACCTGATGCAGTCTGCCATGACTGTTGCCTGGCAGCGTTGGCCCGGTGAGCGCCTCTACACCTACATCGACACCTATCAGGTTCCTCCGACAATCGTTCGCGGGAACCCAGTCTGGGGCTATTGCTTCCGCAAAGCCGGCTGGCGGTTCTGCGGGGTCTCAAAAACGAGAAAGCTCATCATCATGGAGGCATTTGCAGCATGAACGAATTCGCCGGATATGCTCACCCAATCCCCGGCGGCCGTTGGTGGGCCATGACCCGCTTCGCCAGGGACTCGAGGCCGAAGCCGATCATGGCCGAAGGCGACAAGCCGCTGGTGTTCCCCGACGAGCTTTCCGCCACCAAGGCCGTGCTCCAGCACACACTCGCATACTTCAACGGCCACCTGGTCGCCTCGCGGGAGATCGCCGGCTCTTCGGTCAAAGAGACCCGCCGCGCCGCCGCCGATCGGCTGTTTCAGAAGAACGGGGAGGCGGCATGACCATCGCCAATCAACCCTTCGACGCCGACGCCTACTGCCGCAACGCTGCGGCCATCAGAAACCGCCTGATGAAGCCGCGTAACGCAATCAATGGGCAGAAGGCCATCTCTGCCCCGCGGCCGGTAGAACGCTCGCCAGTGAGACCCGTATTGGCCGAGAGGAATCCATTTCAATTCCACGTCAAGGCCTATCGAGCCTCGTCGGCCTTCGCCAAGACGCCGAAGACCTATCTCATCCGACGGTCTTTGGAACTCGGTTTCACGTTGAAGGAAGTGGTGGGCCCGTTCATCTTCCTCCCATTCGTTATGGCCCGCCGTATGCTGGCATGGGAGTTGCGTGAGAAGTTCGGCCTCACTGAGCTGCAGATCAGCCGTCTGCTGAAGCGTGATCACAGCAGCATCTATCAGCTCTTTACGCACCCCAGGCCCACGGAAGAGGAGGCATCCATGCGCCTCGCCCTGGAGCCTGGGGTAACCTTCCTGCGCTCGTTCCAGAACGCATATCGAAGTGAGGTTCTCTACAGCGAGATAAGCGCCATTTACCGCATTACCAGTCGATCTATCCCCATCCTCGCAGACCGGCTGGGCTTGCAAAGAAGAGACCTGGGCAGCGTGAAAATGCGCGCCAAATGGAAAGAGGTGCGCTGATGCAGGACACGACGATCCACATCACACCGCGCGAAAAGGAGGTCCTGCAGCTTCAGTGCGAAGGCAAGACGGCAGCGGAAATGAGCACGATTCTTTCGCTGTCGGCGCACACGGTGAGAACCTATCAGGCGCGGATCAAGGAAAAGGCCGGAGTCTACAAGGACACGGCCCTCGTCGCCTTCGCTTTCAGGCATGGGTGGGTGGAATGACGGACCTCTTCGGCTTCGATATGCACCGTGACGCTGAGTTCCACGGCAAGAACCGCCTGACGCTGACGCGGCGATGGGGCGGCGGTCCTCAGGCCTGTGTCATCGGCTGCAATCCGTCCACGGCTGATGGCATGAAAGACGACAATACCTCGCGGTGGTGGAACGCCTGGTTCCGCGAGTTCGGATTCGGCGGCTATGACGCCGTCAACCTCTATCCCTTCTGCACCTCCAGCCCAGCCGAATGCCGCAAGATCGTTGCGACGATCGATCATGGGGCGTGGGATGTTCGCGACGACGTCCACTTCGTCAATCTCCCGCATCTGGTCGCCAAGGCGAAGGCAGCACATCAGGTCTTCGTCTGCTGGGGTGCGATCGCCTGGGATCATCTCTGGATAGATCACGTCGTCGAGGAGATCCAATCGGGCGAAGCGCCATATCCGGACCTGTGGTGCTGGGGGACGACGAACCGCGGGGCGCCGAAGCATCCCATGGCGCGCGGCCCCCATCGCATTCCGGCCGATCAGAAAGCTATCCTCTGGAGGGCCGCGTGACCGACCCACACGACCATCCCGAAGCCCTCGCGATCTTCGCAGAATACGGCATTGCTGTCGTGCCGGCGCACGTGATGCCGTCGGTCGGCCAGACGCGAGCGATCGCCACCCTCGACCGAATCAGAAAGCGCCATGGAGACGCACACGCGCGTTTCGTGGTCATGACGCTGGCAGAGACAGCCAACAACAAAGCCTTTGTCGACGAGACGTCCCTATGGGTCGTAAGCGACATGGTGAGGGCGGCGGCCAAGAACTTCCCCGATCTCGTCGACAACAACGTCTCCGCCTGGTTCTCGTTCTTCGACAGTATCCCGCTGGGCTATCTTCAATACTGGGCCTTCGACCTCGATGGCGTGGTCTCCAAACGACATGCCTTGGGCGGCATGATATACGAACGGATGCGGCGGCGGTTCGGCGCGCTGGCGGTCCAACCCGATCTCTTGGACGATAGACGAGGAGCAGCATGATTACCGGACGAGACATTGGAGAGCGCTTTATCCGCGCCGTGCAGATCATGGGCGGCCTTTACTCAGTCGGGCCAAGCCAAAGCCGCGCGGCATGGGTCGAAATTCCATATACCCAGGCAGACAAGAACGGCTGGGGCTCTGAAAGACTGGCGGCAGAGCGGCAAGCTTTCTGGAATTCGATCAACCATTCTCCTAAGCCGTGGGAGATAACCGAAGCTGAAGAAGCTCTCGGCTGGCTGAAATATGTTGAGGATGAGAACGAGCGCCTGTGTCTCACCTCATGGGCAAGATGCATGGCGACGAAGCTGGTTTTCAAGGATTGGTGCAAGCGAGCCGGCATTCATCCTGAGACCGGCCGACGTCGAAAAGAGCGGGCGATCTTACGTATTTTGTTAGCTTTGTCTCGCAAGCCATTCCAGCATAACGAAATAGACGTTTCTGCCCTGTTGCCTGATGCCCCCGAAATCGGTGATAAAGATGTCATCATCGCAGAAAACGTGACGCACTGGCGAGCACCTGACGCAAAGCCTTCAGCCTTTGAGTTTGACGACAGCCTTCGGGACTTCTCATGGGCAGAGGCCCAGAACGAACGCCGGAAGCAGCGCGAAGCGAAACGCAAGGCCGCATAGATCACGCAGGCAGGGCAAACGGTAAGCCGCGCGGCTCATAACCGCGAAACATCCGGTTCAACTCCGGAGCCTGCAACCAACATCACAGCCCGCCCGGTTCGCCGAGGCGGGCTTTTCTTTTGGAGGGGCAATTCCTTTCGGATGCCAAACAATCAGGCCCGCTCCGCGTTTATCACCTGATCGCTCACTCCGGCATTCAAGGCGCCGGCGTTGCTCTGGTCACAGGTAATATCTGGCTGGGGCTTCTCGAATGGCTGCCACACACGATGATCGGCGAGGCAAAGGTGAGGCGGAAGACGACGTTCGCCCAAGACAAAGCCTTGCACATCGCGTGCAAGCTCGCGTGGCTGCTTTGCCTCACCCTGTTCGCCGAGGGCTCGGGTGGCTTGTCATCGGGGGCCTTGTGGCGCTGACGTTCGCCCTATCGTCTCTGCCGGCGTGGTGGCCAGGATGAAAGCTGGTGCGATCTGTGGCGGTCGCTGAAAAAGCTCATACGGCCGCCCGGAAGACGGGTGGGCTTTCTACGACCGCAACAAGATTTGCGTATTCGGCGGGTATGTGCCCCTGCTGGTAGACTGATTCAGGCAGTGGCATCTGCTGAAACGTCTGCAGTAGTTCTGGACCAGGAGGAGCCGCGTAGCCAGCCGCCATCCGTGGAGCAATCAAGCGAAGTGGGCGGATTTGGCCGCCGGCAATGGGCTCGAGCCATATCGGCACTAGCCAGCACCGATTTTGCCAGATCACGTAGTCCATCATCACCACGCCTCCGCCCATCGGTAACATGATTTGTCCGGCTATTTCGATTTGTTCCATTATAGACCCTCTGGTTCATGCCCTGAAAACTACCACCAACCAAAGGAATGGCCGAAGGGGTGGGCGCCTGCGGCGAATGCTCCCGCGGAAGCTAATGTTGCGAGCACGATTTGATAGGTTTCCAATCGGACGCGCTTCTCCAGCAGCACCGGTTCACCCTTCCAGTGCAATCGCCCGTGCTCGTCAAACTGAAAGTGATCGAGTTCATCTATTCCGATTGATCTCAAAGCCATGTTGGTCCTCATCGGGTTTTCTTCAGCGCGTTCAGAATCGCGTTGACGGTATCTGTCTTGATCGCAACGGGGTCGATCTGTACACCGATGACCGTCGAGCAGACTGGGCACAAAAAGGAGACTGAGCTCCATGCGTTGGTACCGAAGTTCTGTCTGGCCTCGATACCTTCAAATTTAACGTAGGGCATGTGGCTGTCGCACTTGGGGCATTTGCCGGTCGTCACTTCTCTCTCCTTTGCTGGTTGCATTAGCAGCAGGCCACACAACGGCGAGTCTGGGAATGGGGCGATCTATCTGTGCGGGTTAAATTCGCAGTTATCCGCAACCTGTGCACATTGTTCGACTTCTCCACAGCGAAATCTAAAATAGATGGAAAGTAGATGGCAGTCGGAAAAAAGACCGGAGGCCGACGGAAGGGCACGCCAAACAAAGCCACAGCGCGCCGTGAGCGCGAGATTGCCAAGGGCGGCACCACTCCACTTGAGTACATGCTCAAGGTGATGAGGAACCCCAAGGCTGACAATGCGAGGCGGGACGATATGGCAAAGGCTGCCGCTCCCTACGTCCATCCGAAGCTCGCATCAATGCAGCATACCGGACGCGGCGGCGGCCCGATCCAGACAGTCGACCTAACCAACGTATCGGAAGAGCAGCTCAATGCACTCGAAGCCATCTTTGGCCCGCTTGCCGCCGGCAGCGGTGATGATGAGGGCAATCCGGGCGGAGAGGGCGAGGAGAGCGGCTGAAGCGGAGCGGGAACGGATCGCCAAGGATGCGGAGCGCATACGGGCGCGCTGCCAAACCCTAGCTGGTTTCGTTCGTGAAGCATGGCATGTGCTGGAGCCGACAGCGAAATATACGCATGGCTGGCACATCGACGCCATCTGCGCGCACCTTGAAGCGGTAACAGACGGCCGGATCAACCGGCTGCTGATCAACGTCCCGCCCGGCTCGTCGAAGTCGCTGCTGGTCTCGGTCATGTGGCAGGCATGGGAGTGGGGGCCGCGTGGTCTCCCGTCCATGCGCTACCTGACCACCTCGTTCAACGATGGTCCGGTCAAGCGCGATACCCGCAAGTGCCGCGACCTGATGCTGTCGGACTGGTACCGGTCGCTCTGGCCTGAGGTCGAGCTCAACCGAACCGGCGAAACGTCGTTCTCGAATACGAAGACCGGCACCCGTGAGGGCGTGCCCTTCGGATCGCTGACGTCTCAGCGCGGCGACCGTCTGGTGATCGACGATCCGCACTCGACCGAGACCGCGGAGTCTGCTGCAGATCGACTGGCGACCACCCGTAAGTTCCGAGAGGGCGCCCAGAACCGGTTGAACGACCAGGAGCGGTCGGCGATCGTCGTCATCATGCAGCGCCTTCACGAGGAGGACATCTCGGGCGTCATCCACGAAGTAGGGATGGAATACGTCCACCTCATGCTGCCGATGGAGTTCGAGCCTGAAAGGGCATGCAGTACGGCGATCGGCTTTCACGATCCTCGCAAGGAGGAGGGAGAGCTCCTCGATCCCGTCAGGTTTCCGCGGGAAGCAGTCGAAAAGCTCAAGCGCGACATGGGCTCATACGCCTATGCCGGTCAATATCAGCAGCGGCCAGCACCTCGCGCCGGCGGCATGTTCCAACGGTCCGATTTCGAGATCGTGGACGCCGTGCCAGCGGGAGGAAAGCGCTGCAGGGCGTGGGATTTCGCGGCAACGCAGCCGAAGCCAGGCAAGCAGCCAGACTGGACCGTCGGCCTGCGGATGTTGAAGGTCAACGGCATATTCTATGTCGAGGACGTCCAGAGGGGCAGATGGTCACCGAATGACGTCGAGAAGACGCTGAAGAATGTTGCCTCGCAGGATGGACAGTCGGTAACCGTCAGGCTGCCGCAGGATCCCGGTGCAGCCGGCAAGGCAGATGCGGCAACCAAGGTTAAACTGCTTGCGGGAAGATCGATCAAGGTCGTGCTCCCGAGCGGGGACAAGGCCACCCGGGCTACGCCTGCATCTGCACAAGCGGAGGCTGGGAATGTGAAGATACTGCGCGGGCCTTGGAACAAGGAATTCCTCGACGAGGTCTGCACGTTCCCGAATGGACAATTCGACGACCAAGTGGACGCCTTTGCGGATGCTCTGAACGAGCTTGCGCTGGGCTCCTCATACACTCTCGCCAACATTTAAGGGTTCCGATGGCCTGTGGAGCTTGTGAAAGGCGCCGGCAGATGATCGCCGAGGCACGGAAGCAGTCCGGCGCAAAGGGTGTGCTGAAGGTCTTGCCGAAGGTCGCTCGGGACGTCGTGAAGAACCCGCCGAACATCAGGAACAAGCGCAATGGGTGATGTGATCCAGCTCCGGGCCAATGACAGCCTGCGCTCGGTCGTTGCTGGCCTTGGCGACCCTTTCCGGGACAAGATGGCGACGGCCGCTTACGGCATCCAGTATATCGACGATTATCAGATCGCCGCGATTTACAAGAGCAACTGGCTCGGCCGGAAGATCGTCGATATCCCCGCCATGGACGCGGTCCGGAAAGGTCGCGACTGGCAGGCCGAACAGGATCAGATCGAGCTTATCGAGGCTGAAGAGAAGCGTCTCGGCTATTGGCAGAAACTGCTTGAGGTGAAGATCAAAGCTCGCCTCTGGGGTGGCGCTGCGCTGTTCATCGGCACCGGCGAGCAGGATCTCATGGAGCCGCTGAGCGTCGAAGGCATGAAGAAGGGCGGGATCAAATATCTCACCGTTCTCGGCCGTCGTGACGTCACAGCCGGGCCGATCGAGCAGAATGTGCTCTCGGAGTTCTATGGTCGGCCAGCCTACTATGAGGTGACCGGCAATGCCTCGATGGTGCGCATCCATCCTTCCAGGATGGCCGTCTTCATTGGTGCGCCTCATGGCGACAATCTGCTCAACTTCGGCGTCAACCAGGGATGGGGTGACAGCATCATCGAGGCCGTCTACTCGGCGATGAAGAACGCCGATGCCACGGCCGCCAACATCGCCAGCCTGGTGTTTGAGGCCAACGTCGACGTTTTCCGCATTCCGGATTTCATGAACAGCCTGTCTGATCCGGCTTATTCGCAGCGGCTGCTCGATCGCTTTATGCTGGCGGCCACGGCGAAGGGCATCAATCGCGCGCTTCTCCTCGACAAGGAGGAGGAATACGACCGCAAACAGATCAATTTCGCCACGCTGCCGGACGTGATGCAAACGTTCCTGCAGATGGCCGCCGGCGCCGCCGACATCCCTGTGACGCGCCTCCTCGGTCAGTCGCCGGCCGGCATGTCCGCCACCGGCGAATCCGACATGAACAACTATTACGACCGGGTTTCATCCATCCAGAGCCTGGAAATGGCGCCGGCGCTTTATCGTCTCGACGAATGCCTTATCCGCTCCGCGCTCGGCAGCCGACCGGAAGAGATCTTCTACGAGTGGTCGCCGCTGAAGCAGATGACCGAGAAGGAGCAGGCTGAAATCGGCAAGATGCACGCCGACACGGCCAATATCCTCGTCACTACTGGTCTATTCACCAGCGAGGAGTTGCGTACCGTCGTCGCCAATCAGCTCGTCGAGAATGGCTTCTATCCCGGCCTTGACCAGGCCATGGAAGACACTGGCGACGATTGGGAAGCCGATCTCGGCGGGGATGAAGGCCAGACGGAAGATCCGGAGAAGCAGGCAACGCAGCGTCAGCAAGCCGCTGACGCTGCGCCGCGCACGCTCTACATCCGCCGCGACGTCGTCAACTCTGCCGACATCAGGAAGTGGGCGAAGGCTCAGGGGTTCGCTACCGTCCAGGATGGTCTGCACGTCACCATCATTCACACGCGGTCGCCGATGGACTGGATCAAGGTCGGGAACGACATCGAGTGGGCTGACAGTGGCAACACGATCAAGATCCTCGCCGGTGGCCCGCGCCTGATGGAGCAGTTTGGCGATGCGGTCGTGCTGCAGTTCGCCAGTTCTCGCCTGACTTGGCGACATGAGGACATCAAGCGCCTCGGCGCCGAAACGGATTATCCGGACTATCAGCCGCATGTCACCATCACGTGGCAGAAGCCTGACGGCATGGACCTGTCGAAGGTCGAGCCGTACCGCGGCGAGATCATTCTCGGGCCGGAAATCTTCGAGGAAGTGAACGATGACTGGAAGGCCGGGATCATCGAAGCATGATGCGCAGCTATTCGCTCGCCAAGCTCGTGGACCGGCCGAAAGGGTCGAAGACAATTCTTCCGCCGGTCAATGTCCGGCTTTCGGCGGAGAAGCAGTATCTGACGGCGCTGCGGGCCATGTTGACGCAGGTTGTCGCGCAGACGCGGACGACGATCATCCCCCTCTATGAGCGGGAGCAGGCGCAGAAACGGGCCGTGCGGGCTATGACGGCAGATGCGGACAGGACGTGGTTTTCGGGACTTGATGCTCTGGTCGCACAGTTAGTGAGGCTGGCATCTGGCACCGTCAATTCGATCCTGGATCTCGAGTCCAAGCGCCATACCGACGCCTTCATGGCGACGGCAAAGCGGGCGCTGGGCATCGATCTCGCGGCCGTGG
Organism: Rhizobium sp. MHM7A; assembly: GCF_005862215.1. Lineage (NCBI taxonomy): Bacteria > Pseudomonadati > Pseudomonadota > Alphaproteobacteria > Hyphomicrobiales > Rhizobiaceae > Rhizobium > Rhizobium sp. MHM7A. The sequence continues at coordinate 42,338 of NZ_VCHT01000004.1, forward strand.
TGCTGCAAGAGGACTTGGCCGATTACCTGCAGGCCGCCGCGGCACGCAATGCCTCGCTGATCAAGAGCCTGGGCGATGACGTGCTGAAGCGTGTCGAGCAGACCGTCTATGCCAACAGCATTGCCGGCAACTCGGTCACCACGCTGCGCAAGGGCCTGCAGGAGCAGTTCGGCATAGTCGATCGACGGGCAAAGCTGATAGCTCGCGACCAGACAAGCAAGCTAAATGCCGACCTGAACAGAATCCGGCAGGAGCAGGCGGGAGTGACGAGCTACAACTGGATGACGGCCCATGACGAGCGGGTGCGTCCGCTGCATCGGTCACTGGACGGCAAGACATACAAATGGGGCGAGGCGACAGGAGCCGAGCAGGGGTTGCCACCCGGTCAGCCGGTCAATTGCCGCTGTGTGGCTCGGGGAATTGTCGAATTCTGAGAAGCTCTTCGAGCTCGTCGGAGCTGATGCGGTTATCGGCGCTCGCGACTGGCTCGGTATTCTCGATCGCCTGGCGAAGCCTACGGACCTCAGCAGACAGCGCTTCGATCTTGACGTTCTGGTCAAGGATAAGCGTGCGCAGGGCTCGGTAGTGCTCATCGGTCATGGCTCTGTTGTGACGCATTCGAAAAAGGTTGGCAATGCTCGTTAAGACCGTCACCACAGTCGTTGCGACAGATAGCGCCGGCAAGCCCGTCGACGCCATCCCCGTGCGCAATGCAGTGGCAGGCGAAACGGATGCAGCCGGACGCCCGGTGACGCCGATTAGCGTGACGGAAGATCCGCTGGGCATCCCGGTGAGGGTAGTAGCTGGCAAGGCGGCACAGAATAGCGCTGGCCATTGGATTGACAGCCTGCCGATCACCGGGGGAGCGCCGTCGATAGGCGAGACCTCGGGCATCGTCGGCAGCCGCTTTCAGGTGGCCACCGCTGTCGGCACGATTGCTGCCAATACGACGTCCAGGCGGGTTCACTACGCACATCCGCTCGCCGATATCACTGATCTCCAGTGCGTCGACAGCGCGTGGTATATCTCGGACGCCACACTGCAGCCGGCCGCCGCTTCTTCTCGCACGATCAAGCGTTATATCGAATATCCTGACGGCGTGTTCCATCAAGTCCTTTGGTCGGGCGCCAGTTCCAAGCTCATCGACACAGGGTCATTCAAGTCCGATGTCGTGCTTTCTTCTGTAACGGGTCTGCCCCTGGTGATCCCAGCCGGCGCGAAGTTCGCCGAGCGCACGGTCAACCTGACTTCATCGGTCACAAACTTCCCGCTGATCGAGATGCCAGCAAATAACAGCACGCTCGGCCTTGAGGACGGCAATTCTCTCACTGACCAGGGCAATTCAGGCACGATCTCGGCCGATGCTGTCACCACCTCCTTCGGTTCCGTCGCCATCGTCGGTAAGATCGCCAAGGGGCAAACCGGCACGCCAGCGAAGAGCTACATCCTCGTCGGCGACAGCATCATGTTCGGGCAGGGCGACGTTTCTAGTGCGGGCGCTAAGGGTGGAAGCGGGTGGGGTGCTCGCTTGCTCGACGCGACAGGCATGCCGTACCTCAAGATGGCGAAGAAAGGCCAGTCGGCGCAACAGTTTGCAGGAGCTACCGCGAGCGTTGCCGCGCTTCTCAGCCTTCTGTCCTATTCCGACGTGATCTGCGAACACGGCGTCAACGACCTTCGACTTGGCCGCACCGCCGCCCAGATCCTCGCGGACCATCAAACCATCTATGGTCTGTTCGGCACCGCGAATATATTCCAAACAACGATCACGCCGCGGAGCGACACGACGAACGCCTATGCCGACGTAGCTGGCCAGACGCCGAAGACCGATGGCAACATGACGGACCTCACACCGCTCAACACCTCGATCCGGGCTATCCCTGCAAACGTCGACACCGTGCTTGAAGTAGCAGACGCCGCCATGTCGGCCCGGAACAGCAACGTTTGGGGCGGTCCTTTCCCGCCGGTGCTTGACGGCACCCATCCGACATCGGCTAAGGCCGCTGCGATGGCAGCGCTCCTGAGCCTCAATACGACGCCGACGGCGCCGGGCCAAGTGGGCAGCCTGAGCATCACGGGCGCCGGCAGCACGACGCTGGCCTATTCCTTCACCGCACCCTCGACGGGTTCGAACCCGATCACCTATCTCGTCGAGTACAAGAGGACGGTCGACAGTACATGGACGCAGTTCGTGACGGGCTCCTCGGCGCTGACCGGCACGATCACGGGCCTGACAGCGAACACGAGTTATGATGTTCGCGTCACGCCATCGAATGCGGCCGGCAGCGGCTCGGCATCGACCGTCACTCAATCAACCGTCGCGACGTTCCAGCCGCTTGACCTCGGCGCCAACCTCGGCTTCGCGTGGGATACGAACGACACGAGCAAGGTCCTGGCCGATGGCTCGAATAACCTCACTCAGATGGGTGAGAAATATTCGAGCAACGTGCTGGCGATCGGCGGGGCTCCGGCCATCATCACCAACGGTGGCCAGACCGGCAACAAGCGGGTAATCGACTTCCCGGCCGGGGCATACCTGAAGGGCAATGCGTTCGCCGCGCTGCTCGACATTCCGGACGGCAACACGGCCACGTCGCAGTTCACGATCGTTGAGGCCGCGAAGATCCAAGCGGGCGTGACCAACCGCCTGTCGTTCTTCGGTTCGGCTGGAGCGGCGACGAAGGCGAGCTTCTCGATCCGGACGACAACGACGAACCGTGGCCCGTCGGTTATCGAGGTGGATAGCCGCACAGCTGTGACGGCTTTCCAGGCGGTTGTTGAGACGGCCAATTATCACGTCTTCACGACGATCAAGAACGGCACCTCTGTCATCTTCCGGGTCGATGGCGTGCAGGTCGCGTCTGCGACGCTGGCCGGCGACGGAAACTGGAACTTCAACGACTTCTACATCGGCACTTCCTCAGGAACGACAACGCCTGGCACGCCGGCAACTGTTTTCCCGCCGGATGCCTACTCCGGGCTCGTCATTGCCCGCACAGCTCTCTCTGGTGCCGATCTGACGAATGTTGAGGCGTGGGTCGGCGCTACGGCGGGCCTCTGAACAAGCGGGGATAACCCATGCAATTCACCGACGCTGTAACCATCGCGGGAACGCGGCGGACCGACGATGGCTACCTTGTTGCCGAAGCGAAGGCAGTCCGGACCGGCATCCAGCTCTATACGGGTGATGAGGTCGGGAAGCCGGAGATGTCCGTCGTCAGGGTCTATCGCCCGCCAGATTCAGTGTTCTCCGATGCCAGTCTGCAGAGCTTCACTCATGCGCCAGTAACCATGGATCACCCAAAGGACCCGGTGACTGCCGACAACTGGAAGGATTTGGCGGTCGGTGAGGTCAGCACGGCCGCGAAGCGGGACGGAGAGTGGGTCTATCTCCCGCTCATCCTGAAGGACGCAGCAGCGATCAAGGGCGTTGAGGGGGGCAAGCGCGAACTCTCCGCCGGCTATGTCTGCGAACTCGTGTGGGGCGACGGCGTAACGCCGGACGGACAGCAGTTCGATGCACAGCAATCGAACATCAAGATCAACCACCTTGCCGTCGTCGATCGGGCGAGGGCTGGTTCAAAAGCTCGCATTGGTGACAGTGCGATTACCTGGGGCGCCGCCCCGATTTCAACCACTGACAAGGAGACAGTCGACATGACTGAAGCACTTCGGACTGTGGTCGTGGACGGACTGTCGGTTCAGACGACCGACCAGGGCGCCCAGGCCATTGCCAAGCTGCAGAAGGATCTTGAATCCTCCGCAGCCAAGATCACCGCCAACGATGCGGCCCATAGCGCCGCCATCGCCAAGAAGGACGAAGAGATCGGCACCCTCAAGGCCGAGAACCAGAAGCTGAAGGATGCCGCGCCGAAGCCGGCCGATCTCGACAAGCTGGTCGCTGACCGCGCCGCCTTGGTTACCTCGATCAAGGCGATTGACAGTAAGATCGAAGTCTCGGGCGTCTCCGACAGCGATCTCCGCCGCGCCGCGGTAAAGGCCAAGCTCGGCGATGAGATGGTCAAGGATGCGTCCGATGCCGAGATCAGCGGCATGTTCAAGGCAATCGCCAAGGACGTGAAGACGGCCGATCCGTTCGCCGCTGTCGTCAAGGATGGGGCAACCCAGCACGACAGCAATTCCGCAGCCACCGCACACAAGGCCATGACCGATCACCTGACGTCGGCCTGGATGGGCACCAAGTAAGGGAGCAGCCTCATGCCTGCAATTCAGACTACCTATGCTGCCCAGCACGCCCGCTGGGTCGAGGGCATGGTCCTCAACATGGAGCCGAACGTCATCGTCACCCGCGTCGCGGAAGACGTTGAAGGCATCGGCTTCGGCAAGGTCGGCGTACAGGGCACCGCTGACAACCAGGTCGTGGATTCCGAAGCCACGGTCAAGTTCGTCGGTATCGCGGTTCTCGACACCACCCAGCCGACGGGCAAGTACGAGCAGTATTCGAACGTCGCCCTGATGAAGAAGGGCGTCATCGTCGTGCAGGCTTCGGAAGCCGTCGCAGTCGGCGATCCCGTTTACTACACCCCGGCGACCGGCGTCCTTTCGAAGACGTCGACCTCCAACACCCTCATCGCGAACGCTCAGTGGGACACCAGCACCTCCGGTGCCGGCCTCGCTGCCCTTCGCCTCGGCTAACAGGAGCGATCTACAATGAACGCACACATCATGCAGGACGCTCAGCAGGTCGCGATGAGCTTCCTTATCCGTCAGGCCTCGCTCATCGAGCCGACGGTCTATGCGATCCGGTATCAGGACATCCAGTATCAGTCGCTGATCCCTGTCGACACCTCGGCGCCGGAATGGATTCAGTCCGTCACCTACTTCTCCATGGACGGTGTCGGCCAGGCCGCGTGGTTCAATGGCAACGCTCATGACATCCCGAAGGTCGAACTGACCCGCGAGAAGTTCGAGACGGGCGTCAGCATGGCCGCCATCGGCTACGGGTACAATCTCGAGGAGCTTGGCACTGCCCAGCTGCTGGGGATGAACCTCACCGCCGACAAGGCCTCTCTCGCCCGCCGCGTTGCGGAAGAGAAGATCGACAGCGTTGCGTTCGCTGGCGATACTGTCAAGGGTCTCACCGGTCTCGTGAATGCGTCGACGCCGACTGCAACGACGGCGCCGGCGGATGGCACTGGCTCTGCAACCACCTTCGCCAGCAAGACGCCGGATCAGATCCTTCGCGATGTCAACGGCCAGCTGACCGGCATCTTCACCGGTACGCTCGGTGCGGAAATCGCGGATACGGTCCTGTTCCCGTATTCGGTGCTGCTTGATCTGTCGACGCGCCGGATCGACAGCGTCAATCAGACCACCATCCTGGAGTGGATCGAGCGGAACAACATCTATACCCGCACGACCGGCCAGCCGCTGACCATCCGCGGTGTCTTCGGCTATCTCGACACGGCGGGCGCTTCCAGCACCAAGCGCATGGTTGCTTACCGTCGCTCGCCGGAAGTCCTGAAGATGCACATCCCGATGCCGTTCCGGTTCCTGCCGCCCTGGCAGACCGGACCGCTCAAGTTCGACGTGCCGGGCATCTTCCGCGTCGGTGGCGTCGACATCCGCCGTCCGAAGTCCGTCCGCTACCTCGACGGCATCTGAGGGAGCAGCCGACATGATGAAGTTCACAAACACTCAGGCAGGCCCGCGCGGCCTGAATGCCATCTCTGGCCCGGTTCTCGTCGACCCGGGCCAGACAGTCGAGGTCGAGGTCTATGCTCGCGAGCAGCCGCATATCGAAGCGGCTGGCTGGTTCGATGTGAAGGGATCCTACACGGATAACCCCGATGCTTCAGGCCCGGCACTTAAGGCTGTCGCTGCTGATACGGCCTCTGAACTCGAAGGCCTCAAGAAGCAGCTCGCCGAGCGCGATGCCGAACTGGCGAAGCTCAAGGCGCAGCAGGACGAGCCTCCGAAGACGGCAGCCGAGGTGCTCGAAATGGCGAAGGATCAGAACGTGCAGTTCATGTCCTTCAAGGCGGCCGCGTCCAAGCTCCTCGGCGACAAGACCCCGTCCAAGAAGGACGAGATCATCGCTGCTCTCGAAGATCTGGCGACCAAGCCCTGACATCGAACCCCGGCAGGCAACTGCCGGGGCTTCCCCCTTTCGCGGAGAACGGACATGACCACCATCAAGAACGTGACGAATGCGCCGGTATCGATCGGCAGCATGACCATTCGGCCGCAGAGCTCAGCCAGCACAGACCGCTGGCACATCCTGAAGCATTCGGACAATGCCCGCGCCTTGCTTGCGGCGAAGGCGATCGAGGTCACCGAAAATGCCAAGGCTGATACTGCCCCGAAGGTCGAACGGAAGGCCTCGAAGTAATGCCCTACGTCGCCCCGACGCCTGCAACCTTCAAGGCCAGGTATCCTGAATTTGCGGCTGTCTCTGATGCGTTGGTGCAGCTCGTGCTCAATGACGCGATTGACCAGGTGGGCGACACCTGGCTTGAGCGCGACCGGGCGCGGGCGCAGATGCTGCTGGCGGCGCATATCCTGACCATGGAAGGCGAGCCGGGGCGTACCGCCACCGGCAACGGGACATCCGGCGTCGGCATGGTCAAGCGGCGCAAGGTAGGTGATGTGGAAACAGAATTTGCCGGTACCGGATCAGCGGCCGGCGGCTCCGGCAGCATGGCATGGTATGCTTTGTCCGGATATGGACAGCAATATCTCCTGCTTCTCCGGCAGAATTTCCCGCCGATCGCCGCCGTCTGATGTTCTCCATCGGTGTAAAGCGCCGCTCCCTGGTGAAGCTGCCGAAAGGCGTCACCGGGCCAAGCAAGGTCAAGGTCGGCTTTCCCAAGGGGGAGGCGGACCAGGGCAATATCCAGAAGGCGATTTGGAACGAGTTCGGCACGCGCGGCGGCGCTTCCGGCGGCGGCTGGGGCGGTCCTATCCCTGAGCGCCCTTTCATGCGCAACGCCATGCGCGATAACCGCGGCAAATATCGTCAGGCGCTTCGGGCGTCGGCGGCAAAGCTTCTCATAGGCAAGACCAATCTGCGCCAGGTCATGGCGAAGCTCGGGATCGAAGCGCAGGGCGATATCCAAGCGGAAATATCTTCGCTTTCGTCGCCTCCGAACAGCCCCGTCACGATCGCGCTCAAGGGTTCATCCAAGCCGCTGATCGACCAGGGCGAAATGCGCGCCGCTGTCACATGGAAGGTCGACGAATGATCGATGTCGCGATCGCCATAGACGGCGAGGCCGTGAATGTGTCGCTGACGCGGCTCGCGGCCGGCTCTTACAACGCCGACGGCAATTGGGTACCGGGGGCGCCCACCACCTCGACGATCCGGGCCGCCATACAGCCGGTCAGGGGCAACCAGCTCATGGATATGCCGGAGGGCATTCGCACCGAGGCTGGATGGATGGCGTGGAGCCGTTCGGAGATCATCGTCGACGACGAGATCGCCAGTGCCGGCATTACATACCGTGTTCTCTTCACCTGGCCGCGCATGGAAGGCGGCTTCTACCGCGTAGCGCTGGGCAGGAAGACGAAATGACGAATGATGAGGTTCACAGCGCAGTTGTCCGCTGGATCGCGGCTGTGATCAACGCCACGACGATCAAGGCGCATCAGAGCGGGCCATCACCTGCGTTGCCTTATTGCATGGTGAATTTCACAGGCATGGCGCAGGTCAGAGCCCATGAGCAGTTGATCGAATACACGCCGACCGGCCAGACGACACCGGAAGACAAGCCGGAGATCAGCGCTGCTCCGGTGATCGAAGCAGAATGGCGGTTTTCGGTGCATGGCTATGGCTCTGACCCGACTGGCGTCCTTCGCCCGATCGTGTCGGCTTCGAAGATCGCGCAGACCATGGAACCGATGTTCCCGGCGCTGGTCATTCACGACGTCTCCCAGATCCGCAACGTGCCGGACTGGATCAACAACAAGTGGGAGCCTCGCGCTCAGCTTGACCTCATTGTCCGTGGCCTGACCCGCGACGGCTTCATTGTCGACACCATCGACGAGACCAGCTTTGACATCGCTCGGGCTGAATAACCGCAACCAAGAAAGGACGGCAGGATGGCAATCCTACCCTACAACCGCGTCGTCAACGTGACGCTGTCTCGTAACGATGCCTTCCCGAGCCGTCGCGGCTTCGGAACGCAGCTCATTCTTACTACCGTTGCCGTGGCCGGCAAGGTCGACGCCACTCACCGGACGAAGCTCTATGCCTCGATCGAGGAAGTTGCGGCCGATTTCGCGACCACGGCCGACGCTTACAAGGCGGCGCTGTCTGCGTTCTCGCAGAACCCGCGGCCGACGCAGATCAAAATCGGGTACGTCGCCATCGACGGCACGCCGACCTCGGCCGAACTGCAGACGGAGCTGAACACGCTTTATGACGCTGACCAGGACTGGTATTTCATCACCGTCGACACGACGCTCCGCGACCAGGCCTATACCGACGGCCTGATCACTTGGACCGAGGCGAAGAACAAGCTCGCGATCATCGACAGCAACGCGGCGGCCACTCAGAACCCGGCCGACACGACCTCGATCGCGGCCCGCAACAAGGGCGACTTCGAGCGCACCGGCATCTTCTATCACACGGATGCGGCGATGTTCCCAGCTGCTGCCTTGGCAGGTTGGATGTCGACCCGCAACTTCGATGATGCCAACACCGCTTACACCGCAAAGTTCAAGAACCTGAAGGGCATCAGCGCTGTCAACCTCGGTTCCGCGGCCATCTCGGCAATCACCGGCTTTACGCCGGGCGTCGGCCAGTCGGAGTCGGTCGGCCACATGGCCAACACCTACATCGACATCGGCAGCCGCAACTTCGTCGTCGAGGGCTCAACGCTCACCGCCAACGTCTTCCTCGACGAGATCCACACCACCGACTGGATCATCGCCCGCACGGAAGAAGAAAGCCTCGGCATCCTGCTCAACAATGCCCGGGTGCCGTTCACCGATGCCGGCATGCAGATGATCGCCTCGGCGGCCCGGTCGGTGATGCAGCAGGCGACCCGCGCCGGCCTCATCGCCCAGGACCTCGACCCGGAAACGGGAGACTATGCGCCAGCCGTCGAGATCACCGTTCCATCGGTGTTCGACGTTCCGGAAAGCCAGCGGAAGGCTCGTATTGCCCCGGCGATCACTGTCCGCTTCCGCTATGCCGGCGCGGTCCACTACACCACCATCAATTACACCATGACGTTCTAAGGAGCTGACACATGGGAAACTCCACCGCATATTCGATGGTCAATGTGTCGGCCACCTTGGACGGCCAGGCTGTTCAGGGACTTTGGGATGGCGATGACGCGATCGTGGTCACCCGCGGCGCCGACGTCGGCTCTGGCCTGGTCGGCGCCGACGGCTCCGGCATCTTCTCGATCTCGGCCGACAAGTCGGCTCAGATCAGCGTCAAGCTGCAGCACACCAGCCCAACGCACCGCCTTCTTCACCAGAAGCTGAAGCGCCAGCAGGCCCTCGGCTCGGTCGCCGCCGCTTTTCCGTTCTCGTTCATTGACGTCGGGTCGAATGAGGGCGGAACGTCCGATCGCGTCTTCATCATGACGGCGCCGGCGGATTCAAAGGGCAAAGCAGCGGTCGTTCGCGAGTGGGTGCTCTGGACGGCAGACTGGAACCCGGAGATCCCGAACAATGGCTGAGAAGAAAATCAACGGCGTCGAGTATAAGGTCGATCCGCTGCTCGCGACAAAGGCGCTCATCCTGCAGGCCCGCCTCATGCGTGCGGCTGGTCCGTTGGCTTCCAAGATACCGGCAATTCTTGCCTCCCGCAGAGAGGGCGCTTCGACCGAGGAGCGTGCGGCGGCCGATACCGAGGCACTGCTGGCTATCACCGGCGTCTTCGAGGCGATTGCACCGGAAGAGTTTGCATCACTGGTCAAGGACATCGTGGAGATCGCGAAGATCAAGCGCCCGTCCGGCGCCTATGATCCCGTCGACCTCGACGGCGATTTCGTCGGCCGGCTCGGCGACATCATCCCGGTCGCGGTGTTCGTTCTGAAGGAGCAGTTCGGGGATTTTTTCTCCGGCGCCCTGGCGAATGGAACCCGCGCAATGACGGCCAGGGGTTAAGCGAGAGGCAGATCAATAAGATCGCTCCCAATCTGAACATGTGGCTTTGGCGGCCGATCCTTGCGGACCCGCCAATCTACACAATGCGTGACCTGCAGACGTGGGTTACGCTCGTCGACGTCATGGACGCGCATGAGGCGCTCGACCTGAAAGCGGCGATTGCCGAGGCGGTGGTCAAGGAGTGAGCCCATATTTCCGGGCAAGCTCCGCCTGGAGAGCGCAAACGGCAGCTTTCTCAGCGGTCGACATCTTCTTTATCCTGATCTTTTGAGCACCACCACCGGACTGGAACATGGCGCGGCTGTTGCTATCCATCGCAGAGACCTTCTCGGACACATAAGCGGCGACCTTCCCGTCGTCGAGCTTATACCCGCATTCGTCAGCGGTGGCGACGATCTGCCCAAGCTCTCTGGCGAAGATCATGTCCTGATCGTCATCAGCAAGAGCAGGGCCACCAATCATCAGCGCCAGAGCGGCACCAGCGAGAACGCGCATTCCGTAATCCTCCGTTGAGGACAGGAATGTGTCCCTCTTTCAATCGGATTTCAATCTATGATCGTTGATGAGCTAATCGCCATCCTTGGTTATGAGACCAAGGGCGAGGGCGAGCTGAAGAAGTTTCAGCAATCCATCGATCAAACGGCGAAGCGGATTTCGATCTTTGCCGCCGCTGCGGCGACCGCGGCCGCCGGCGCGCTGGCTGCCCTCGGTAAGTCGGTCATCACCACATCGGCGCAGTTCGAGAGCTATGCTGCAACGCTGGAAACGATCGAGGGTAGCGCCGAGAAAGCGAAAAAGGCGCTCGATTGGGTTTCGACCTTCGGCGCCAAGACGCCTTATGAGGTCGGAGAGGTCACCGAGGCGTTTGTCCGGCTGAAGGCATATGGCATCGATCCCACGACGGGTGCTCTGGCCGCCGTCGGCGACGCGTCGAGCGCTATGGGCAAGACCCTCATGCAGGGCGTCGAGGCAATCGCGGACGCTGCGACCGGTGAATTCGAGCGACTGAAGGAATTCGGCATCACCTCGAGCGTTGCCGGCGACCAAGTGACGTTCAAATGGACGAAAAACAGCCAGACGCTATCGAAGACGGTCAAGAAGAACAGCGCCGAAATCATCAAGTTCCTAAAGGATAATTTCGCCGATCGCTTCAATGGGGCGATGCTGCGCCAGTCCAAGACATGGAATGGCATGGTTTCGAACCTCGGAGACGCCTGGACGGGCTTTCTCCGCAAGATCGGGGACGCCGGGTTCTTCGATGCCGTCAAGCGCCAGCTCGGCCGGCTGCTCGACTTCATAGGCGAGCTCAGTTCCAATGGCAGCCTCGATCGGTTCGCCAAGGCGCTCAGCTCTGCATTGGAGACGGGTGTCAACGCAGCCGTCTTCCTGATCGACCGTCTCCGCCGACATTTTCAGTTCCTCTCGGAATGGATCTCGGTCAATCCTGACCTGTTCAAGGCAATCGCGGCAGGCCTCGGCCTCATTGCCGCGGTGAAATTCCCGTTCCTGAGTGGCCTTCTGATCCTCGAAGACATCCTATCGTGGATGGAGGGAGGCGAAAGTGTCATCGGGGACTTTGCCGATGCGCTGTCCAAGCTCACGGGCATCGACGCTGACAAGCTTGGGACGATTATTGCAACACTGGCCGGGGCGACGGCGCTTGCGGCAGCCGCGACCTCTGTCGGGCTGCTGACAGCAGCTCTGAACCCGCTCAGCGCGGCATTGGTCACCCTCGGTGCATCCTTTGCAGGAGCTAAGGTCGCGCTCGATTACTTCGGCGTTGTAAAGGCGGATCTCGACAAGAAAATCGAGGCTACGACTGCCGTTGGCAATCCAAGAGCCCAGCCTGGTTATGTCGAGGGCATGGGCGGCATCTACATGAAGGGCGCGGCCGTCGTCGACCAGCCGCGACCGCCGAACCTTGAAGACTCCATGACCAAGGATGCCTTGGATTGGAAGCTGATGATGCAGAACGCCGAAGGCAACGCGGCGAAGATGGGCGGCGGCGCGCCGGCCAACGCTGTGGTCAATGACAATAAGCAGGACAACCGAAACCAGAGCGTAACGGTCCAGGTCGGCGGCGTCCAGGTCAACGGTGTGCCGAATGCCGGCCCGGCCGTCGGCACTGCAGTCGGCAACGCAGTGGGCCAAGCCGCTGCCGGTGGCGCTCGCGCCTCCCGCTTCGAGAAGGATGATGCGTTCTGATGTCTGTGATCGCCTTTTCCAGCGCCATCGGCCCGGTGGCGATCGACTGCGTCGTCTCTGAGCGTCACAACTCGGAGCTCGACATCACCGAGATCCCGATCGAGACCGGCGCCAAGATCACCGATCATGCCATCGTCGTGCCGAAGCGGATTACGTTGGATGTTGCCGATTACGGCGCCGCTGCCACCTATGCGGCGCTCGTCGCCTTTCAGGAAAGCAGGGTTCCGTTCTCGCTCGTCACCGGCCTGACGATCTACAACAGCATGCTGATCAAGCGGATCGATGCGGACCGCGACGCTGGATCATCCCGCATCCTTCGCTGCCGCTGCGATCTGCAAGAAGTGATCATCGTCAGCACTTCCTACGCCGCTTCACCAGATGGTGACTCCGCCGGCGAACGCGGCAAGGCGGCCGGGACGAAGAGCACCAGGGCGGCGCCCCCGGCTTCAGAGCGCGCCGGTGATGCCGCTACAGCCGACCGCGCGACAGGAACCGTCCAGCGCGGTGATGCGGGCGTGACCACGGCGCCGGCGGACTCGTCCATCCTGAGGAGCCTGTACCAGTGAACGTGTTCAATATCGTCGACTATGCGGATCAGCAGTTCGGCACGATCATCAATAGCCGGCGGGTGACGATCCGCCTTCGCTATAACGCGGCAAGCGACCGCTGGAGCTTCGATCTGTCGATCGACAATCTTCCGGTGCTGGTCGGCCGCCGCATTGTCACGGGCGTCGACTTGCTGGCGCCGTTCGACTTGGGCCTTGGCGCGATGTTCGCCTATGCGGCAACGCCTGGCACAGTTCCCGATCGCGCCGCATTGCCGGCCGGCACGGTCCTGCTGATGCAGGCATCGGAAGATGAGATCGCTGCCGTGGTGGCTGCCTGATGCGCCAGTATCTTCGAAAAGTGCGGGCCACCTTCAATGGCGGCCTGATGATCAACCCGGGCGGGATAAACACCCACGATCTCCGCATCGAGTTTTCGATCGACAAGGATACTTCCTCGTCGCCGAACTCCGCGGAGATCACGATCTTCAACCTGTCGGAAAGCCATCGCAACAGCGTCGGCAAGGAGTTCGACGCCATCACGCTCGAGGCGGGCTATATCCCGCCTGAAGGTGACGGCAATGTCGGCGTGATCTTCAAGGGTGCCGTGCGCGATGTTGAGCATCGGCGGGAAGGCCCGAACATCCTGACGATCATCTCCTGCGGGGATGGATCGAAGGCGCTGCGCCGGGCGACGATATCGAAATCGTTCCCCAAAGGGACGCCGGTCAAGGATGTCGTCGACGAGCTTTCGAAGCAGCTCGAAAAGGAAGGCGTCAGCCGCGGTGAATGGAAATTCCCGAACGATGTCGAGAGCAAGACGTTCAAGCGGCCCTATGCCGTCTGCGGATCCTGCTCACGGGAGTTGGACACGATCGGCCGGGGAAACGGCTTCTACTGGAATATCCAGAACGAAACGATGGAGATCGTGCCGGGTGACGGCTACATCGGCGGCGTGGTGCTGATCACCCCCGAGACCGGCATGATTGGCACGCCGGCGATCACCGACAATGGCGTGCGCGTGACAGCGCTGCTGAACCCTGAGATCCGTCCGAACCGGCGCGTTCAGCTTAAGAGCGACACGCTCGAAATGAACGGCGATGACGGAATGTATCGCGTCACATCCGTGAGCTACTCCGGGAACAACATGGACGGCGATTTCAAGGTCGACATTACCGGGGAAGCGCTCAAGGGCGGCAAGGTGGACGAGGGGATCAAGCGGTAATGGTTGGATATCTCGGCAAGCGCACCAACCAGCAGCGCGATATCACCGGCCAGCAGGCCCAGAGCGAGCGCGAGGCGATGTGGGGACCGATCCCGGGCGAGATCGTCTCGTTCGACCCGGCTACCCAGACGGCAACCGTGCAGCCGAAATACCGGCCGATCCACAATGGCCAAGCGGTCGACATGCCGCAGCTCCTCGAGGTCCCTGTCGACCTTCCCAGGACCGGCAGCGCCGGCATGACCTTCCCGATCCCGGCCGGGACGCGGGTGATGCTCTCGCCGATGATGCGCAGCATGGACAACTATGATGCGGATGACGACGGGGCACCGTTCGATGGCCGCTCATTCCACCTGGCTGATATGCGAGCGACCATCGTCGGCGGTGACAGCGTTTCGGCGCCGCTTGCGAACGTCGACCCGGAAAACACGCATCTGCGCTTTGACGCCGCTGGGGACTATGGCCTGAAGGGCTCACCGGATGGCAAGTTCGAACTGATCGGCAGCGAGGGAAGCATCTTCGATCTACTGATACAGCACGTCGAGCTTTCGTCTGAAGGCTTCACGCTGCTCGGCACCGAAGGCCTCGACCATTCGCCGCGGTATGCTGAGATCGGCGCCGAGCTCGCTGTCATCGCCGGCAAACTGAGGGACATGCAGATATGACGTCGGTTCGCTTCGGCCTGGCGATCGACCAGGCGACCAATGACCTGTTCTTGGAAACAGACGGCAATCTCGCAACCGTGAGCGATGCTGAGGCGGTCGGGCAGCACGTCAGGCAGCGGCTTTCGACCTTCATTGGCGAATGGTTCCTCGACACGAAGGCCGGCGTTCCATGGCTCGATCAGATCCTCGGTAAGACCTACGACCCGGCGCTCGCCGAATCCGTCGTCAAGGCGGAGATCCTGAATACCGACGGCGTGACAGAAATCACATCATTTTCGGTCTCGTTCGACAAGGTCACGCGCGGGCTGATCATCCGCTCTGTCGAGGTCGGGACAATGTTTGATGAAGAGGTTTCTATCTGATGAGCGATTATGGCGTCCTCCCGACAGGCTTCTCTCGCAAGCCCTTGACCACTATCCTCGCCGAGATCGAGGCCGCACTGATCACTGAGTTCGGCCCTGGCGTTATCCAGACACCTCAGTCGCCGCTTGGGCAGATCAACGGGCTTATGTCGGAGATCATCGCCAAGGAATGGGAACTCGCGGAGGATATTTATCAGTCCTACGATCCGGACCAAGCGGAAGGGACCCGGCTCGACACGCTCGGGAGTATCCGCCTTCTTGGCCGCGGGGCTGCCACTGATGAGCAGTACCGGCTTGCTATCACCAACGCCGGCCAAGCCAGGATCGACCTTCAGGACATCACCAGGGCTATAGCGGCGCTTCCGGGCGTAATCTACAGCCATGTCTGGGTGAATGATACTGGTGATATCGACGAGAACGGCATGCCGCCGGGGTCGATTTGCGTTGCGGTGACGGGCGGAGAGGGGGAGGACATCGCCCAGGCGATCCGGCAATATATCGTTCCGGGCGTAACCGTGTTCGGGACCGAGATCGTGGAGAGCGTCGTCGATGGCTTCTGCCGGTCGTTCCGTATCCTTCGCCCGATCGACGTTCCTGTCGAACTGACGATCAGCGTGAGGACCCGCCGGGACATACTTGGCTGCCCGCCGCCAGCAGCTTCCGCGATCAAGGCAGCTTTCTTGGCTGCGATCTACCTTCTGAACGGAGAGGACGTCTCGTTCTACCGGGTTCGGTCCGTCGTCGAGAGCCTGTTCTCAAACGTCGAGGTGGTATCGATCACCGGAGAAAGAGACGGGATACCGCAAGGTACCAATCAGAGCGTCGACATAGCGTTCATTGAGCGGGCATCCCTTGCAGCCGAAGACGTAAACGTGGTGCCTGTCTGATGGCCTGTGTCGATCCTGAAGAATTGGTCGAGGCTGGTGTAAACCGGGTCCTGACGCAGTATCGCGAGAGCCCGAAGCTTCTCCACATGATCCGCACCTACATGCGGAAGGTGGCGGAGGTTCATGCTGCCATCTGCGATCTGCCCGGTTACTTCGACCTGCAAACCGCAGTCGGCGACCAGTTGACGCTGATCGGCAAGCGGATGGGTTTTCCACGCTGCCATTGCGTCTGCGACATCCAACCGGTGTTCGGCTTCGCGTGCGAAGGGCAGCCTTCGATAAGGCCGATTGTCGGCTTCTGCGATGATGCGTCTTGGGAAGGGTGCGGCGAGGACGGTATTTCTGAGATATGCATCAACGACGACGAGATGTATCGGAATCTACTGATCTGCCGCTCGTACCAAATGCAGGCGCGGTATAGCATCGCCGACCTCACGCTGGCCTTGCAGACGCTTTATGGCCCGACCGCTATCGTGCTCGACGCTGGTCATGGCCGGGTGGTGCTGGCGCCGTTCCGGGAGTTGTCGGACGCTGAAACGGCGATTCTGCAAATAGTCCCTCGAGTGCTACCGGTCGCACCTGGGATTGTCACCCGTTGGCACTTCGGAACCTTCAAGGTGTTCGGCTTTGGAGAGGGATGGGGGAGCTTCTGCGAGGACTGGCTGACCGATGGCGCAATCCTTTCTACCGGAGACGATGACCTCCTAGTCACCGAGAACAACGATTTTATCATCACCGGTCCGCTCACCCGAGGGGCCGATTGGATGTGTGAACTCGATCTGAAACCTTATTCCTGCTGAGGAAATCCTGACATGGCAGACTTCAATCTACCGTTCGCATCCAACGGCGAGCGCCGCGAACCTACGGCTGACGAACAGGAGAGCGGCTTCGGCTGCGGGCCGGCGAGCCTCCCGCTCTTCAATTGGATGTTCTATGCGCTACAGGCGGAGATCAACAACGTCATGATCCCCGCCGGCCTCACGCCGAGCAACGGGGACATGACGCAGCTCTATCAGGCGATTGCAGCCATGATTGCTGCTGCGACCGGGGGCGGCGACACGTCCACTTATCTTTTGATGACCCAAGCCCGCGCCCGGCTACCGATCTATCCAGAGGTCCAGAACGTGGACGGGCATTTCGGCGTGACCTCGCCGGGGAGCGGCCAGATCCGCATTCCTGCCGGCGTGACCTTCCAGCACCGCGGAATCTTCCCTCTAACGACCGTGCAGACCGACTTCGCCACGGATGCCAGCAAGACCTATCACTTGCGGTGGAACCCTACAGATGGGTTCGTCCTGAAGGATGTCGCGAACGCGATTTACAATCCCGGCACTCTGCCGGAGACAAGTACGACGTTCGACACCAGCTATGACGACATGTTGGTCGCTCGGATCATCACGAACAGCTCGAACGTCCCGACGATTACCAATCTGGAAAACCGTCAGAGGCTGAAGAAAGAGCTGTCCAAGACGACCTATGAAACAGCCGTCGGCGGCGGCGGAACCGGCCGAGGACCTGATACCGCGCCTATCCAGCCGGTTAATTGGGCTCGCCAGCCGACCTGCAATTGGCAGGAATTCAAAATCGGACCCGGAACAACACACCTTCTCGACGGAGTTGCAAACGTCTGGTTCGAGGCAACCCGCTACACCTGCCGCCCGCAGGTCGTAGGCTTCTACTCCAGCAATTCCATGTCGTCTCAAGGCACCGTCGATGGCAGCTATCGCGTAATTCTGGAGGCTTAAAGATGGCCGACGAACGCATTGAAATCGAAGAGCTGCCGCCGACGAGCACCCAGGCGCGTACTGATATGATCCCCTCTCAGAAAGCGGGCGGAGGAACCGTATTTCTGACTATCGCGCAGATCCTCGGGTTGATCAATTCGACCGACGTTTCAGCGTCTCTGGTTGCCGCGACGTCCGACAACACGATTGCCGACGGGGACGAGCTTCTTTACCTGTCCGCTACCACCGTGAAGAAAGGGCTTTTCTCAGGTTTCATTACGAGCCTATTCAACGGCACGCGGAAGATAGCCAACGGCTTTTTCGAAGCGGATACACTACGCTTTTACAAGGCAGCGACTGCCTTCTATGCGTGGCTCGATGCATCAGGCCTGACTGCGGCGCGAAAGATCACCCTGCCGGATCGCGATGTAACGCTTGGAATGGTGCGTCTATCAACCGGCACGGTCCCAGGTGCGGCTGCTGTCGATTTCGCCGTGCCTGCTGGCGTCCGGCGATTGGTCCTGGCGCTGGCGGCGTTTAGTACAAACGGCACCTCTGTCCCGATTATCCAACTGAAGACAGGGGGGGCGGCCGATACCACAGGATATGCTGGCACTGCAGTTACATTAACCAGCGCCAGCACAACAACTAGCAACATATCTGCCGGCTTCAGCCTTTCCGGTAACGTGGCTGCAGCAACCGTGTACCACGTCCTCATTGAGATTGTTCTCCAGGACAATAACCTATGGGTTGCCGCCATCAAAGGAGCGCTCAGCAACACAGCCGGATTGGCATTGGGCGCGGGCTCGAAGACCCTCGCAGGCGTACTCGATGGGATACGCCTGACCACGGTGGGCGGCACGGAAGTGCCGGACGCTGGCGTTTACACACTCTACGCGGAGTACTGAACATGGTACAGGTTGCGAGCATCTCCCTTACGGGGGAGGTTAAGTATGTCGAGGAAGATTTGCCGGACATGACCCCGGTGCCCACAGCCGATGAGGTCGACATTGAGCGGGACCGGCGTATCGCTGGAGGGTTCACATTCGCTGGTGTTTTGTTTCAGTCCCGACCCGGTGATCGCGAGAATATTGCGGGAGCCTCAACTGCAGCACTCGGTGCGATAATGGCCGGCGCGCAGCCGGGCGATTTGCGGTGGACCGGCCGCGATGTCGATTTCACTTGGATCGCGGCCGACAACTCGGAAATACCCTTGGATGCTCAAGGCATGTTCGCTCTCGGTTCAACGGCCATGGCACACAAGGAAGACCATATCCGCGCGGCTCGGGCGCTGAAGGACATGGACCCGATACCGGTGGATTTCGCGACCAACCCGTCCTACTGGGCGTAGGCAACCGCGGAAGCTTCGCGTGCCGCCGGCCGCCGGTACTTGAAACGCTTCCCTAGATCGCGGAAAGGCTTTTCAAAATAGCGAGTGGAGAGTGTGGCGAGGCCGGCGGAAACAAGCAGCACGGAAGTCCCCACGGCCACGCCGGCCCAGTTCTCGACCCTCGGCACCTGATTGAGAAAATATCCGTGCAGCAGCCCGTTGACCGCCTGATGGTACATGTAGAACGAGTACGAAATCAGGCCCATGAAGACCATAAAGCGAGAGCGCAAGATTTTCCGATAAACACCATCGGTTATGAAAATCCGCACGATGGCATAGGCGAATAGAGCGGATCGAAGGCTGTACGCGCCAGACTCGCCGACCCATTGGACCCCCCACATAAGAGTGACGATTGCGACGCCAGCGATGATATCAAGAAGAACCCGGCGATCGGCAAACCATCGGAGCTTTGGGCTCCGAATGAGGTAGGCAGCAACGACGCCGAACATCAACCCATCAGCTCGGGCAGGTGTCGGGAAGTAGCCGACATAGAAGCTGTAGTGTGCCCAAAGGTAGCTTCGAAGGATCGGCGCCAAGATCAAAAAGGCAAGCGCGATCTTCATCACTGACTTCTTGGGCAAGAAGAAAACCACGAACGGGAAAATCAAGTAAAACTGTTCCTCGACAGCTAGTGACCACGTGATCCCTACCCAGCGCGCTCCGCCTGTGTTCTCAAATGCCATGAAGTAGTTTTGAGTGAATGTCAGGTAAGACCATATCGGCAACTGATCCACCATCAGAAAGGCGTGGAACCATGGTGCCTCGACGGTCTGCCCGATATGCGAGGCGAAGACATAGGTCACCATCAGCAGCAGGTAAACCGGAAGGATTCGGGCTGCTCGCCTTATCCAAAATACCTTGAAATAATTATCGGCACCCCGGTGATCTACGAGTATCCCGCCGATCAGGAAGCCGGATAAGACGAAGAAAAGATCAACGCCGCCCGCGCCGCGAAAGATGAGCCCGAAAAGCGGTTTAGGGATCTGGAATTGAGATTCCGGCGCCATGATACCGAACAGCGTGTGCAGCAGGACGACCATCAGAACCGCGGCACCCCGAATGCCGTCCAACTCCGGCAAGTGTTTGCCGGTCTTAACCCGCTCTGCGTCGTTCACTTGTGCTGTCCCCTGTAGCCCCTGCACCCATAGCGGGTGATCGCTGATTACCATCCAGCCGAAACAACGTCCAGTGCGGGAATAGCACGCCCCCCAAAACAACCCGGAGATTACCATGAACCGAGCGCATTTTTATGCGGGCGTTCGCTCGTCGCTGTTCGGCGGCTCGCTTGCCCAATCACAGGTCGACGGCATGGAAGCCGTACTCGACGAGGCCGGGAAGTCGTTCATCGATCCGCGCAACCTTGCCTATATGCTCGCCACGGCTTTCCATGAGACCGGCCAGACCATGCAGCCGATCCATGAGCGAGGCGGCGCTGATTACTTCTTCCGGATGTACGATCCGAAGGGCCAGCGGCCGACGGTGGCGGCCAGGCTCGGCAACACCCAGAGCGGCGACGGCGTCAAGTATGCCGGCCGTGGCCTCGTCCAGTTGACCGGCCGGCGGAATTACACCCTGTTCGCCAAACTCACCGGCGTCGACCTGGTCAACCGGCCTGATCTGGCGATGGACGACGATATCGCCGTGCGCATCATGTTCGAGGGCATGCAGCGCGGTCTTTTCACCGGAAAGAAACTCGCGGACTATTTCACCTCGAAAAGCTCCGATTGGGTGAATGCCCGTCGGATCATCAACGGCACCGATCGGGCCGACGACATCGCCGACTATGCCAAGCACTTCTACAACGCCCTGCAGGATGCCGCCTGATGCGCCGATCTCAGGAGGCGAAGAGGAGCGGGGAGCCAGGCTGGTCTTGGCGGCGCGCGGTCATATTCCCGCTGATCATATTCGCGTGCTGGCGTCTGATGGTCATGGAAAACGCGCCTGACACGGTCGTTAATCAGACTATCGCGTGGGGCTGGATCATACTGATCATCTCGCTCGCCTTCTTCTACACCGGTTTTGCGACCGCGCAGGATATCGCTGCGATCCTCGCGACGCGGACAGGCCTGCCATATGCTACGCCGCCGGTCGCCGTCGATGGGGAGCCGGTCGGCTATCAGCGGGAACCGTACGAGCCGCCGACCAGGCCTTTCGATCCTCGCGACAACGGGAGCCGATGATGTTCGCCTTTCTCGCCACTCCTCTCGGCCGCTGGGCAGGATCGATCGTCGGCGTTCTTTTGCTGGTCGCGATCATCATCCTCGGCTTCCGCTGGTGGCTCCACGAGCACGACAAAACGCTACTCTCCGGATACGTCCTGCTCTCTGAAAAGACGACGGCCGAGGCAAAGGCTGCAGAGATGGAGCGCCAGCGCAACGTTGCCGCCCAGGCGACAGAAGAGCACCGCAAGCGCCTTGCCGCCGCCGAGGCTTCAGAGCAGGCGGCCAAAGACACCCTCGAACAGGAAATTTCAAATTATGAGCGGACGCTATCCGAAAAGAACCGCGCTTGCGCTGTCACTGCTGCTGATCGTGACTGGCTGCTCCGCCACTGAGCGCCTGAAAAATGCGGCTACCGCGAAAGGACAGGCGCAGGCGGGTGTTCTGCTTCCGGCGCTTCCGGATGATCTCCGGAGGCAAGAGCCACACGCGCCGATCGTGGAAGGGCAGCCGCTGATTTCGATCCTCGCCCGGGAGCGCCAGGCGCTCGATCGGGCGAACGGCAGACAGCAGCGGACGGTCGAATTCTACGACGATATCCAGAAGCGCCTCGGCGCACGATAAAGCAGAGCAGCAAGAGCAAGGGCAGGGCGCAATTAAATGGCGGATGAGATGGTAAACGGCAACGGCAACACATTCGACCCGATGGCCTCCTGGGCTCGATTATCCGAGCGCGTCGAGAACCAAGGCAAAGACATCATCGACCTAAGGTCGAACATGAACACGGGCTTTCAGGGCGTCAATGCCAACTTGGCCGCCCTGTCGAACGAGCTGCGGAGCTCGGGCAAGACGCAATGGCCTGTCATCTGGTCAGCGATCGGTGTTGGCGTCGTGATTCTTTCCGGTCTCGGCTTCATGGCGCTGCAGCCGATCAAGGACAATACCGCTCGCCTCGAGGAGGCAGTTATCCGCGTCTCGGAAAACACCCAAGCATCTTTTGCCAAAGTGAACGAAACGATGGTCACGCAGAAGGAAATGGAATGGCGAACGCAGCGAGGAGCCGAGGATCGAAAGAGGTCGGACGATGCATTGGCGGATCTGCGCACGACGACAGTCAGTCGAAACGAATGGTCGGAGCGCAACCATGCCCGTGACGGAGAGATTGCCGAACTCGGCCGGCGCATTGACGAGCTTCGGCAAGAGGTTGGCTCCGTCTACGGAACGCGTGATGTGATCGTGGATCTGAAGCGGGAGATTAGCGCTTTGCGCCAGCGCGTATTCGAGGTGCGACCGGACGTTCGCCATCAGCCCGATTGAGCTGCAGGTACATCGTTAGTCACACCAGTCGTTGCGTTGGCCCGGGCTCCAGGTCCGGGCGAATCCCTCCCGGAGCAGCTTCTTTCCGATCTCTTCACCGTTCGTTCGATAGATATTGACGAGTGGTCGGTGCGACGGCGTACGGTCCACCGCGCCGCTGAACACGATCCTCAATCCCTTTTCAGCCAAAAGCTCTTTCAGCCTGCCCTTGGCGATCAGCGCCAGCTGCCGTTCCTTGAGGCATTTCGCATGGCTCCCGATCTCCGGCGTGTCTATGCCCGAGACGAACGGAACGCCTTCCCCCAGCAAGCGCATGTTTTGACCATCGCATTTCACGGTGTCGCCGTCGACGGCCGTCAGCGAAGCGCATAGGATCAGTCCAGCAATCATTTCGAATTGCTCCGGCTCTTGATCTCGTCCCAATAGGGATAATGCTCGAAGCACCACCAGCGCGTCTCGACCGTCTTCGACTGGGAAAAGCCGAAGCTTCCCCACTTCGCGCAGCCGGCGACACAGCAATAGTGCTCGGCGATGACGTTCGCTCCCGGCGCCGTCGAATGTCCTTCAATACTCATTGCGGAATGATCCCCTCGTTCCATCTGACGGCCGCCCGCCAGGCCTCGTGTTCACGTTGCCCTGCCGGATCCCGGAAAAACGGCATTGTCTTCGCCGTAACTTCCGATCCGCATCTCGCGCACATGATCCGCGAGTGGGTGTCGTAGACCACCTTCGCACTGCCGCCGCAGCCGCATTTCTTCAGGCTCGGCGTCGTATCGTCCTTCCGGTCCGGCTGCCACCGCATCATTCTCCCCCGACATAAGAGCCAAACCTCAATTTTCCCGCCTTCGCGCCGCAGGATGCGCATTTCAGGTGCGGCTCAATCTCGCTGATCAGCGAAAAATGCATGTGGCTCGGCAAGCTCTCCCTTGCGAATTCCCGGGCCTTGCCGCAGGCGGTGCATTCGGCCATGATGGCGACGTGCTCCGGCGTGACGTTGATATATCCGGGCGACCAGTCCCTGATCTCCTGAAACCGTCGAGCACCTACCATTTCGGCCCTCTTTCCATCGTCATGGCCCGCGGCGCACTCTTCGGCAGATAGGCAATCGCCACGCGGCGGCTGCCGCAGACCGGGCAGCGCATGCGCTGCGAGAGCATGGCGAGCGGAAAATCTCGTCCCCGCGTCGCCACCAGGGTGACCAGATCCAGCCGATGCTTCCATTGGCATTCGCGCACGCTCTTCAGCCCTTCACGTCTTCCCCATGCGCATCTGGCGGTGACATCCCATCCTGCATCCATTGCCTCGCCGATTGTTTCGGCCATGCGCCATCATTCCCCTTTCGAGGTCCTTTCTACCGCACCATTGTTGATTGCTCCGCCCGAGCGATGTTCCTAATATGTTCTCACTTGGCGCTGAGTCAATAATGATTATGGGTCAATTGCTTTTTAAGGTGTTGCTGATGTCATGGCAGGATGACAAAGCCGCCCCGCAAGCCTTCCCAGCCGCTACTCGGTGAAGCGGACGTACCGATCCGCAGCAAGCCGCGCCGGCGACGCGATCCAGCCCAGCCGCAACTCCCACTCGATCCCATGCCGGCGCGCGCTGATCTGTGTCTGGCTCTCCTGAAGCCGCGGCCCCCGAAAGGCCCGCAGTGGGCCTTCGAGGTGAAGTGGGACGGCTACCGCCTGGCCGTGTACAAAGAACCGTCGGGCATCCGGATCCTGACGCGCGGCGGTCATGACTGGACCGATCGCTTCCCGGCGATAGCAGCAGAAGCGAGGCGTCTCCCTGTTTCAACAGCGATATTGGATGGCGAGGCCATCGTGCTTGACGAGCAGGGCCGGTCGGATTTCGGCAAGCTTCAGAGGTCGCTCGGCGGCCGCGGCGGCAATAGAGCATCGCGTGATGCCATCCTAATGGCTTTCGACCTCATCTATTTCGACGGCCATGACATCAGAGCGACAGAACTCAGCTCGCGACGCCATCTCCTCGAGGGGCTCGTGCCGGCCGGCGGCGAGGAGGCCATACGCCTATCGGAGGAAATCGAAGCGGATGGCGACACCCTCTTGCGGATCGCATGCGAACACGGTCTCGAAGGCATCATTGCGAAAGACCGCAACAGTCCCTATCGCGGCGGCCGTGGCGGCGAGTGGCTGAAGATCAAATGCGTGCAGAGCGATGGCTTTGCGATCATCGGCTATGAGAAGTCGACAGCATCGTTCGGGGGCATCGGGCGGCTTCTGCTGGCCGCTCGCAAGGGAAACGAGTTTGTCTATGTCGGTGGAGTGGGAACAGGCTTCAACGAGCGTTCCGCCGCCGAGCTCCGGGAGGAGATGGACAAGCTGACCATCCGCAAGCCCGCCGTCAATACGGGCAGGAAGCGCGACGCAGTCTTCGTCCGCCCGGAGCTTGTTGCCGAGATCCAATACAGGGGCTGGACGCACGACGATAAGCTGCGGCACGCGTCCTATAAAGGTCTGCGCTACCCAGAGGACGATGATGCGGTTTACGAGATTGAATAGGCGATAAGGTGTGGCAGGGTGTGGCAGCCTCCATTGAAAAACAATGGGAATTATTTCAGCCAAAGTGTGGCAATCGGCGGCGCATCTAATTGAAATTGCTCACTTTGCCAATTCCGGGCGAGGCCTCCAAATTCTCCTCGCCGCTGCAAGAATTGCGCAACATCGCTTACTTTCAGGAACGGTTGCTCGGCCCTACGCTTTTAACGGCTTGATGCACACGATCCGCGTCGCCAGACCCGGATTGTGGCGGGCTTCATGCAAGCTACGCCGGCGCTTGCTTCGGCGTTCGATCTGCTCAGGTCCTTTCACCGTCCAGCAACCCGCAGCAGAAGAGGCCGATGAGCGTTGCGACGATAAAGAAATCGAACAGCGTGAAATATTCGAGAATCGCAGACATGGCCTGCTGCTCCTATTCCTCCGCTGCAAATCATAACAAGAAGGGGCAGGGCATTCCACGCTGGTGTTGCCGCGTCTTACCTCCTGTGGCGCGAAAGAGGCGCCTGGCGGATTCTTTTCGCCGACCGCTGCCAAGCCTTGAAACCATCCGTGGCGGAGATTAAGAGACGAGGGACAGGAACCGCTTTTCAAGAGCGAGAGGACATGATGGATTTCGAAGCAGCACGCGCAAAGATGGTCGACACCCAAATCCGCACGACGGATGTTACCTCGCATTCCGTGCTGACGGCTTTTCTCACGGTGCCGCGCGAATCTTTCGTGCCGGAAAAGTCGAAGCTCCTCGCTTATATCGACAACGATGTCGAGATCTCAGCCGCCGCACCGGGTAAGCCGGCCCGCTTCCTGATGGAGGCTTCGCCGCTCGCCAAGCTGCTGCAGCTGGCGGCCATCAGCAAAGACGATTTTGTGCTCGAGGTCGGTTGCGGCACGGGTTACACATCGGCACTGCTGTCGATCCTCGCCGGCTCGGTCATCGCGCTTGAATGCGACGAGGCGCTGGCCGCCGAAGCGAAGGCAAAGCTTGCCGACTATAGCAAGGTCGAGGTCGTGACCGGTCTCCTCGAAAAGGGCTACGCCGCCGGCGCCCCGTATGATCTGATCTTCATCAACGGGGCGGTCGAGGAGGTTCCGGCCGCTCTTCTCGGTCAGTTGCGCGATGGCGGCCGTCTGGTCACGGTTGAAGGTCATGGCAATGCCGCTCGCGCCAAAGTCTTCGTCGCCGAGCGCGGCGCCATTTCGGAGAATGTCTTCTTCAACGCTTCGGTCAAGCCGCTGCCGGGTTTCGTCAAGGCGCGCGAATTCGTTTTCTGACACTCTTCTCCCTCTTCAATCGACGAACGGGCGCCATCGGCGCCCGTTTTTGTCAGTGCTGCCGGAAAGCCTTCACAAACATCATTTATTCTGGCGCAGTCGTTTCCGAATGCTGGCGGCGGGAATCGGGTAACAAAACTGTGCATGGCCGCATTCAATTGATTCGCGATGATTTTTTTCACGTCTGGGGTATTCTAAGGTCGTGGTGATTCGGATGAACGCTCCACACCATCCGGTCGTTGTTTTGGGATAACGGGGATAGATATGGCTCAGCCAAGTGTAGCGCGTGAACCGTCCATGGAAGAAATTCTGGCCTCGATCCGCCAGATCATCGAAAGCAATGAACCCGGCGCCGGCAAGGCGATTTCAGCTTCCGTGCCGCCGGTTTACGGCGCCGACGAGGACGAAAACGGCTCCGAAATCCATCTGACGGTGGATGATACTTATGCCGGCGTGGAGTTTCCCGAACCGGCCATGCGCTCTTCCGATCCGCGTTTCGTCGCCGCCAATTCGGCTGGCATCGCCCCTGAGACAGAAGCTCCGGCCCGCGCGCTGTCGCTTGCCGATGTCGCAGCCCGCGTGCGCGCTGCGTCCGAGCGCAGCGCCGTTCAGGCCGGTCAAGCTCTGCGCGAAATTCCGAGCGGCTTCCGCCAGCCGGAGCCGCAGCCGGCTGTGATGCCGGAGCCACCGCGCGCTAGTCCGCAGCCGCAGCCGACACAGCCTGTTTTCACTGCTGCCGCAGCACCCGTTTCCCCCGATCCCGTCCGGCAGCGGGCCGAACCGGCGATTGCCGAAACACCGCAGGCCGCAGTCGCCGAGCAGGCAGCTGTTGCCGCCGAAACTGTGCCGCCGGTTTTGGAGCCGGCCCGTTCGTCGACCGAGCGTTTCCTGCCGAGCGTTGTCGACGAGGCCCAGCCGACGCTGCTTTCGGAAGATGCCGGTCTGCAGATCAGCCGCTCCTTCGAGGAGCTTGCCGCTGCGATTGACGGTGCCGAGCGTCGCTCGCTGGACGAGATTGCCGAGGACATGCTGCGCCCGATGCTGCGCGAATGGCTTGACGACAATCTGCCGACGCTGGTCGAAAGGCTGGTGCGTGAGGAAATCGAGCGCGTGGCGCGCGGCCCGCGCCGCTGATCGGATTGCTTTTTCATGGAAAAGCCGCTCCGGTCTCCGGGGCGGCTTTTTTATTGACTTGGCCGTGGCCATCCTATTTACAAACCCCCATCCTCGAACCTCGAAATTGGTCAGAAAATGCTCGACAAGACCTATGATTCCGCTGCCGTCGAACCGAAAATCGCCGCGAAATGGGATGATGCGGACGCCTTCCGCGCCGGCGCGAACGCCAAGCCCGGGGCCGAGACCTTCACCATCGTGATCCCGCCGCCGAACGTCACCGGTTCGCTGCATATGGGGCACGCGCTGAACAATACGCTGCAGGATATCATGGTGCGCTTTGAGCGCATGCGCGGTAAAGACGTGCTTTGGCAGCCAGGCATGGATCACGCCGGCATCGCCACCCAGATGGTCGTCGAGCGCAAGCTGATGGAACAGCAGCTGCCGGGCCGTCGAGAGATGGGTCGCGAAGCGTTCATCGACAAAGTCTGGGAGTGGAAGGCGGAATCGGGAGGCCTGATCTTCAACCAACTGAAGCGCCTCGGCGCGTCCTGCGACTGGTCACGCGAACGCTTCACCATGGACGAAGGCTTGTCGGAGGCGGTTCTTGAAGTCTTCGTCAGCCTTTACAAGGAAGGGCTGATCTACAAGGACAAGCGCCTCGTCAACTGGGATCCGAAACTGCTGACGGCGATTTCCGACCTTGAAGTCGAACAGCATGAGATCAAGGGCAATCTCTGGCACCTTCGTTATCCGCTGGAGCCGGGTGTCACCTATCAGTACCCAATTGCTTTTGACGAGGAAGGCAAGCCGACCGAATGGGCAACGCGCGACTATCTGGTTGTTGCGACGACCCGTCCGGAAACGATGCTCGGCGATACCGGTGTTGCGGTCAATCCGGAGGACGAGCGCTATAAGTCGATTATCGGCAAGCATGTCATTCTGCCGATCGTCGGCCGCCGCATTCCGATCGTTGCCGACAACTATGCCGATCCGGCGGCCGGCACCGGCGCCGTCAAGGTGACGCCTGCGCACGACTTCAACGACTTTGAAGTCGGCAAGAGGGCTGGTCTGCGCGCGATCAACATCATGAATATCGACGGCACCATTGCTATAAAGGACAATGAGGATTTCCTCGAAGGCCTCGACAATCCGGCGGCATTGCATGGCGCCTGGGATCGCCTGCAAGGGCAGGACCGTTTCTACGCGCGCAAGGTCATTGTTGAAATTTTCGAAGAGGCGGGCCTCCTCGACAAGATCGAACCGCACAAGCATATGGTCCCGCACGGCGACCGTGGCGGCGTGCCGATCGAGCCGCGGCTGACCGAACAATGGTATGTCGATGCCAAGACGCTGGCCCAGCCGGCGATCGCCTCTGTCCGCGAAGGCCGCACCAGGATGGTGCCGAAGAGCTGGGACAAGACCTATTACGAATGGATGGAGAATATCCAGCCCTGGTGCGTCTCCCGTCAGCTCTGGTGGGGACACCAAATTCCCGCCTGGTACGGGCCGGACGGCCAGGTCTTCGTCGAAAAGACCGAGGAAGAGGCGCTGCAGGCGGCCATCCAGCATTACCTCTCGCATGAAGGGCCGATGAAGGCCTATGTCGAGGACCTGCTCGAAAATTTCAAGCCGGGCGAGATCCTGACGCGGGACGAGGATGTGCTCGACACTTGGTTCTCCTCCGCACTCTGGCCCTTCTCCACGCTCGGCTGGCCGGACAAGACCCCGGAGCTTGCGCGTTATTACCCGACCAATGTGCTCGTCACCGGCTTCGACATCATCTTCTTCTGGGTCGCGCGCATGATGATGATGGGTCTGCATTTCATGAAGGACGAAGACGGCGAGCCGGTTGAACCCTTCAACACGGTCTATGTCCATGCGCTGGTGCGCGACAAGAATGGACAGAAGATGTCGAAGTCGAAGGGCAACGTTATCGACCCCTTGGAGCTGATCGACGAATACGGTGCCGACGCACTGCGGTTCACCCTGGCGATCATGGCGGCGCAGGGCCGCGACGTGAAGCTCGATCCGGCCCGCATCGCCGGCTACCGCAATTTCGGCACCAAGCTCTGGAACGCCACGCGTTTTTCCGAGATGAACGGTGCCAAGAGCGATCCGCACTTCGTGCCGGAGGCGGCCGAGCTTACCATCAATCGCTGGATCCTGACGGAGCTTGCCCGTACGGAACGTGACGTTACGGAAGCGCTTGAAGCCTTCCGTTTCAACGATGCCGCCAGCGCGCTTTACCGCTTCGTCTGGAACGAAGTCTGCGACTGGTATCTCGAGCTCCTGAAGCCGGTCTTCAATGGTGAGGACGAGGGGGCCAAGGCCGAAGCCCAGGCCTGCAGCGCTTATATTCTTGAAGAGATCTACAAGCTGTTGCATCCGTTCATGCCCTTCATGACCGAAGAGCTTTGGGCGCATACCGCCGGCGAAGGCAAAGAGCGCGACACGTTGGTCTGCCATGCCGAATGGCCATCGCCGTCCTATGCCGATGACGCAGCCGCCGACGAGATCAATTGGCTGATTGACCTCGTCTCCGGCATCCGCTCCGTGCGCGCCGAAATGAACGTGCCGCCGTCGGCAACCGCCCCGCTTGTCGTCGTCAAGGCCAACAATCTCACGCGCGAAAGGCTGTTCCGCCATGACGCCGCAATCAAGCGCCTTGCTCGGGTCGAAGCGATATCGCTGGCCGACGACGCGCCGAAGGGGGCGGCCCAGATCGTCGTTGCCGAAGCTACCGCGTGCCTGCCGCTCGGCAATCTGATTGACCTTTCCGCCGAAAAAGCCCGCCTGGAAAAAGCGATTTCCAAAATGGATGGAGAAATCGCCCGCATCAACGGCAAGCTTTCCAACGAGAAGTTCGTCGCCAACGCCAATCCCGAGGTGGTCGAGGCCGAGCGCGAGCGTCTCGACGAGTTGAAGGGGCAGATTGCCAGCTTGAAAACCGCGCATTCCCGCGTGAGTGAAGCCGGATAAGATCTGCAACCAACTTTGCCAATTATATCAAAGGCGCGCCCTCTGTGGGCGCGTCTTTTTTGATCCATCGTGTAGCGATTCGGGCCGTGAACTTGGCTGGATTCAGGCGATCAGCCTGTGGATTGCGGCCGCGCGAGCGCCCGCTCGGCGAAAACTGCCACTGTTGTCCGATTGATACAGCTTCTGCAATGATTGGAATGAAATCCTCTGAGGCGCCCAGAACTCGGACATCATCTGGAATAAAATTTTATTAACCAGATCTTTTGACGTGTCCGTCAATTTCTTTACGTAAGTTGGCCGTCGCAACGATTGGAAGCGCTACCGTGCGGCGCGTTGCCATTTCTGGCGAACACTTACACAGTGTCGTCACATCAATTGCTGGAGTGGGGGAGACACAATGGCATCGCGTATGTTTTCCAAGGGCGTAACGTCGCTCGTTCTTTTTTCGTCGCTTGCCTCGACGTCCTTTGCCGGCGGCCTGGAGCGCGGCGGCTATAACATCGATCAGCTATTCGATACGTCGCCATTCTCATTCCAGTCGGGCGTCACCTACGTGACGCCGCAGCGCAGGCTGAAGGACGTCCGTGACACGGATACTTCGGCAGCTCCAGGGGGCGGCAATCTCAACACCCGTCCAAACAGCGCTGACGAGACCGCGAATTACACTATCCCTTATATTGGCTTCAAGGCTGGCTTCGCCGACACGATCGACTGCCTTGTCGACTATTCCGAGCCCTTCGGCGGGCATACCAATCCCGGTTTGAACTGGGCTGGCGCCAACAACAATATCGAGACGAAGATCGAGACCCGCAACTATGGCGGCACCTGCTCCTATCGTTTCGATGTCGGCCCCGGGCAGCTTCGCTTCATCGGCGGCGCTTTCTATCAGGAAGTCGAGGGCTTCAAGGAACGCCTGGTTTCAACGGTTCCGCTTCTGTTTGGCACGGGCACCGGCATCGGCCGTCTCGATCTCGAAGACAGCGGCTGGGGCTGGCGCGCCGGTCTCGCCTACGAGATTCCGGAATATGCGATGCGCGCGAGCCTCGTCTATAACAGCCGCGTAAAATACGACAATCTGACTGGCACCGTGGACCTGACGCAGGTTTCTGCGCCGATTGCGCCGCTGAATGGCGCTCCGTACGGAAGGGTCACTGACGTCTTCGGCTCTGCAGAGGCGCCGGATTCGCTTGAACTGAAGCTGCAGAGCGGTATCGCTCCGGATTGGCTCGCCTTCGGATCGGTGAAGTGGACGAACTGGAGTGTCCTCCAGTCTGTGCCTTTCTGCCCGACCTCTACGAAGGGCCTTGTCGCCTGCCGATCAGGCGGCGCGACCGAGCTGACCTCGCTTGATCTTCTCTATCGTGATGGCTGGACGATCACCGGAGGTGTTGGCCACAAGTTCAATGAGCAATGGGCGGGTGCCGTCAGCCTGACATGGGACCGCGGCACCAGCCAGGGCTATGGCGCGCAGACGGACAGCTGGACACTGGGCCTCGGCGCTGCCTTCACGCCGACCGAACACATAGAATGGCGCTTTGCCGGTGCGGTGGGCGTGCTGACGAGCGGTTCGTCCGGCGTTGTAACCCGGAACGGCGTCACGTTTGGAGATGATGTCTCCTATTCCTATGGTGACGATCTGGTCGCGGCATTGTCGACCAGCCTAAAGGTTAAGTTCTAATCCGCTGATTTGAAGAATTGAAGAGCCCGGCACTGCCGGGCTCTTCTTTGTCCCATGCCCGTTAATCATGTTATCTCCTGACATGGTTTTGTGACGATTCAGCAACAGTTTTCTGCGACGATTGGCGTATGGTGGCGGCGGGGCGAATTTGTCTACTTCCCGCCACAAAGAGGGCGCAGCGCTATAGGCGGGCAAGGAGATGGCAGGCGTAGGGTGCGTGTAATTAGTAGCATGGGTCGATTTTTTTTCGGGAACAGCAGATCATGCGGCGCGATTTGCGACCATCGTTCGGTTGCGGCCGTTTCGCTTGTTGAACAAGGCTGTTCCCGCCGTAAATCTGGCCTCGCGATGAGATTAGCGATCCATCCATTGTCGGTATTTTCGACCCGCCCGCCTGAGCGGCGCGGCTTAGGCGCAGATGCCGATACTGGTTTCGTCACAATTGCTGTTTACGAAAGCGATAGGGGCGGGAAGGCGAATGCCGCGCCTGCCGAAACAGTGCCAGGCAAATTGCAGTCGGGCCATGCCGGGAGCCGGGTGGTTCTGGATGATATGGTGAAAATTCGGCCTTCCGAAAAAGGCCAATGGGCTGGATGCGACGCGGGTAAAGGGGCCATGGAGCCCGCCGCGGGATCGCTCGCCTCGAAAGAACACATCCGCGGTATGCCCGGCGCCAGCGCCGGCTGCGTGCGATGAACGAAAGAAATCGGTTGAAATGGTAACGTCCGAGTTCAAACTGTTCAAACTCATGCTGGTGAGCATGTGGATGGCAATATCGCTGTCGGGTCCGGTTCACGCTTTCGACATCAAGAGCGACGTCAGCAAGGAGTCCGGTCCTTTCGATCTGTTCAAGTTCGGCTTCAAGGCCTACAAAAACGGTCAGAAGGAGGAGGCGGTCGAAGCCTACAAATACGCCGCTGAAAAGGGCCATACCGGTTCGCGCTGGGCGCTTGCCAATATGTACGCTGACGGCGACGGCGTCACCCAGGATGATTTCGAAGCCTTCAAGATCTATAGTGAGATCGCCCAGCAGGGTGTCGAACCCGGCTCGGAAGATACAGGTTTCTTCGTCAACGCGCTTCTCGCGCTCGCCAATTACTACAAGCACGGTATCGCCGGCAGCCCGGTCAAGATCGATCTTACCCAGGCGCGCCAGCTCTATTTCCAGGTGGCCTCCACCTTTGGCGTTCCCGAAGCACAGTTTCAGCTGGCGCAGATGATGCTGGCCGGCGAGGGCGGCAATGCCAGCCCGCAGCAGGCGAAAAAGTGGTTGAACCAAGCCCGCAAGAGTGGCCATCCCGGCGCCATGGCGGTTTTCGGAAACATTCTTTTCGACGAAGGCCAGACGGCCCGCGGTCTCGCACTGATGACCGCCGCTCTCGACCGCTGCAAGCCTAAAGATTGCAGCTGGATGGAAGCGCTACAGGAGCAGGCCTTCTCGGTCGCCAACGAAGCCGACCGTCGCACCGCAGTTTCGCTGTCGCACGCTATCGCGAGCGGTTCCGACTGAGGCTTTCCATTCAGCGCGCGCGGCATTGAACCCGCGCCTCCTTCATCGCGTGCCTGAACGACGGGCTGCTGCAGGCACGGAAGGTCAGGCTGCAAAATCGAAATAAGCGATGACAGGCACATGATCGGACGGCTTTTCCCAGGCCCGCACATGCTTTTCGATCGCCGCCGACGTCATCCGGTCAGCAGCTTCGGGTGACAGCAGCAGGTGGTCGATGCGGATGCCGTTGTTCTTCGGCCATGCACCCGCCTGATAATCCCAGAAGGAATAGAGCCGCGTCGCATCCGTCGTTGCGCGCACCGCATCGGTCAATCCGAGATTTTCGAGCCTGCGAAATGCCTGCCGCGTCTGCGGCAGAAACAACGCATCGCTTTCCCAGACCCTGGGATCGAAGCAGTCATGCGGTTCGGGGATGACGTTGTAGTCGCCGGCAAGCACCAACATCTCTTCATAGGCCAGCCGTTCGGCTGCGAAGCTCCTCAGACGCTCCATCCATGCGAGCTTGTAGGGATACTTCTCCG
The DNA here is from genome assembly GCF_005862215.1 of Rhizobium sp. MHM7A. Lineage (NCBI taxonomy): Bacteria > Pseudomonadati > Pseudomonadota > Alphaproteobacteria > Hyphomicrobiales > Rhizobiaceae > Rhizobium > Rhizobium sp. MHM7A. The sequence continues at coordinate 76,489 of NZ_VCHT01000004.1, forward strand.
TGTCGACAGGATTGCCGTTCGGAAGATAGATGCAGCAGACGCGCAGGATGCGGCTGTCGGGCAGCGTGAACACCGCTTCAAGGAAACGTGCCTGCTCGTCCAGCGGATCCCCGGGCAGGCCGCGGTTGACTTCAAAAGGCGAAGTCTTGGAGAGGATCGCGACGCCGTTGAATCCCTTCTGGCCGTGAGTCTCGACATGATAGCCGAGCGCTTCGATCTCCAGCCGGGGAAAGCCTTCGTCGATCGTCTTGATCTCCTGCAGGCAGACGATATCGGGATCGGAATCCTTGAGCCATTGCGTGAGATTGTCGATGCGCGCCTTGACGCCGTTGATGTTCCAGGTCGCGATCTTCATGGCTCTGTCCCGTCGCTAGAGCATGTCGCGCAAAGGCCTGCGGCCATTTTTGCGATCACGACATGCGGAAAATCAAAGACCTGAAGCGTAGCAAGCGAATCTGACAGCCACACGCTTCAGTGCGCTCCTTTTATCGCGGTCTTTCGCCGCTGGACAAGCCGATAAACCGGCCGGAAGCAGTTCTTCCGCCGGTCGTTGGGGGACAACGCTGTGCGTTCTGATATTCAGATCGAGAAGCTGGTGCCGCAGCCGCAGCTTGCCACCGCGTTCGGGTTCTTGATCTGGAACGATTGGCCAAGCAGATTGTCGACGAAATCGATCTCGGAGCCTGCCATATAGACGAGCGACAGGCTGTCGATCAGCACCTTCGCGTCGTTCTTTTCAACGACGATATCGTCATCCCCAGCGCTGTCGGCAAGGTCGAACTTATAGGAAAAGCCCGAACAGCCGCCGCCTTCGACCGAAACGCGCAACGCGCTTTTGCCGGCCTCCGCACTGATGATCGCGGCGATACGCTTTGCCGCGGCATCCGAAAGAGTTACACTCGTATCCGTCATGTTTCCTCCTGCCGGGGTCAAGATCCGGAGAGAATGGGTTTTGGCACTCAAATGTTCAAACGCCTGATATCAAAGGTACTTAGCATGATCTTCGCGAAAATGCCATGATGCGCCGAAGCGGTCGGCGAACGCCTCTTTGCCGTTTCCTCGGGCTATAGGTATGAAGAGGGCGGAGCGGCGTCAATGGGCAGATGCGGCAACAGGCAGAATGACGGTGAAGAATGACGATTGACAGGCGAGCTTTAGGTTTTGGCGGCAGCGAAAGAGCGGTCTATGCGGCCGACCCATGGACGACGCGTGGGCGTCTCTATCCGGAAGACGGCAGTCCGACGCGCTCCGATTTCCAACGCGACCGCGACCGCATTGTCCATACTACCGCCTTCCGCCGGCTGAAGCACAAGACCCAGGTCTTCATCGCCCAGGACGGCGATCACTACCGCACCCGGCTGACGCATACGATCGAGGTGGCGCAGATTGCACGTGCGCTTGCCCGCGCCCTGAAACTCGACGAAGACCTGGCCGAGGGCGTGGCGCTGGTGCACGATTTCGGCCATACGCCGTTCGGCCATACCGGCGAGGACGCGCTGCACGAGGTGCTGTTGCCTTATGGCGGCTTTGACCACAATGCCCAATCGCTGCGCATCGTGACCAAGCTCGAGCGGCGGTATGCCGAATTCGACGGCATCAATCTCACGTGGGAAAGCCTCGAAGGTCTGGTCAAGCACAATGGTCCGCTACTGACACCAGATGGTGCGGGCACGCGCGGCCCGGTTCCGCAGCCGATCCTCGATTATTGCGAACTGCACGATCTCGAGCTTGCAACCTATGCCAGCCTCGAAGCCCAGGTCGCCGCGATCGCCGACGACATCGCCTATAACACCCATGATATCGACGACGGTCTGCGCTCCGGCTATCTGAGTTTCGACATGCTGGAGGAAATTCCCTTTCTCGCCGGATTGATGGCCGAGGTGAGGGGGCGCTATCCGCATCTGGAGCCGAGCCGTTTCACCCACGAGATCATGCGCCGCCAGATCACCCGCATGGTCGAGGACGTCATCAGCGTCGCGCAGGAGCGCCTTTCGCTTCTTCGTCCTGAAAGTGCTGCCGACATCCGCGGAGCCGACCGGGTTATCGCCACCTTTTCCGAAGACATGGCCGAAACCGACAGGCAGATCAAGGCGATGCTCTTCAAGCGCATCTACCGTAATCCCGATATCATGCGCATCCGCGCCGGTGCTGCCCAGATCGTCACGGATCTCTTTGCCGCCTACATGGCCAATCCCAAGGAGATGCAGAGCCATTACTGGGTCGATCATATTGCGGGGCTCGCCGATGCGCCGAAGGCTCGCCATGTCGGCGACTACCTCGCCGGCATGACCGACACCTATGCGATCAGTGCCCACAGGCGATTGTTTGACCACACTCCGGATTTGCGATAGGCAGCGGTCGCCCGCCGAAGGCCGATTTGCGCTCTTTGGCACAGCCTATGCATGGAAGAGTGCGATGAACCTTTTTACCGACTTCGAAGCCAGGATCAAAACCGCCCTTGAACAGATCGATCTGGTCAGGGAAAAGCGATCTGAGCTCGATTTCGGGCGCATTACGGTCGAACCGCCGCGCGATGCCAGTCATGGCGATGTTGCGACCAACGCTGCGATGGTGCTGGCAAAGCCGCTTGGCACCAATCCTCGTGCCCTTGCTGACGTCATCATCGCCAAACTCAAGGAGGATGCCGACGTCGCCGATGTCTCGGTGGCAGGTCCCGGTTTCATCAACATCCGTCTCGCCGTCGGTTATTGGCAGCGGTTGCTCGCCTCCATCATCGGTGCCGGCACCGACTATGGCCGCTCGACGCTCGGTGAGGGCCGGAAGGTTAATGTCGAATATGTCTCGGCCAATCCGACTGGCCCGATGCATGTTGGTCATTGCCGCGGCGCCGTTGTCGGCGATGCGCTCGCCAACCTGCTCGCCTTTGCCGGATATGGCGTCGAAAAGGAATACTATATCAACGATGCAGGCTCGCAGATCGACGTGCTGGCCCGCTCGGTCTTCCTGCGTTATCGCGAAGCGCTCGGCGAACGGATCGGCGAAATCCCCTCGGGTCTCTATCCCGGAGATTATCTCGTTCCTGTCGGTCAGTCGCTTGCCGCCGATTATGGCGTCCGGCTGCACAATATGCCGGAAGAGGAATGGATGCCGATCGTCAAGGATCGCACGATCGATGCGATGATGGCGATGATCCGCGAAGATCTGGCGGCGCTGAATGTCCACCACGATATCTTCTTCTCCGAGCGCACCTTGCATGCCAACGGTGCGGCAGCCATCCGCACGGCGATCAACGACCTGACCTTCAAGGGCTACGTCTACAAGGGCACGCTGCCGCCGCCGAAGGGCCAGGTTGCAGAGGACTGGGAAGATCGCGAGCAGACGCTATTCCGCTCGACCGAAGTGGGCGACGATATGGACCGGCCGCTGATCAAGTCGGACGGCTCCTACACCTACTTTGCCGCCGACGTCGCCTATTTCAAGAACAAGTTCGACCGCGGCTTCGAGGAGATGATCTACGTGCTCGGCGCCGACCATGGCGGTTACGTCAAGCGCCTGGAAGCGGTTGCGCGCGCCGTCTCGGAAGGTAAGGCGAAGCTGACCGTGCTGCTCTGCCAACTCGTCAAGCTTTACCGGAACGGCGAGCCCGTGAAGATGTCGAAACGCTCCGGCGATTTCGTCACACTCAGGGATGTCGTCGAGGAAGTCGGCCGTGATTCGGTTCGGTTCATGATGCTTTACCGCAAGAATTCCGAACCGCTCGACTTCGATTTCGCCAAAGTGACGGAACAGTCGAAGGACAATCCCGTCTTCTACGTGCAGTATGCGCATGCCCGCTGCATGTCGGTCTTCCGGCAGGCCAGGGAGGCGTTTCCGGACCTCGACGTTTCGCCTGAAGATCTTACCAAAACCGTTGCTGGCATTGGGGATCCGGCCGAATTGCAGTTGGTCGCCAAGCTGGCCGAATTCCCTCGTGTCGTCGAAGCGGCGGCCCAGTCGCAGGAGCCGCATCGCATCGCTTTTTACCTCTATGACCTCGCCAGTTCCTTCCACGCGCACTGGAACAAAGGTAAAGATCAGACGGAATTACGATTTGTTAATGATAAAAACCGAGAATCAAGTATTGCCAGACTTGGGCTGGTGTACGCCGTCGCATCGGTTTTGAAGTCGGGACTTGCCATTACAGGCACTGCCGCACCTGACGAAATGCGATAACGTCACCATTTCCCCACAATGCGCTGGCATTTGAGCGTTGGCGTTTGCGAGTGGGATAGGCATGGCTGAGAAACAACTTGCGTATGATACGCGCGGAAAAGACGATCTGTTTGCTGACGACGATCCGTTGGCCGAACTTGCCCGCATCGTCGGCTTCGAACCGCGTGTTGCAGCAAATACAGTGACCGAGGCCGCGCGCCGCGAACCCGCCTTCAATCTTGAAGACGAACTCGGGCGTGAGTTCGACCGCTACGATTCGCCGCGTCCGCTTGGCGAACTGGACCGGCCGGCCGAGCCGATCGCTGACGACATCACCCCCGAAGATTATGTCGAGCCCGTTCTCGATGCTTCCCCCGTTGCGGTTGACGTGGATGTTCCGGAGCTCGTCTCCGTTGATCCCGTTGCCGCAGAAGAAGCCGCCGAACTCCCTGCAAGGGATTGGGATGCGGCCGCCGACCGGGCAGCCGATCCGCTGCCGCTTTCTGTCGATCCTGCTTCCGAGGTGCCGGTCCAAACCGCTTTTGGCGGCGCCCGCGACCTGATCGAGGAACTCGAACTGTCGATCGGCGCAGCACCGGTCTCTTCGCTGGCGCAGCCAGCCAAGGCCCCGCAATGGTCGGCCGCCAGCATCAGGCTGCCGCTCGCTAACTTCCACGCCCCGAAACGTGAGGAGCCGGTGGCCCCGCCGGCGGCTGTAGTCGAGCCCGCTGTCGAAGCAGTCGGCGAGCCTGCGGCTGAAGCTCCCGCTGATCCGATGGCTGATGCAGCGGTTGCCGATCTTGCCTGGGCAGAGCCGGAGCCCATGATCAAGCAGCCGGCGCCCATTGCGGCTGTCGAACCTGCCGAGGAGTTCGAATCCGTGGCGCCATCCTTCGGCTTTCCCGCCGAGCTCGATCGCCACGATGAGGCAATCGCGCCGCAAGAAACTGCTGAAGCCGAGGAATTCGTTGAAGTTGAGGACGAGCTGGAAGAGTTCAGCTCCGACGCCGGTTTCGACCTCGCGGCCGCCATCGAGGGCGAGATCCAGGCCGACGCCGCGCTGACTGAGGTCGGGCACGAAGTTCCGCATACCGCCGGCACTTTCGATGTCGACGACCTGCTGGCCGACGTCTCGCGCTATCCGGTGCCTCGTCCGGTTTTGCAGCGCGCCAATCTGGCGCCGGTTTCGCCGGAGCCCGCCTCCCTCGGGGCCGCACCGGTTCAGCCCGAGGCGGTCGCGCCCGCACTGGTCTCTGCTGCACCGGTCCTTTCCGCTCCGATCGAAAGGGTGCCTGCCTATACTGCCGAAGCCGCAAGGCCGGTCGCGCCACAGCCTGCCGAGGTCACTCCGCCCCAGCCGGTCGCAACGGTATATTCGCGGGCGCCGCAGCCCACCGCGGAGGCTGATGATCCCTTTGCGGGCCACGATTTCGAACTGGATCTTGCCGGCATCGAGCTGGAACTTGCCGATCTTGATTTCTCCGAAGCAGCAGAGCCTGCGCCGCAGCCAAAGGCGCAGCCGGCACCCGTTGCGCCCCAGGAGGCAGCGCCTGAGCACTTGGAGGCGGCCGTGCCGCCGCAGCCCGCGCCGGCCTTGATTCCCGAACCGCCGGCCGCAGCTCCGGCGCCGGCTTTCAATTGGGCGCCTGCCGCAGAGGCATCTGCCGCTGAATCGACCGAAGACTTGCCGTTTGATCCGGCAATGATCTCCGATCCCGAGGATCGTCCCGAGACAGTGGACGACATGCATGTGCCGGCGCTGCCGCCGGTCGAGCAGCCCGCTCCGGTCGCGAAAACCGCGGATTTCGATTTCGATCTCGATGCAGAGATCGCGAGCTTCTTCGAACCGGCCAAGCCGCGCGAGACGGCGGCGCCCGCCCGCAATATGGCGGCCGCTGCGGCAAAGCCGGCTAAGCCGACCATTGCCGACGGCCTCGATGATTTCGAACGGGCGCTGGAGGAGGATTTCCGCCGCAGCGTACGCGAGCCGGTCGAGCGTCGGGAGACCTCCGAAGTCCGCATCGAGTCGGCAAGCCAGGCCGCAGATTTCAGCCGTGCCCGCTCGATGCGCCGGCTGCTTGCCGGGGCCGTGGTGCTGGTGGTCTTCGCCGGTGTTGGTTATGGCGTCTATTCCTCTGTGTGGAACGGTGAGGGGCTTGGTATTGTCGCTTCCGGCGAGCCGCGCGTGATCACGGCGGACAAAGCGCCGGTCAAGGTCGTTCCGAAAAATCCGGGTGGCAAGACCGTGCCAAACCAGGATAAGGCCGTCTACGACCGCGTCGCGGGTTCTGCCGAGGAGCCGAAGCAGAAGGCTCTCGTTTCCTCGGACGAGGCGCCTGTCGATGTCGTCCAGCGCACTTTGACGCCGGAGACGTTGCCGGAGGATGACGAGAACGTCGGTGCCGACGATCGGGTTACGCCGACGGCGGTTGGTGAGACGGAGGATCCGCGTCTTCTGCCGAACCAGGCTAACGCCGACGACGCTTCCGCAAGCGACGCCGACAAGACGCCGTCCGTTTCGCCGCGCAAGGTACGCACGATGATCGTCAAGCCTGACGGCACCCTGGTCGCCCGCGAGGAGTCTGCGCCGGTCGACCAGCCGGCCCAGTCTGCTCAGCCGATGCCGTCTGCCCAGCCGTCTGTGACGGCGCAATCGGCCTCGACGGCGCCATCGGCTCCGATGGCACCGCCGGTTGCCGGAACGGCTGCGAGCTTCCCGGCAAGCGCCGAAGTCGCTTCCGCCGATGCGCGTTCCGCGGCACCTGTCGAAACCGCGCCGGCACAGCCGTCGCCTGCCGCAACTGCCCCCGCCGCAACCGCCGATGTGCAGCCGGCAAATCCCGCGCCGGCCGATGCGGCGGTGCGGCCGGTCAAGACGACGACGATTGCCGATACGGCTCCGGTTCCGATCGCCCGCCCGGCCGATCAGCCCGTCAATGTGGTCGGAACCGTCACAGAGAAGGGTAATGTCCGCACGCCCGCGCAGCAGCCGACGCAGGTCGCCTCCGCAACGCCGGCCGCCGCCCAGCCGCAGCAAGCCGCATCCGCCGGCGGCTACGGCCTCCAGATCGCTTCGCTGCCGTCGGAGGACGAGGCTAATAAATCCTACGCCAACCTGTCGAAGAAGTTTGCCGGCGTCCTCGGTGGCCGCGCCCATGAGATCCGCAGGGCCGATATTGCCGGCAAGGGCACGTTTTACCGTGTCCGCATCCCGGTCGGCTCCAAGGACGAGGCCGCAGCACTCTGCGAGAAGTATCGTGCCGCGGGTGGAAGCTGCCTGATCTCCCGGTAACTGCAGGTCGTTGAATAGGAGAGCGGTGGGCCGGGTCGGTCCGCCGCTCTTTTTTGTGCATCGTGCCCGGCCTCGCTCGCATTTGGCGGGGCGGCGTCTATGATTCTCGCATGACCGAATCAAAAGCGATGATCCTGGGCTGCAGCGGCCTTTCCCTCACCTCCGAAGAGAAGGCCCTTTACCGTGGAGAACGACCTTGGGGCTTCATCCTCTTCGGACGCAATATCTCCGAAGCATCTCAAATCGCTGATCTCGTCGCTGAACTGCGCGACAGCGTCGGCTGGCATGCACCGGTTCTGATCGACCAGGAGGGGGGGCGCGTCCAGCGCATCCGTCCGCCGGTCTTGCCACGGTATCCCGCAGGCCAGGCGCTGGGTGATCTCTATCGCCGCGATCCTGTGCTCGGGATCCGGGCCGCCTGGGTGATGTCACGGCTGCATGCCTTCGATCTTTCGAGCGTCGGCATCAATGTCGATTGTCTGCCGGTGCTCGATGTGCCGGTCGAAGGAAGCAGCAATGTCATCGGCGACCGTGCCTATGGCGGCGATCCCGACACCGTCATCGCCATGGGACGGGCGGCTGGCGACGGGCTGAAGGCCGGCGGTCTGCTGCCTGTCATGAAGCATATGCCAGGCCATGGTCGCGGCTTTGCAGATTCGCATCTGGAGCTGCCTGTGGTTACCGTCTCGCGCGATGAGCTGGAGGCCCATGATTTCCCGCCCTTTATGGCGATGAAAGACGAACTGATGGCGATGACCTGCCATCTCGTCTTCACATCGATCGACCCTGATAATCCGGCGACGACCTCACGCAAGGTGATCGACGGCATCATCCGTGAGCATATCGGCTTTGGTGGTCTGCTGCTTTCCGACGATAGCTCGATGAACGCGCTTTCCGGCACGATCGGCGAACGGGCAGCGAATATTATTGCAGGCGGATGCGATATCGTGCTGCATTGCAACGGCGATATGGACGAGATGCTGGATGTCGTGGCAAATGTTCCGCCGCTGGCCGGCGCGTCGCTTGCCCGGGCAAATGCGGTCGAGGCAGGCTTCGCCGCGCCGGATGCGGCTGACGAAGCCGGGTTGCGCGCAGAATTTGAGGCGATGTTTGCGATGGTTTGATCGCAGAGGAGCAGGGTGTGAACACGGTTAAGGGCACGGAACGTCCGCAGGCGGCAACGCCGATGGACAAGCTGTGGCAGGATACCAGTGCAGAGCGCGCCAGCCACGAGCCCGCGTTGGTGATCGACGTCGCCGGCTTCGAAGGCCCGCTCGACCTGCTGCTCTATCTCGCCCGCAACCAGAAGGTCGACCTGTCCCGCATTTCCGTATTGGCGCTCGCCGAACAATATCTGCAGTTCGTCGAAAGCGCCCGGCGCATCCGCATCGAGCTTGCTGCCGACTATCTCGTCATGGCGGCATGGCTTGCCTATCTCAAGTCACGCCTGCTTATTCCCCAGCAGGTCAAGGATGACGGTCCCTCCGGCGAGGAAATGGCGGCAACGCTCGCCTTCCGCCTGAAACGCCTAGAAGCCATGCGCCAGGCGGCGGAGGGTCTCGTCAACCGCAACCGCCTCGGCCGCGATATCTTCGCCCGCGGCGCGCCGGAGCATATTCCGGACCGGCAGCAGTCCGCTTACGCGGCGAGCCTTTACGATCTTTTGACCGCATATGCGGCGCTGCGCCAGCGCCACGCCGTTACCCAGGTGACGATCGAGAGGCGCAATGTCTGGTCGCTGACCGACGCCCGCGAACTGTTGACTCAGATGATCGGCGAGGTCGGCGACTGGACGGCGATGGAGCATTATCTGCTGCGCTATCTCGCCGCACCGGAGGAACGCGTCACAGCGATTGCCAGCGCCTTCGCCGCCTCGCTGGAACTGGTGCGCGAGGGTAAACTCGAAATTCGTCAGGACGGCGCCTTTCAGCCGATCTATATGCGCCGCGGTCCCAAGCATGCAACGCTGCAGGTCGTGGAACAGGAGCGGCCGGCTTGATCGATCCCAGAAGCGAAGAGAATTTCGAGGAGGACGGCCGCGACATGCAGGCCGAGATCGAGGCTGAGCGTGTCGCCGAGGCGCTGGTCTTTGCCTCCTCGCAACCGGTTTCCGAAGGTTTTATCGCCGAGCGGCTGCCCAGAAACGCCAATGTGCATGCGATCATGCTGCGACTGAAGGAGCAGTATGCGCCTCGCGGCGTCAATCTGGTGCAAGTCGAGGGCGCCTGGGCCTTCCGCACCGCCGCCGATCTCTCCTTCGTCATCCGCCGCGATGACAATGAGGTGAAGAAGCTTTCGCGCGCCGCGTTGGAGGTGCTGGCGATCATTGCCTATCACCAGCCGGTGACGCGTGCCGAAATCGAGGACATTCGCGGCGTTCAGACCTCGCGCGGCACGCTTGATGTGCTTATGGAAGCCGGCTGGGTGCGGTTTCGCGGCCGTCGGCGTACGCCGGGCCGGCCGGTGACCTTGGGCACGACACGCGATTTTCTCGACCATTTCGGACTGGAAGAGTTGCGCGATCTGCCTGGCCTCGAAGAATTGAAGGGGGCCGGCCTACTGTCAGGCCGCATTCCCGCGAATTTCAACATTCCATCGCCGTCGATGAACGACGAACTGACCGAGGACGAGGATCCGATCACCCAGATGGATCTCGAAGAACTCGGGTTGCTCGCTCCCCGTTCTACCTCCGAAGATTGAAGGACTTCGTCTTGCTTTTGCCATGCATGACGAAAACAATGATGCTCACGATTTTTTGGCGGGTCTGTGGCTTGTCACAAAGGGCGATACCGTGACATTAAGCGCAGTTCAAAGGGCTTGATGTTGGAAACGGTGTCAGAAATTCTTACATCGTGGGAACATCGAAACAGGGAGTTAGAGTGATGATGGGTTCTTTTAGCATGTGGCACTGGCTGATCGTCTTGGTCATCGTGCTGTTGCTGTTCGGTCGCGGCAAGATTCCGGAACTGATGGGCGATGTTGCCAAGGGCATCAAGAGCTTCAAGAAGGGTATGACGGACGAAGACGCGCCGGAAACGGCCAAAACGGTCGATCACAAAGCCGACGAAACCAAGTAATCAAGTCCGGGAAAAGCGCAGCCCCCGCGCTTCCCGTCCAGGAGCCTTGCATGTTGGATATAGGCTGGACCGAACTGTTGGTTATCGCGGTCGTGCTGATCGTCGTTGTCGGTCCGAAGGATTTGCCGCCGATGCTGCGCGCTTTCGGCAAGATGACGCAGCGCGCCCGCAAGATGGCGGGTGAATTCCGTACCCAGTTCGATGAAGCGCTACGTGAATCTGAGCTTGACGATGTCCGCCAGACGATCGGCGACGCACAAAAGCTCAATCCGGTGAACAGCCTGCGCGAGGCGATGAACCCTCTTCGCCAGATGGGCAACGAGATCAAGGCTGACCTGCAGAAGGCGACGGTGGCTTCGGAAAATAAGACCGAGGTGCCGCCGGCTGCCGTCTCGGCCCCGACGCCGTCAATGAGCCTACCCGAAACCCCGCCGCTGGTGCCGGTGACCACACCCGCATCGGAACCCGTCGCCGCAGCGGCTCTCCAGGCCGATACGGTCGCCGAGAAGCCGAAGGCCGTGCGCAAGCCGCGCGCCAAGGCTGTCGATAAGACCGATGCCGCTTCCGCCATTGCGGCGCCCGTGGAAAGGCCAAAGCGCACGGTGGTGGCCAGGAAACCTGCAACGCCCCGGAAGCCGGCGCAGACGAAGAAGAAGGACGAGGCATGAGCGGTGATATCGAAGACAAGCCGCAGCCGTTGATTGAGCACCTGATGGAGCTGCGTACGCGGCTGATGTGGTCGATCGGCGCGTTCTTTATTGCCTTCATCGTGTGCTTCTTTTTCGCCAAGCACATCTTCAACTACCTGGTCTATCCCTATAAGCTCGCTGTCAGCTGGGCCAACCTCGATGTCGAGAAGGCGCAGCTCATCTACACCGCGCCGCAGGAATTCTTCTTCACGCAGGTCAAGGTCGCCATGTTCGGTGGCCTTGTCATCGCTTTTCCGATCATCGCGGCCCAGATCTACAAGTTCGTCGCTCCAGGCCTCTACAAGAATGAACGGGCGGCCTTCCTGCCGTTCCTGATCGCTTCCCCACTTCTGTTCCTCTTGGGCGCCGCGTTAGTCTATTTCTTCTTCACGCCGATGGTCATGTGGTTCTTCCTGTCGATGCAGCAGGCGCCGGGCCAAGACGAGGTAGCAATCTCGCTTCTGCCGAAGGTGTCGGAATATCTGAGCCTGATCATGACGCTGGTCTTCTCCTTCGGCCTCGTCTTCCAGCTGCCTGTTGTCACGACACTACTTGCCCGTGTCGGCCTGCTGACGTCGGAATGGCTCGCCGAAAAGCGTAAATTCGCCATCGTGCTCGCCTTCGTCGTTGCTGCCGTGCTGACGCCGCCGGATCCCTTGTCCCAGATCGGTCTTGCGATACCGGCAATCCTTCTCTACGAGATTTCCATTTACGCGGCACGACTCGTGGAGCGTCAGCGTTCCCAACGGGCACTTGACGAGGCTTCTGGTTCCTCTGACGTCGCCAAGACGGACAGTGTCTGAGCGGTTCCTGACTTTCCCCTGAGGTCTGCCGTTTCCTGTCCGGTCGGTTTCTCCGGCCGGTCATTTCTATTGCAACGAGTTGGAACGACGATGCTCGATATCAAATGGATCCGTGAGAATCCCGAAGCGCTCGATGCCGCCCTTGCCAAGCGCGGTGCGGAACCTCTGGCCCAAAGTCTCGTCGCCCTCGATGAAAAGCGCCGCTCTGCTGTGCAGAAAGCGCAGGATATGCTGTCGCGCCGCAACCTTGCCTCTAAGGAAATCGGCGCGGCGATGGCCCAGAAGAACGGCGAACTCGCCGAGAAGCTGAAGGCCGAGGTGGCCGAACTGAAGACCCTGCTGCCTGCGATCGAGGAGGAAGAACGGCAACTGACGGCCGAACTCAACGACGCGCTTTCGCGCGTCCCGAATGTCCCCTTCGACGATGTTCCGGTCGGCAAGGACGAGCACGACAATGTCGTCACCCGTGTCGTCGGCGAAAAGCCGCGCTGGAACCACACGCCGAAAGAGCACTTCGAAATCGGTGAGGCGCTCGGCTATATGGACTTTGAGCGCGCTGCCAAGCTGTCCGGTGCGCGCTTCACAGTTCTGACAGGACCGCTCGCCAGGCTCGAACGGGCGCTCGGCCAATTCATGATCGATCTCCACACAAGCGAGCACGGCTATACCGAAGTCAGCTCGCCGCTGATGGTCCGCGCTGAAGCGCTGTTCGGCACGGGCAACCTGCCGAAGTTCGAAGAGGATCTCTTCAAGACGACGGATAGCCGCTATCTCATTCCGACCGCGGAGGTGACGCTGACCAATCTGGTGCGCGAGGAAATCCTCGACCAGGAAAAGCTGCCGCTGCGTTTCACGGCGCTGACCCCATCCTTCCGGTCGGAAGCGGGCTCTGCCGGTCGTGACACCCGCGGCATGCTGCGCCAGCACCAGTTCTGGAAATGCGAACTTGTCTCGATCACCGACGCCGAGAGCTCGATCGCCGAGCATGAGAGGATGACCGCCTGCGCGGAGGAGGTGCTGAAGCGCCTCGGGCTGCATTTCCGCACGGTGACCCTTTGCACCGGCGATATGGGCTTTGGCTCGCGCAAGACCTACGATCTCGAAGTATGGCTCCCGGGGCAGAATGCCTACCGGGAAATCTCTTCCTGCTCTGTCTGCGGCGATTTCCAGGCCCGGCGAATGAATGCGCGCTATCGCGGCAAGGACGACAAGAGCAACAAGTTCGTCCACACGCTGAACGGTTCCGGCACCGCCGTCGGCCGCTGCCTAATCGCCGTCCTCGAAAATTATCTGAATGAAGACGGCACCGTCACGATTCCGGACGTTTTGCTGCCTTATATGGGCGGAATGACCAAGATCGAACGGGCGGCCTGAGGCGATGCGCATCCTGCTCACGAATGACGATGGCATCCACGCCGAAGGCCTTGCTGCGCTGGAGCGGATCGCCCGTACACTGTCCGACGATGTCTGGATCGTGGCGCCGGAAACCGATCAGAGCGGCCTGGCGCATTCGTTGAGCCTGTCCGAGCCGTTGCGGCTGCGCAAGATTTCCGACAAACATTTCGCGCTGCGCGGTACGCCGACCGACTGCGTCATCATGGGCATCAGGCAGGTGATGGACATCAAGCCCGATCTCGTTCTCTCCGGCGTCAATTCGGGTTCGAATGTTGCAGACGATGTGACCTATTCCGGCACGATCGCGGGCGCGATCGAGGGCACGATGCAGGGCGTGCGATCCTTTGCACTGAGCCAGGCCTATCTCTATGAGGACGGCGCGCGCATCGTCCCCTGGGAGGTGTGCGAAACGCATGCGCCGGCACTTCTGGAAAAGCTGATGGTGCTGGACCTGCCGGAGGGCACGTTCCTCAATCTCAACTTCCCGAACTGCCGTCCCGACGAGGTCGACGGCGCCGAGGTCACCATGCAGGGCAAGCTCGCCTTCAACCTGCAGGTCGACGCCCGCTCCGACGGCCGGGGATTTCCCTATTACTGGCTCAAGTTCGGCGAACGCGCCGGTGCCTTCGTCGAAGGTACCGATATCCACGCCTTGAAGCATAACAAGATTTCGGTAACGCCTTTGAAACTGGATTTGACCGATTATTCCGTGACGGACCGCGTGGCGCGGGCCCTAGGATACGGAGCACGGGTTTGACGGCAAGACTGGCGGAGAAGGAGGGCTTCGCGGCGCTCGTCCTCAGACTGCGCGCCGAAGGCATCTCCGATCTCGATCTGCTGACGGCGGTCGAGCAGACGCAGCGCTCGTTGTTCGTGCCGCCGCAATTTGCCGAGGACGCCTATTCCAGCCGGACGATACCGATCGAATGCGGCTCCTTCCTGGAAGGCATCGATTTTGTCGTTCGCATTCTGCATCACCTGAAACTCAAACCGGGGCAGCGCGTTCTGGAAGTCGGCACCGGCAGCGGCTTCACCGCCGCTGTCATGGGCCGTCTGGCCGAACGTGTTCTGTCGATCGATCGCTATAAGACGCTAACGACGGCTGCGCAGCGGCGCATGGAATCGCTCGGGCTGCGCAACGTCGTCATCCGCCAGGCCGACGGCAGCGCCGGCATGCAAGGTGAGGGCACTTTCGACCGTATTCTGGTAACCGCTGCATTCAATGCTATGCCGCGCTTTTATAGCGACCAGCTCGTTTCCGGTGGTTCGATGATTGCCCCGCTGATGATTTCCGAGAACGAGTGTCGCATGGTACGGCTGACGAAAACCGGCAGCCGTTTCGAACGCGAAGAACTGTTCGAAGCCCCTTATCTGCCGATCGTACCGCGACTCGCCTCGCTGCTGTAGATGCGCGGTTCGAAAGCTGGCACGCATCCTTTGGCACCATGTTCCAGACACTGCGATTTTTCACCCGTAAGCTATGGTTATCAACTTCTCAAAAATATCGCACTGATTCCAGCGTCTTAACCACGTGGTAATACTAACGCGTTTTAATAGACTCACAAATGGTTGCGTTCTCAGTGGGTCGAGTCAATGCGTTTCAGTCTTTCGCCGAAGTTCGGTAAGTCGGCCGGTAATCTCCTGGTTGTTGGCCTGCTGGCGAGTGCCGCAACGGGCTGCAGTTCCGATGTGACACGGTTCGGCGGCTTGTTTTCCTCCTCGGGGCAGGATCAGATTACCACAAGTTCCATTCCGCGCGGCGGTCGGCAAGGTGATCCGGTGCCGCGCGCCGATCTCGGCGGCCCCGTTGTCGCCAGTCAGTCGGGTTACGGCGGCGGCAATGCTGCGCTGAATCAACCCTATCCGGCGCGCCCCGGGTACGATCCGGTCCCGACGTCGAGCGCCCGCATGGCTTCCTCGCCCGTCTCGATACAGCGCTCCGAACTTGCGGCTCCAACGGCTGCTGCGCCATCCCGCCAGCGGGAGAGAGAAGTCGCGCTCGCCCAGCCTTTCCCGGCTTCGGCGCAGCCTGAAACGGCGCGGCTCGTAGCGCCCGCTGCTCCGAAGCCGGCGCCCGATTCTCTGACGACGGGTACGACGCCGAAGATTTCCGGCTGGTCCGCGACCAACGCGCCTTCCGTCACGCTGCGTCCAGGTGAGAGCATTGCGACCTTATCCCGGCGCTTTGGTGTTCCGGAAAAGGAAATCCTGCGAGTCAATAACCTAAAGGTGGCTTCGGCGGCCAAGGCCGGCCAGGCAATCCTGATCCCGACTTTCAACGGTGGCAATGCCGCCAAGGCGGCTTCGCAGGCGGCCGATCTTTCCAAGCCCGGCAATATGCCAGACCCGGCCAAGGCTCCGGAACAGAAGGTCGCCGTCGTCCCGGGCGCCAATTCCGCACGGGACAAGACCATGGCGAGTGCCGATCCGACCGGCAAGCTTCCGGCTGGCGCTGGCAAGGACCCGAAGGCGTCTGCCGGCAGCTATGTCGTCAAGCAGGGCGATTCCCTGGCAAAGATCGCCAAGGCGACCGGCACTAACATCGACGATCTCAAGACTGCCAATAATCTTTCGGCGAATTCGCTGCGTATCGGCCAGGCTCTGAAAATCCCGAACGGCAGTGCCGACACGGTCAAGACCGCTTCCATCCCGGCTGAGAAGGTCGAGCCGAAACCGGGTGATCCGGCGCCCGCCCAGCAGACTGCGTCGGTTCAGACCGCGTCCGTTCAGCCTGCGCCCTACAAGGCGCCGGTCGCCACCCAGACCGTCGACGAGGTCGAGAAGAAGTCCGACGTCAGTTCCGACGCGCCGGAATCGACCGGCATCGGCAAATATCGCTGGCCGGTTCGCGGCCAGGTCATTGCCGCCTACGGCGCCAACGTCAACGGCAATCGCAACGACGGCATCGACATTTCGGTGCCGCAGGGCACGCCGATCAAGGCTGCCGAAAACGGCGTCGTCATCTATGCCGGCAACGGCCTGAAGGAACTCGGCAATACGGTTCTCGTCCGTCACGACGACGGCACCGTCACTGTCTACGGCAACGCCGACACGTTGAGCGTCGCCCGCGGTCAGAAGATCCAGCGCGGTCAGACCGTCGCCGTCTCGGGCATGAGCGGCGACGTCAAGCAGCCACAGGTCCATTTCGAAGTGCGCAAGGACGCGTCGCCGGTCAACCCGATGACTTTCCTGGAATAGGTAGAGCGTACCAGGGAGCGCAAAAGCCCGGCCACCAGCCGGGCTTTTGTCATTTTCGATCTCTTCGCATAGACTCCGATTCGGAGGCGCCTATGCCCGGTCGATATGAACGCGCAGACGTCCGGCGAGATCCTGGATATATTGCCAGGCGACGCGGCCGGAGCGCGCGCCGCGCGTCGTTGCCCATTCCAGCGCCTCGGCATGCATCTTATTGCGGTCGAGGCCAAGCTTGAAGTGATCGGCATAGCCGTCGATCATGCCGAGATAGTCTTCCTGGCTGCATTTATGAAAGCCGAGCCAAAGACCGAAGCGATCGGACAGCGAGACCTTTTCCTCGACGGCTTCAGATGGATTGATGGCCGTCGACTGTTCGTTTTCCATCATGTGACGCGGCAGAAGATGGCGCCGATTCGACGTGGCGTAGAAGAGCACATTGTCAGGCCGTCCCTCGACGCCGCCGTCGAGTGCAGCCTTCAGCGACTTGTAGGCGGTGTCGTCATGATCGAAGGAGAGGTCGTCGCAGAAGACGATCACACGGTACGGCGTGTCCTTCAGGAGGTCGAGCAGGTTGGGCAGGCTGGCAATATCCTCGCGATGTACCTCGACCAGTTTCAACGGGACGCCGCTTTCGCGCCTGACATCCTCATGCACCGCCTTGACCAGCGATGATTTGCCCATGCCGCGCGCGCCCCAGAGCAGCACGTTATTGGCGACATAACCCTCGGCGAAGCGCACCGTATTCTCATGCAGGATATCGCGCACGTGGTCGACGCCGCGGATGAGCTTCAGCGCCACCCGATTCGGCTTCTTCACCGGCTGCAGATGCTGACGCGACGGCGCCCAAATGAAACAGTCGGCCGCATTCCACTCATTGACGGCAGGTGCCGGCCCGGCTAGACGCTGCACGGCATCAGCGAGCCTTTTCAGCTCGGCAAGCAGGGCGGTGTTGATTTCCTCGGTCATCGCAAGCCTCCTGATTTCTCGCTGCGGCAAGCCGCTTTGATCTTTCGATGCCGCCTACCATGGCCTTTTCCCGGCCGAAAGGTTATGAGGCAGCGGAATCGGTACTCTTTCCGGCTGTTTCTGTTGCATTCATCCAAGCTGCAACTATAGTCCGGCAACCTGAAAAAGCAGGCGGAGTTCCGCCGTAGAAGCCTGAGGAGTTTAGCATGTTCATCACCCCGGCATTCGCCCAGACTGCGACCGATACCGCAACAGGATTCGGCGGTTCCGGTTTCGAAATGATCATCCTTTTCGTGCCGCTTATGGTCGTCTGGTACTTCCTGCTGATCCGGCCGCAACGGGCGCAGGCAAAGAAGCGCGAGGAAACCTTGAAGTCCATTCGCCGCGGCGATCAGATCGTGACGGGCGGTGGTCTCGTCGGCAAGGTGACCAAGGTCGTCGACGACAAGGAAGTCGAAGTCGAAATTGCTGAAGGCGTGCGCGTGCGCATTGTTCGCAGCGGCATTTCGGACGTTCGCGTCAAGGGTGAGCCTGTCAAAGCCGACGCGGCGTAACAAGCGATAACGGCGAAGAGCCGGATCGGAAGATCGTCGAGAGAATGTTGCATTTTTCCCGCTGGAAAACACTTCTGATTTGGCTGGTCGCCCTTGCGGCCATCATCATCGCTGCGCCCAATCTGCTCGGCGAGGCGCAGCGTTCCTCTCTGCCGGGATGGTTGCGAAACAGCCGCGTCACGCTCGGTCTCGACCTGCAGGGCGGCTCGCATATCGTCCTAAAGGTCGAGCGTTCCGATATCGTCAAGGACCGCTTGGAAGAGGCGGTCGCCAAAGTGCGCAACGCGTTGCGGGGCGCCGGCATTCGCTATACCGGCCTGACCGGCAACGGCCAGACCGTCACTGTCCGGGTTACCGATCTGGCCGAGACGCAAAAGGCGGTCGATCTGCTGAAGCCTCTGACCATGGCCGGCGAGCAGTCGGAGCCTGGGATTTCGCTGCAGCAGGGCGCGGAGGGACAGCTTTCGCTGCAGATTTCCGACGCCGGCATTGCCGCCGACATTGCCTCCGCCTGCGGCCGCTCGCTCGATATTGTCGGCCGCCGCCTGGCGCAATCGGGCTACGATCATTTCCTCCTCCGCCCCGATGGCGACGACCGGATCGTCGTCCAGGTGCTGGGATCGGTCGATGCCGAGCGGGTGAAAAACATCCTGAACCAGCGGGCCAAGCTTTCCTTTCATCTCCTCGACGAAAGCATATCCGGACAGGAGGCTCTGAGCGGCCGCTGGCCGGCCACTTCCGAGGTGCTTTATTCGCTCGACGATCCGCCGGTTCCTTATCTGGTCGACCGCATTGGATTCGTCACCGGCAGCAACATGGTCAATGTCGAGCCTGTCGTCGATCCGCAGACCCAGGATACCTCGATCGCCTATCGCCTTGATGCGGAAGGCACGCAGCGGCTGGCGCAGGCGACAACGCAAAATATCGGCAAGCACCTTGCCATCGTCTTTGACGACCAGGTGATGTCGGCGCCGGTCATCGATGCGGCGATCACCGACGGTGAGGGCCGGATTTCGGCAAACTTCTCAGAGGATGGCGTTCGCGATCTTGCGGTGATGTTGCGCGCCGGCGCCTTGCCGGCGACGCTGACGAGCGTCGAGGAGCGCAGCGTCAGCCCGAGCTTCGGCGCCGACTCCATCTTCTCCGGCCTGGTCGCCGGTCTCGTCGCAGTCGTGCTGGTCGCAGCATTGATGATCGCGCTCTACCGCATTCTCGGCGTCATCGCCGTCGTCTCGCTCGTCTTCAATCTGATCTTCATCGTCGCTGCGCTCAGCCTTGCCGGCGCGACACTGACTTTGCCCGGTATTGCGGGCATCGTGCTTATTGTCGGCATGGCGGTCGATGCCAACGTGCTGATCTATGAGCGCATACGCGAAGAGCAAAGAGCCAGCCCCTCCTTTGAGCAGGCCGTCGGCCGCGGCTTTTCGCGCGCTTTCGCAACGATCATTGACGCGAATGCCACGATCTTCATCGCCGCCATCATTCTCCTCTTCCTCGGCAGCGAATCCATTCGCGGTTTCGCAGTCACGCTGGCGGTCGGCATTGCGACGACCGTCATCACTGCTTTCACGCTGACGCGCTCGATTGTCGCCGCCTGGCTGAAAGCGCGCCATCCCAGGCATCTGCCGAAGAGCGTTCTCGCGCATCTTTTCGAGCACGCCAATGTGCGTTTCATGGGGATCCGCCGTTACGTCTTCACCGCGTCGGCAGTGATCTCGCTGATCGCCATGGCGGCATTTGCCACCGTTGGCCTGCAGCTCGGTATCGATTTCACGGGCGGCTCGCTCATCGAGGTGACGGCGAAGCAGGGCAGTGCCGACATCGCCGACCTCAGATTGCGTCTGGATGATCTCAATCTTGGCGAGGTCAGCGTCGAGCCTACGGGCGGGCGATCGAATGCGCGGATTCGCATCGCGTCGCAGGGCGGCGGCGAGAACGCCGAGCAATCGGCGGCCACGCTGGTGCGCGGCGAACTCGAGGCCGATTACGATTTTCGCCGCGTCGAGGTTGTCGGTCCCGCCATCTCGGGCGAATTGACGATGATGGCGACGCTCGGTGTCGCAGCCGCACTCTCGGCCATTCTGATCTACATCTGGATCCGCTTCGAATGGCAGTTCGCAGTCGGCGCCATCATTGCCACGCTGCACGACGTCATCATCATGCTCGGTCTCTTCGTGCTGACCGGCATCGAGTTTAACCTGACGAGCATCGCAGCCATGCTGACGATCGTCGGTTATTCACTGAACGACACGGTCGTCGTCTATGACCGGATGCGCGAGAATCTTCAACGATACAGGAAGATGCCGCTGCCGATCCTGATCGACGCCTCGATCAATCAGACATTGTCGCGCACCGTCCTGACCGCGGCGACGACGCTGCTTGCGCTGCTTGCGCTGTATCTGTTCGGCGGCGACGTCATCCGCTCCTTCTCCTTTGCGATGCTCTTCGGAGTCGCTCTCGGCACTTTCTCTTCGATCTACATCGCTGCTCCCGTATTGATCGTCTTCCGGCTGCGGCAGGAAGGTCCTGACGAAGAAGAGAGCAACAAGACGGATGCCGGTGTAAGATCCGGCACGGTGGTTTGAAAATATGGCAAAAGGCATAGAAATCCGCGCGGCGCATTTTCCCGGCCGGGCTCCGATCGACACATACGGCAATGGCGGTTTCCGTTTTGCCGACATGTCGCATCGCGGCTCGATCCTTTGCCTGCCCTCCGGCATTCACGGTTGGGACATGGATATGTCGAAGCCGCTGTCGCTTGAAAATTTCCGCCGCGTGCTGGAAGAGGCAGCTGAAATTGAGGTTCTGCTCGTCGGTACGGGAACCGAGCTTCGCCGTCTGCCCGACGAATTGAAGCAGGCGCTGAAGACGCGCGGCATCTCTTCCGATCCGATGAGCACGGGTGCCGCGGTGCGCACCTTCAACATTATGCTTTCGGAGCAGCGCGCCGTCGCAGCGGCATTGATTGCGGTCTGACGATGGCTGACGCGAAAATAGCGACCAACCAGGACATCTGCCTGGCGATGCTGCGCGACAATGATCGCGACCGCTATCTCGCCTGTCTCTTGTCGCCGGAGGAGAAGCGCGGTGCGCTAGCGGCCCTTTACGCGTTCAATGCGGAACTCGCCCGCATCCGAGACCTGGTGCATGAGCCGCTGCCTGGCGAGGTGCGCATGCAATACTGGCGCGACCTGCTGGAAGGCAATGCGCATGGCTCGACGGCGGCCAATCCCGTCGCCGCGGCGCTTCTGACGGCGATAGAGGCCCATCGCCTGCCGCGCAAGACGCTGGTTGACATGATCGACGCCCGCACCTTCGACCTCTATGACGATCCGATGGAGACGCGGGTCTCGCTTGAAGGTTATGCCGGCGAAACGGCCTCCGCGCTGATCCAGCTCGCAAGCCTCGTGCTTTCGCCGGAGGAGGCTCCGCGATCGGCGGATGCCGCCGGCCATGCAGGCGTCGCACAAGCGATTGCCGGGCTGTTGCTGCTGATGCCGCTGCATCGCCGCCGCGGCCAGATCTATATTCCGCTGCAGATCCTTTCCGCCACCGGACTTAACCGCGACGCCTTCCTCGCCGGCGAAGACCGGCCGCGCATCTCCGCCGCCATCGAGGCCTTTGCCGGCCTCGGCCTTGAGCATCTGGCAAAGGCGAGAGGGGCAGGGTCGATTCCGCCAGCTCTGTTCCCTGCCTTCCTGCCCGCGACCCTGGCCGAACCGGTGCTCCTCAAGGCGCAGAGGCGGGGGGCTTTCCTGTTCGACCGGCCGCTGCAGTCGCCGCAATGGCGCCGCCAACTTAGAATGGCGCTGGCGGCAGCCCGCAGGAAAATCTGACACAGGTCAAATTCGCGCAAGTCTCGCGCGCTACAAGACCCTCAACACGATCCTTTGAACGGAGACTCGGCGTGGGCATTATCGTCTGGTGCGTTCTTTTCGCCATCGTCATCTTCTTTGCTTTCGTGGCAACACGAATGGCTGCGCAAAACAAGGAGGACAGTCTGCACGACACGGGACTGGCCATCATCGAGTTCGGCCGTGCCTTTCCCAACGAGGCGATCCGCCAGCTGCAGGCGACGAAAAACGGTCAGGCGATCTTCGTGCGCCTGCACGACAACAAGGCCGGCCTCATGCGCAACATGGCGCGCCATTTCTCCTGCCATCTGATCGAGCCCGGCCGTGTGCGTGTCGCAAGCTCGGAGACCGGCAGGGGGTTGGAAATAGAATTTCTAGATGCGCACAGCCACAACGGCAAATTCGAGTTCGCTTCAGCGAAGGAGGCTTCTGAAGTTGCGCTCTGGCTGCTCGGCAACTATATCGCCGAGCCGGATAAGGACCTGGCATCCGGCAATATTTCGGCAGCCAACAAGCAATAGAACAGCTCAGGCGCTTTCGGCAAACGTCGGCGTCTGACCGAGCCAGGCGGCGCAGTCTGCAAGCGCACGACGTGCGATCAACTGCCGCTTCATGATCGTTTTGTCCTTGCCGCGGAAGCGCTTGACGCCCTCGGGTTTGACGATTGAGCCGGGCTCAAGCTCTGGAAATAGCCCGAAATTGATGTTCATCGGCTGAAACGAGCGCTTGCCCGGTTCCTCGTCGGTGACGATGTGCCCGCCAGTGATATGGCCGAGCAGCGAACCGAGGGCTGTCGTAGCCGGCGGCAACAAGATCGCCTCGCCCTTACGTTCGGCGGCTGCGAAACGCCCCGCCATCAACCCGACGCTGGCACTTTCCACATAACCCTCGCAGCCGGTGATCTGGCCGGCAAAGCGCAAGCCTAGCCGCGATTTCAGCGTCAGCGACGGGTCCAGCAATGTGGGAGAATTGATATAGGTGTTGCGATGCAAGCCGCCGAGGCGGGCGAATTCCGCATTTTCCAGCCCTGGAATCATCCGGAAGATTTCCGCCTGCGCGCCGTATTTCAATTTCGTCTGGAAACCGACCATGTTGTAGAGCGTTCCGAGCGCGTTGTCCTGCCGCAACTGCACGACCGCATAGGCCTTTACGGTTGGGTTATGCGCGTTCGTCAGTCCCATCGGCTTCATCGGCCCGTGGCGCAGTGTCTCGCGACCGCGTTCAGCCATGACCTCGATCGGCAGGCAGCCGTCGAAATAAGGCGTGCCTTCCCATTCCTTGAAACCGACCGAGTCCCCCGATATCAGCGCATCGACGAAAGCATTGTACTGCGCTTCGTCCATCGGGCAGTTGATGTAATCCTTGCCCGTGCC
The DNA here is from genome assembly GCF_005862215.1 of Rhizobium sp. MHM7A. Lineage (NCBI taxonomy): Bacteria > Pseudomonadati > Pseudomonadota > Alphaproteobacteria > Hyphomicrobiales > Rhizobiaceae > Rhizobium > Rhizobium sp. MHM7A. Next base: position 99,839 of record NZ_VCHT01000004.1, read on the forward strand.
GCCGGGGCCGACCTTGTCATAGCGCGACTGGTACCAGCAAATGTTCATGTCGATGCTGTCGCGGTAGACGATCGGCGCGATGGCATCGAAGAAAGCGAGCGAATCCTCGCCCGTTGCCGCCTGGATGGCGCTGGCGAGCGACGGCGCCGTCAGGGGCCCGGTGGCGACGATGGCGAGATCCCAGTCGCTTGGCGGCAGGCCGGTGATCTCTTCACGCATGACTGTGATAAGAGGGTGGTCGTGGATGGCGCGGGTCACGGCATCCGAGAAGCCGTCGCGATCGACGGCGAGCGCACCGCCGGCCGGTACCTGGTGGCGGTCGGCAGCGGCCATGATCAGCGAGCCCGCCATGCGCATTTCCGCGTGGATGACGCCGACGGCATTGCTGGTCGCATCGTCGGAACGGAAGGAATTGGAGCAGACGAGCTCGGCCAGACCGTCGGTCTTGTGCGCATCCGTGCCGCGCACGCCGCGCATTTCATGCAGAATGACGGGAACGCCCGCACTGGCGATCTGCCAGGCGGCTTCCGAACCGGCAAGCCCGCCGCCGACAACGTGGATAGGGGAATAGGAGGAGATCGTGTTCATTCCGGGCTGATATCATGTCGGCGGGTGCGATCCAACACCCCGGAATCAAAAACGGCGCCCTGATGGCGCCGTCTTGAAGCATCGTGCCGTCACCAGGTCCGCAATTAGCGGAACGAGCGGGATGCGATGTTGCGGATGTCGTAGCGGCTAACGCCGATATCGGACAGGGTCTGGTTCGACAGGCTGCCGAGCTCGTTGAGCGTGCGGCGGTAGCTGAGCCAGCTTTTTGCAATGCGGATCGGGTTCATTGTCATCTTCCTCGAACAAATGTCCGCGGGACGGCGGGATCGCCTGTCTCTCTGCGGTTGATGTCTATATAGGCGATGTCGGTCCGATTGTGCAGTGCAAATAAGAGGCGTCTGCCATGCAATTGTGCACTACGATGCTCGCAAATTGAGCGGTGAATACTTTTTAAGCGAGCGAAAGAGCTGAGAAAACCGCAACCGGAGCGGCAGTGGATTGCTTGCAAAAGAAAACGCCCGCTGTGGTGCAGCGGGCGTTTAAATCATTGACGATCTGCTTGGAAGAAAGCAGCGACCGCCTTGAATTAGCGGGAGGAAGCCTCACGGGCAACGCGATGGATGTCCGAACGGTCGATGCCGAGGTCATGCAATTCGCGGTTGGTCATGCGACCGAGTTCCGTAACGGTCTGACGATACTTGCGCCAGTTGTTAAAAGAGCGAGTGATGTTCATGTTAAGCCCCTTTCCGAGGGTTTGATCTGCCAGCAGCCACCGATCGGCGCTGACCTCTATTTGATGGCTGGAATATATGTTGCGGCGCGAAGAACGAAAACAGCCAAGTTTTCAAGTCACCCATGCAAGCTGTGCAATGCTTTACACAATATTACCGCATTTTGATCAACGAATAGGCAAAAGAAATTGGTGGAAGATTCTACGTTTCTCGTGCTCACTCTCGTTGCGATAGGCAAAGCTGCCTCTCCGGCGGATCGAGTCGATGGAGTTTAGCGCCGAGGCGCCAAGCAGCTCATTTATCTCACGCCGCCGAAGCGAGTGATCGCGATACGGTGCCACGGCTTCATGCGGCGGCCGGCACGTCAGGTGGCCTCGCTTTGCGAGCAGCACTGCGGCGCCGATAACGATAAGTTGTTGAATCCCAGGTCGTCCATTCGTCAAATAAAACGCCCGCCGGGGGAGGATCCGGCGGGCGCATTATACTGACTGGCAACTGGGAGGAGGAGTGTTGCCAGTCTATCGCAGCGCGCTTGGGAGGAGGAGTGCGCAGCCGCGAATCTCGTCACGAACAAAAGCATCCGTGGGCGTCCGGAAAACCGGGCCGGGGCGCCATCCCCGTGCTTCGATAGATCGGTAAATAGTATGACTAATCATTTTTTTGCAGTGCAATAAATACATGAGAGGTATGCGAAAAGAGCATGCGTCTCCCTTTGTATGCTCATATTAGCGCTTCCGACGTTAACGGTCGGTTAACGTCTGACCCAAATTAGACCAATGAGGAATTTGCAGTCTATCGCCGGGATGGCGTTTGCGAAGCCGCCTGCTGCGGCTATAACGACGGAAGCCGAAGCGCCGGAACGAGCGTCACGGAAATGAGGAGTGAGGCATGTATCGCGGCAGATTGGAGCGGGATCTCTCGCTCTGGGTGGGAAAGGGGCTGATTGGAGAGGAAACCGCCGGCGCGCTTCTCGCCGAATATGATAGCCGCCCGGCAAGCTTCAGCCTCGGCCGGGTGCTGATGGCGCTGGCGGCGGTGCTGCTTGCCGCGGCCGTCTTGCTGGTCGTCGCGTCCAACTGGGAGGCCATTCCGCGCCTCGTCCGCGTCGGCGCTATCCTCACCCTGATTTGGATTGTACACATTGCCGCCGCCATGATGCTTGCCCGCGGTGCGACAGCGGCCGCAAGCGGGTTGCTGGTCATCGGGGCAATGAGCTTCGGTGGCGCCATCTCGCTGGTCGGGCAAATGTATCATCTCTCGGGCGACGAGCAGACCGTGATGTATCTCTGGTTCGCGATTGCCACGATCTCGGCGATCCTGTTCCGTTCGGGCGCCGTTGTCGTCGTCGCAAGCTTTCTCTCCTGGGCGTCGTTCGCCGTCTATCTCGAGAACCACGAGACGCATTGGATCGGGTTTGATCCCTGGATGGCGCCGATCATGGCGGTGATGACAATCGCGCTGGTGCGTTATACCGGTGCCGAGCGGGCCCGTCATCTCGCCTACTTGCTGCTGGTCGGCTGGCTCGCCTGGCTCTACACGCTTTATGAGGAGATCGCCGTGGCGCTCGCCTTCGCAATCGGCGGTATGGCGGCCTTCGCGCTGACGGCTTTGCCGCACCCTCGTATCGCTTCGCTGATGAGAAGTGCCGGCGCAGCGCCGGCTTTCTACAGCTTCCTCGTCGCCGTAATCGGCTTGCTGCTGCTGCATATCGAGATTGAGCAAGGCTGGCGGCTGGTGGTGCTCGGCGTGGCGACGCTCGCCGCTGCCGTGCTGGCGATCGCTCTACATGGCAGGGATAACGGCGCGGTGCGTTATCTCGCCTATACGACCTTTGCCGTGGAGATGCTCTATCTCGCCTCCGTCACCGTCGGCTCGATCCTCGGCACGTCGAGTCTCTTCCTGTTCTCCGGTCTCGTGGTGGCGCTCGTCGCCTGGCTCGTCATTCGTCTCGAGCGGCGCTTTTCGCGGGAGGCGCGCGCATGAGTTCGTTGATGGCTAGGCTGCAATCCGGCAAAGGATATCTGATTTCGGCGATCATCGTCGCCGGCTTGCAGTCGGTGATCCTCGGCACGATGATCCAGAGCCGTGCATCGATCCTCAGCAGCGGCGCTGAGGTCCTGCTGAAGACCGCCCCGGTTGACCCGCGGGATTTCCTGCGCGGTGATTATGTCGTGTTGAATTACGACATTTCCGCCGTGCCGGTGCAGACGGTCTCCGGCGGCATTCCCGCTGAACCCGGCGAACACACCCTGTGGGTCCGATTGAAGAGGCAGGTGGACGGTTTCTGGACGGTGAGCGAATCGTCTTTCCAGGCGCTGCCGCCGCAGCCGGAGACGGTGATCCTGCGCAGCCAGCCTTTCTATAGTGGCGGGCTCGCGGCCGGCGGCAGCATCCGCGTCGAATACGGCATCGAGCGCTATTACGTTCCGGAAGGTCAGGGCAAACCGATTGAGGAGGCACGCAATGATGGCAACGTCGCCATAGCGGTGCGGGTCTCGCCAGACGGAAGCGCGCAGATACGCAGCCTGCTCGTCGACGGCAAGCCGGTTTACGACGAACCGCTTTATTGATCTCTCAAGCCTTCGGGGGAGGGCGGCTTCTGGGCTTTGAAGACCCTGTCATTTGCCGTTCATTTTTCCTTTGCCTCGACCAAATCGGGTGATATAGAGACGCCGCGCTCCGGAAGGCCTCATGCGCAGGCATAGGCATGCGGTTTGTGAACGCGGGTATGGTGAAATTGGTAGACACGCCAGATTTAGGTTCTGGTGCCGCAAGGCGTGGGAGTTCAAGTCTCTCTACCCGCACCAGGCTGTTTGCAGGGGGAGACTAAGAACTTAGTTGTCCCCAATGACCGAAGGTTGTTCCGAATACTCGGAAGCGAGTGCCGTTCCCCATTTTGGCGGAATGATACAGGAATTGGGAAAAGCCACGCACGGCACGCTGCCGGCGTCGTGCTCATCGAAACGAACGGCGTCTGGGCACGGCCGCCAGGACATGAAGGTAGGAAGACATGCAGGTTATCGAAACGCTCGCTGAAGGGCTGAAGCGCGAAATCAAGGTCGTTATCCCGGCCAAGGACATGGAAGACAAGATGAATGAGCGTCTTGCCGACGTGAAGGACAAGGTCCGCATCAACGGCTTCCGTCCGGGCAAGGTTCCCGCTGCTCACCTGAAGAAGGTCTACGGCAAGTCGATCATGGCCGACCTCGTCAACGAGATCGTCCGCGAACAGCCCGCCGCCATCCTGTCCAGCCGCGGCGAAAAATCCGCCACGCAGCCGGAAATCGCCATGACTGAGGACAAGGACGAGGCCGACAAGATTCTCGCCGCCCAGCAGGATTTCGAATTCACGCTCTCCTACGAAGTGCTGCCGCCGATCGAACTGAGGTCCGTCAAGGGCATCAAGGTCACGCGCGAAGTCATCGATATCTCGGATGACGAAGTCAACGAGCAGGTCCTGAAGGTCGCCGAAAGCGCCCGCTCCTACGAGAGCAAGACCGGCAAGGCCGCCAACGGCGACCGCGTCACCATGGATTATGTCGGCAAGGTCGACGGCGAAGCTTTCGAAGGCGGCACCGATCAGGGCGCCGAGCTGGTAATCGGCTCCAACCGCTTCATCCCGGGCTTCGAAGATCAGCTCGTCGGCGTCAAGGCCGGCGAAGAGAAGACCATCACCGTGACCTTTCCGGCCGACTATCCGGCGAAGAACCTCGCCGGCAAGGAAGCAACCTTCGACATCACGGTCAAGGATGTTGCAGCGCCCGGCGCGGTCGAGATCAACGACGAACTCGCCTCCAAGCTCGGCATCGAATCCGCTGATCGCCTGAAGGAAATCGTCCGCGGCCAGATCGAATCGCAGTACGGCTCGCTGACCCGCCAGAAGCTGAAGCGCCAGATCCTCGACCAGCTGGACGAGATGTACAAGTTCGAGACCCCGGCTTCGCTCGTCGATGCCGAATTTAACGGCATCTGGAGCCAGGTGAACAACGACCTTGCTCAATCTGGCAAGACCTTCGAGGACGAAGACACGACCGAAGAGAAGGCGCGTGAGGAATACAAGACGCTCGCCGAGCGTCGCGTCCGCCTCGGCCTCGTTCTCTCCGAAATCGGCGAAAAGGCTGGCGTCGAAGTCACAGAAGACGAGATGCAGCGCGCGATCTACGATCAGCTGCGCCAGTATCCCGGCCAGGAAAAGCAGATACTCGAATTCTTCCGCAGCCAACCGGGTGCAGCCGCCTCGATCCGCGCACCGATCTTCGAAGAGAAGGTCATCGACCATCTGCTGACCGAAATCGACGTGACCGACAAGAAGGTGACGAAGGAAGAACTGCTCGCTGAGGAAGAAGGCGAAGCCAAGCCTGAGGCCAAGAAGGCCGCTCCGAAGAAGAAGGCGGCGGCCAAGGCCGAGGCTGCAGAGGCTGGCGAGGGCGAGGAAGCCGCCGCTCCAAAAAAGAAGGCTGCTCCGAAGAAGAAGGCTTCTGAGGACAGCGCCGAGTAATCGCCTTCCCGTTCTAGAATTTGAAGGCCCCGCCATCGCGCGGGGCCTTTTCTTTTTGGATTTATCAGGACAGCACATTTCCAACGTCGCCGTCGCATTATCAACAACAGATAGTTGTGATAAGGTACAATGAGGCAGATCTACCGAGTGGCGAGGGGGCTTGAAAATGACTGCAAAGCACGACCTGAAGAAGCTGGTGGAGGAAATCTACACTGTGCGTGATCGCGGCGATATTGAGGGTACGCTGGCGCTGCTCGGCGAGGATTGCACCTTTCGCATTGTCGGCAATACACGGCTGGCGCCTTTTTCGACTGAATCGGGCGGACCTCATGCCTTTCGCCAGGCAATATCGCAGCTCATCACTGCGTGGGATCTATCCAACGTCAGGACAGCCGGCATTTATGTGGACGAGGACGCGCAGGTGGTCTTTGCCCACCGCGATGGCGAGGTCAGGCATATCCCATCGGGCGTGACATTCCGTACGGAATTCGTCGACAAGTTCCATTTCAGGGATGGCAAGCCGGTCAAGATCGTCGAATTCCTCGACACGTTGCAAATGGCCGAGACGAGTCAGATGATCCAAGTCGCTTAAACGGCGGCGAAAAACATCCCATGTGAGGCACTTTAGCGAAAATGGCCACCGCTCAATTCGCGGTCCGTGTCAATTGCGCGACTTTCCTGACATGACTCACGGCTGCGGTTCCGCCTGATGTTTTGGTGAACAGGCTGAGCGTTTCTTCCTCATCATCCGCGACGGGTGTCAGCGCCTGATCCATATAGCTCTTCGACTTCGCATCTCTTGAGATCAGGAAGGCGGAGATCATCAGGCCGATGATCGTGCCGGCGAGCGAAGCATGTTTGCGGATGGTTTCCCTGGCAAAGCGCGGCCAGAAGATCAGCGGGTGTTCGCGCGGAAGCTCCGGACGTCGCTCCGACGGCGTCTTTAAGCGCATGAGGCCGCTTTGCAGCGGATGCACGTTTTCCAGCGGCACGGTCGTTGCGAAGGAGACGAGAACTTTCACAAGTCTTGCCAGCGGCACACCGGTCGCCACGGCGCGGCGCAGCAGCGTCTTCATATGGGCAGGCGAATAATAGAGCGACCAAGCCTCATGGTAGATGTCTTCCCATTCCTGCTTGCTCATTTTGGGGTGGGCGGTGCAGACATGCTCGACATCGTAGATGTTGAGATCGCCGTCCATCTCGACGCCCTTCTTCCACAGGACCTGATGGTCCTCCGAACCGGGCAGCGGCGTCAGGATGAAGAATTCGATGACGTCTAGCGGGAGCTCTTCCTGGATGATGGCAATGTCGCGCCGAATCGATTCCGGCGTGTCGGCGGGGAAGCCCAGAATATAGCCGGCAAGCGTCATGATGCCCTGCGCCTTCCAGGCGAGCAGCATCTTGCGGTATTCGGTGATTTTGTTCTGGTTCTTCTTGGCGGCGGTCAGATTGTCCGGATTGACGTTTTCAAGACCGATGAAGACGCGGGTGACGCCCGCGCGCTTGGATTTCTCGATGAAATTGGGAATTTTGTGGCAGAGCGTGTCGACCTGAATCATCAGGCCGAGCGGAATGCCATCCCGCTCCTTGAGCTCTATCAAGCGGTCAAAGATCGCCTCCCAATCCTTGTTGCGGGCGAAATTGTCGTCGGTGATGAAGAATTTATGGATGCCCTGCGCCCAGTTCATCCGCACCAGCTTCTCGACGTCGTCGGCAGAGCGGAAGCGCGACTTGCGTCCCTGCACATTGATGATGGTGCAGAACGAGCACTGATAGGGACAGCCGCGTCCGGCATCGAAACTCGTGCTGAGCCCGAGCGTACGCTGGATATTGTCCTTCGGCAGGAAGGGAACCGGCGTACCTCCGATGCCGGGAAGGTCGTTCATGAAATTATAGAGCGGCTTCAACTCGCCGGCGGCGGCGTCGCGCAGCACCATCTCCAGCCGCCCTTCGGCCTCGCCGGCGAACATCGAGATGCCCATGTCGCGGCAGGCATCGAGCCCGACCGCCGTGCCGTCGAGCATCGAAAGGCAACCGGACACATGGAAGCCGCCCATCGAAACAGGCAGGCCGGCATTGCGGAACGGGCGGGCGATATCGAGTGCGCGCGGATATTGATTGGACTGGACGCCAACCAGCGCGACCATGCCGAAATTGCCGTGGCGTCTGAACTGGGCGAGCAGCCGAGCGAAATCGATCCGCATATTGGTCTCGTCGAGTACCGTGATGTCGATCGCGACATCTGGCCCGAGCACTTTACGCTCGGCGCATTCGGCAGCGATACCGTAGAGAGCCGCAAGCGAATTGGACGGGATCATTGCCCGCCACCAGCGGATGACGTAGCCGTCATCGTCATAATGCGACGGCTTGATCAGGATGAGCTGAAAACGTCTGCGCGCGGCTTCCGAAGCATGGGACAAGAGTGTCTATCTTTCTTTAGAAACTTCTGCCCGGAGGCAAAACGGCGTTGATGGCACAAATCAGGCACGGCATATCAATGCGATTTATCAGAGTTCAAACTAAGGCGTAAAAATTCGAAACTGCGCGCTAAAGTTTCGCGCAGCATGTCTTCCGTCGATACACTACTCGAGATCGAGCAGCAATGCGCGGTGGTCCGACACCTCGGGCGCCTTGACCACCTCAAATTGGGCAACCTTCACCTCCGGCGTAACCAGCATGTAGTCAGCGAAGCGGCCTTGCTTTGGATAGTAGGAGGTTCGCGTGTCGACGACGCCGTTTCCGGTGACGAGATCGGAAAGACCTAACCTGGCAAGGACCTTGAAGGTCGCGCTGTCGGGCAGCAGGTTGAAGTCGCCGCAGACAACGAGCCCTTCGTCACCGGGCCAGATCCGCCCGATGAGGCCGGCCAGCGCCAAAGCCTGCTTTTCGCGCTCCGCCGTATCGCCCTTGCCGGCGGGATCGCGCAGCCCATGCATATGGGCGATCGTCACAGCGCGAGCGTGTTCATGGCTGAAGAGACGGATGCAATGCGCATTTCGCGGCCTGGGATGTTCACCCCAGCCATCGGCGGAAAAACTGCCATGCACGAAGTCCAGCGCCTGGGCGATAATGGAATGCGATTTGCGGACGAAGGTCGCCAACCCGAATTCCGCGACAATGGCGGCGTCGCCATCGAAAAGCTCACCTCTCGATGTCGGGCAGAAGAAGGCGTCGTGGCCGGGCAGGGCGTCGCCGATCTCCCGGAACAGATCGACGCGCTGCGGCAGCTCCAGCCCCGCATCCCGGTAGAGCGACCATCCGCGATCCGCATTCGGCGCCCTCAGCACCTCCTGCAGGCACAGCACATCGGGATCGGCCTGCCTGACATAGGCGATCAGGGCCTCGTGCAGCCTGCCGTCCCATGCATTCAGCGAAATGATGCGCAAGCTCTCGGCTCCGTCTTGGCTGGCGGAATTAGATGGTGGCGCTGCCGGCGGCGCTTTCAGAGTTCCGACTTGATGTCGCCCATCCGGTTCCAAGCGTCGAGCCCGGCGATCTTATAGGCTTCGGCGAGCGTCGGATAGTTGAAGGTGTTTTCGACGAAATATTCGACCGTGCCCTTCAGATTGAGCACCGCCTGGCCGATATGCACCAACTCCGTGGCGCCTTCGCCGACGATATGCACGCCGAGCAGTCGGCGCGTCTTCAGCGAGAAAATCAGCTTCAGAAGCCCTGTGTCGAGGCCCATGATGTGGCCGCGCGAAGTTTCGCGGAAGCGGGCAATACCGCATTCATAGGGAATGCCGCGCTCCTTCATTTCCTCTTCGGTGAGGCCGCAGGTCGAAATCTCCGGCACCGCATAGATGCCGTAGGGGAAATATTTCTGCGGCTCCTTCGCGACCGCGCCGATCGCCACGCGCGCAGCGATGCGGCCCTGTTCCATTGAGGTCGAGGCAAGGCTTGGAAAGCCGACCACGTCGCCGGCGGCGTAGACGTTGGCAACCGATGTCTGGAAGGTCTCCGGATTGACCTTGAGGCGGCCACGGCTGTCGGCCTCCAGGCCAATGGCCGGAAGGTTCAGCGCGTCGGTCGCCCCCATGCGTCCGGCGGCGAAGAGCACCATGTCGGTCACGAGATGACGGCCGTTGTCGAGCGTCAGCTGAACCTTGCCGCTATCCAGCCGCTCGACCTTCTCAGCCTTCGTGCCGAGCAGCAGTTTCATATTGCGGTCGCGCAGTTGATAGGTGAAATCCTCGACGATTTCCTTATCAATAAAGTCGAGCATGGTCGACTTCGGATCGATTACCGTCACGGCAGTATCGAGCGCCGAGAAGATCGTCGCATATTCGATGCCGATAACGCCGGCGCCGATGACGACCATGGTGCGCGGGAGTTCTTCGATATCAAGCAACTCGTCGCTGTCGAGCACGGTCTTGCCATCAAACGGCATATAGTCTGGCCGAAATGGCTTCGTGCCCACAGCAAGCAGAATGCTGGCGCCGCTGACGGTCATTGCTTCGCCATCATCCTTGATGACCTGCAAGGTGGTGGAATCGATGAAACTCGCTTTGCCGCGCATATGGTGGACACGGTTGCGGGCGAACTGATGCTCGAGCACTTCCACCTCATGGTTGAGCGTAATCAACAGGCGGCGGCGCAGATCTTCCGCACTGATCTCCTGCTTGACGCGATAGGATCGGCCATAGAAGCCGCGCTCGCGCCAGCCCGACAAATTGAGCGCCGTCTCGCGCAGTGTCTTCGAAGGGATGGTGCCGGTATGAACGGACACGCCGCCGACGCGCTTGCCCTGTTCGATGACAAGCACTTTCTTGCCGAGTTTCGCTGCCTGGATCGCGCCGCGGCGCCCCGCGGGACCGCTACCCACCACAACGAGATCGTACTGAAACATCCTCTAGCCTCGGATTGGAAATGGAATCATTTGCGACAAAAATGTCGCTCCACTATCGGTAGCCGGTCAATGTTACTGATTGTTTTACAGCTACAGATTCAGCCGGAGCTGTGCTTTTCAGATCAGCTTCAGGCCTTTCAGACTGACATGGCCGTCCCTGCCGATGATGATGTGGTCGTGAACGGTGATATCAAGTGCCTTCGCCGCGTCGATGATTACTTTCGTCATATCGATGTCAGCGCGCGACGGTTGTTCATGCGTGAGTGATGTAGTCAGTGGAAATATCGGTCACCCTGGTGACCCCGAGTAACGCCATATTGCCATGCAGTTCCTTCTTCAGGATATCCGCCGCTCTTACCACGCCCGGTAGTCCCGCGACGGCTGCAGCATAAAGGAACGGCCTGCCCACGAACACGAAACAGGCACCGAGCGCGAGAGCCTTCATGATATCCGTTCCACGCCGGATGCCGCCGTCGATCATGACGGCACAGCTGTCCCCAACACGTGCCGCAATCTCCGGAAGGACCTGAAGGGGAGATGCGGTGCCGTCGAGCTGGCGGCCGCCATGATTGGAGACGATCACTCCATCCGCCCCGGTATTTGCAGCCCGTGCCGCGTCTTCAGGATGCATGATCCCCTTGACCACGAGCTTGCCGGACCACCGCTTGCGTATCCGCTCCAAGTGGCTCCAATTGAGATGGTCACGCTTGCCGAAATCGCGTGTGACGTTCGAGGAGATGATCGGCGCGCCTCTTGTGGCGTAGGAATTTTCAAAATGCGGAATGCCGTGCCGGACGATCGTGCGCAGGAATGTACCGGTTGTCCAGCGGGGATGCGAGATGCCTTGCCATGCCAAGCGGAGCCCGGGACGCAAAGGCGTCGAGAACCCCGCCCTTACATTATTTTCGCGATTGGGCAGCGTGGCCGTATCCACGGTCAGCAGAAGTGTACCGATGCCGGCCGCAGCGACCCGATCGATGAGAGCGTCGATACGGTCGGGTTCGCCGGGGAGATAGGCCTGAAACCATGCTTGTGGCGAAACCGCAGCTATCTCTTCCAGGGGGATGAGTGACGAACCGCTTATAATCATCGGGATTCCCGATTGGTCCGCTCCTTGCGCGAGCACGATGTCCCCCCGATAGGCCATAAGCGCGCTGATCCCCATCGGCGCGATGCCGAACGGTGCGGCATGGGTCTTGCCAAAGAGGCTGGTCTCGGTGCTGCGCCTTGAGACGTCCCGAAGTACACGAGGCCGAAAGACATAGGCCTGGAACGCCTCAGCGTTATGCCGCAGCGACGCGTTGGTCTCGGTCGCGCCGGCGATATAGCCGAACAGAGGCTTCGGCAGATGTCGCCGTGCCCTCATTTCAAAGTCATCGAGGCAGAGCGCATCGCGGCAGAGCCGGGTCGATCGATCAGTGTTACCGCTGGAGATCGTCATGAAGCTTTATCTTCTCGGTATTTCAGGCGGGTATTGTTCAGCGAGTGGCGGCGCAGGATTGCATAGAATCCCGCGCCAGCGACGGCTGTCAACTCAAGCTTTCCTCAGTCTTTCGTTGCCTCGGATGCTTGCCTGCGATCTCCATGATCGGCGGCAGAATGAGCATCAGCAGCATGCCGAGGGTGAGAAGCAGCAGAGCGCCGCTGATCGGACCGCTGGTCATGATCGTCTCCGTGGAGGGCTTGGGAAGTTGTGCAGTGATCGTGTAGTCGCGTCTCAACGCAGCGGATTACATCAACTTCAGCCCTTTCAGGCTGACATGGCCGTCCTTGCCGATGATGATGTGGTCATGGACGGTGATGTCGAGCGCCTTGGCTGCCTCGATGATCACCTTCGTCATGTCGATGTCGGCGCGCGAGGGCGTCGGGTCGCCGGAGGGATGATTGTGGACGAGGATGATCGCCGTTGCCGAAAGCTCAAGCGCGCGTTTGACCACCTCGCGGGGATAGACCGGCGTATGGTCGACCGTGCCGCGGCCCTGCACCTCGTCAGCGATCAGCACGTTGCGTTTGTCGAGGAAAAGGATGCGGAACTGTTCTCTTGTCTCGTGCGCCATGGCGGCGTGGCAATACTGGATGACCGAGGACCAGGAGGAGAGAACCTGCTTGCTTCTGATCTCGCTCTTCAAAGTCCGGTGAGCGACGGTGGCGATCAGTTTCAGGTCGAGGGCGACATTCCCACCGACGCCCTTCACCTCTGTCAGGAGACCAGCGGGCGCGCCGAAGACGCCGGAGAGGGAGCCGAAGCGTTCGATGAGAGCCTTGGCAATCGGCTTGGTGTCGCGCCGCGGGATCAGCCGGAAAAGCAAGAGTTCGAGGATTTCGTAATCGGCAAGCGCCGTGTCGCCCAGCTCGCGGAAGCGGTCACGCAGCCGCTCGCGATGGCCGTGATAATGTTCCGGTCCGGAGAGCGAGGCGGGTAGGGCGGTCCGGGCGTTCGGCGCGGTGGTTTTTTGCGGCCGGCCACCGAAGAACGAACGTTCGTCGGTAACAGGCTCTTCGGTCTCGAAAGGCAGCTCGTCGTCGGAAGATGTCGCAACAGGCCGCTTCGCCATCGGATCGTCACTTGGCAAGCGGCGGCAGTCCGGGCCGGTCGAGGCCGCCCGGTGACAGTGTGAAGATTTCGCAGCCCTCGGCGGTGACGCCGACCGTGTGTTCATATTGCGCCGAAAGCGAGCGGTCGCGGGTCACGGCCGTCCAGCCGTCGGCAAGGACCTTTACATGCGGTCGGCCGAGATTGATCATCGGCTCGATGGTGAAGATCATGCCTTCACGCAGCTCCGGCCCTTCATTGGCGCGGCCATAATGCAGGATATTCGGCGAATCGTGGAACAGTCGGCCGACACCGTGGCCGCAGAAATCGCGCACCACCGAACAACGCTCCGCCTCCGCATAGGTCTGGATCGCCTCGCCGATCGCGCCGGTGCGGGCGCCGGGCCTGACGGCGGCGATACCGCGCATCAGTGATTCATAGGTGACCTCAAGCAGCCGCTCGGCGGCGCGCTTGATCGTGCCGACCGGATACATCCGGCTCGAATCCCCATGCCAGCCGTCGAGCACGAAGGTAACATCGATATTGACGATATCGCCTTCGCGCAGCGGCTTGTCGTTCGGAATGCCGTGGCAGACGACGTGATTGATCGAGGTGCAGGTGGATTTGGTGTAGCCGCGATAGTTCAGCGTTGCCGGATGCGCGCCGTGATCCATGCCGAAATCGAACACGAACCGATCGATCTCGTCGGTGAGCACGCCGGGCTTGACGATCTCGGCAAGCGCATCAAGGCAGCGCGCGGTCAGCTGGCACGCCTTGCGCATGCCCTCGAAGGCCTGCGCATCGTAAAGCCGGATGGCGCCCGTATTCTTCGGCGGCGCGGAGGAGGCTTCGATATAATTCACCATTGCAGGGCCTTAGCGGAGATTGTTAGATTTGTTCATAATGCAGCTATGCCGGGTTCGTCCATCGCGATCAACCGTCGGCGCGAGATTTCTGGAAGGATTCGCTCCGCCATCCGCGCCCTTCCGCTGGCGAATTTTTAGCGCCGGATGAAATATCCACAATCTTCCCAAGAGGATAGGATTGATCGGATAAGACCTCCCCGCTACTCACCGATTGGTGACAGCGGGGAAGGGTCGATCATGCTGATTGAAGCTGAAAATCTTGAGATTTCGCCTGGGGCCGGCGCTGAGCCGGAACGGCGCGTACGCGATCGCGGTGCCACCGAGCGCGCGATCCTTGCCGCCGCCAAGGGCCTGCTGGCGGAGGAGGGCTTTCAGAATTTCGGCATCAATGCGGTCGCCCGCCGCGCCGGCTGCGACAAGCAGCTGATCTATCGTTACTATGGCGGCCTTGACGGTTTGGTCGAGGCGATCGGCGCGGATCTCGGCACATGGGTCAGAGATCGCATTCCCGAAGATGCCGGCGGCATGTTCATGCTCACCTACGGCGATCTGATGGAGCGGCTGGCGCTTCTCCTGCTCGACGCCTTGAGAAGTGATCCGTTGATGCGCCGCATCCTCGCCTGGGAGGTATCGGAAAATACCGAGCAGGTGAGGCGGCTGTCCGAAGCCCGTTCGAAAGCTCTCGCCCTCTGGCTTGATCGCATGCGCGGTTCGCTGGCGCCGCCGAAGGGCGTGGATGCGGCGGCAGTCAACGCCGTCCTCATCGCGGCGATCCAGCACCTCGTACTTTCCGGTACAGCCTGCGGTCAGTGCGCCGGCCTATCGCTGAAGACGTCAAGGGACTGGGAGAAGGCGGCGACGGCCCTGAAGCGTCTCGTTCGCGGCGTCTACGGCTGACACCCTTCATCCACAGGGGCGGTGCGGCGTTAACCTTAACAAATGCTTTACGTTGCGTGGAGCTGGCTAACCCGACAGTGTGGCGTTCAGCAGAGATGACACGAGTGAGAGCCCCAAGTTGACGTCAATGGGAAGCAAGATCGCAAAAGCCGCGTTTCTGGTGACGGCGATGATGTTCTTCGCAGTCCTGGCGCTGGATATCGCAATTCCCACGCTGGTGCTTTGCGTCATGGCATCGTCGATGTGGCTGGTTTCGCTCGATCTGCCCGTCGCCCGCAAGCAGGGAGGAGAAGCCGCATGAAGTGGTTTCTGATCTTCTGGGCCGGTCCCATCGTCTTTCTGGGCGGATGGTACTGGCTCTCCTATTACGACATGAATTTCGGCATCTTCATTCTGACACGGCAGGTCCATGACCTGACCTTTGAGATTTATGGCGAAGCCCTCGGTGTTCCGCCGGAAACCATCCCGCCGCTTGTTGCCCGCGCCATTGCGGTGGACAGTCTCGTCGTCTTCGCTATCCTGGGCTTCAGAAAGCGCAAGGCGATCGCCGCTTGGTGGAAGGCGCGTCAGGCACTGAATTCGTCGCCGTCAGACCTTGCGAGCGAGGAAAGCCTGTCGAGGGCGCCCTGAAGGATGAAGCTGGCCGCGGCCGAATCGATCCTTTCGGCCCGTTTAGAGCGCGAGACGTCCATTTCGATGAGCGTTCGCTCGGCCGCGACCGTCGAAAGCCGTTCGTCCCAATAGACGAAGGGCAGCGCCGTTTTCTGCTCCATGTTGCGCACGAAGGCGCGCGTCGCCTGCACGCGCGGCCCCGCCGATCCGTCCATATTCATCGGCAGGCCGATGATGAAGCCCGCAACCCTTTCCGCCGTGGCGAAGTCCAGGAGCGCCTGCGCATCGACGGTGAACTTGATGCGACGAATCACCGGACGTGGCGTGGCAAAACGCCGGCCGAGATCGGACATGGAAAGCCCGATCGTTTTGGTGCCGAGATCGAGCCCGGCGATCGCCTGGCCGGGAGCAAGGATCTCGGCCATTTCCTCGATCGTCAGCACCGTCATTGCCGTTTCATCCGTCAAAAGAAATTGAAGCCGCCGCCGCTTTCCTTCGCCGGCGCATGAGATATGTCCTTACCATCGAAATCAGATTTTGCATCACGTAAGGAGAGATTTCATGAAGATCACCTGGCTCGGCCATTCCGCCTTCCGCATCGAGACGGGAACGGCGAAGATCCTGCTCGACCCCTTCCTCAGCCATAACGCCTTATTTTCCGGTCAGGACATCAAGGACGTTTCTGCAGGCATCACCCATATCCTGCTGACCCACGGCCATGGCGACCATGTCGGCGATACCGTGGCGCTTGCCAAGGAAACCGGCGCCGTCGTTCTTGCTAATGCCGATCTCGCCGCCTGGCTCGGCTCCAAGGGCGTCGACAGGATCGAGATGGGCAACACGGGCGGGACGATCACGCTCGGCGGCTTCTCCGCGACCTTTACCAATGCGCTGCATTCCTCCGCCCAGATCACCGAGGACGGCGTCTCGCATGCGCTCGGCAACGCCAACGGTCTGATGCTGCATTTCGAGGACGAAGCCTCGATATTCGCCATGGGCGATACCGACATCTTCTCCGATATGGCGCTGATCAATGAGTTGCACCAGCCCGATATCGGCTTCGTGCCGATCGGCGACCGCTTCACGATGGGTGGCGCGGTGGCAGCACTCGCCTGCCAGCGTTATTTTAACTTCAAGACCGCAATTCCCTGCCACTACGGCACCTTCCCGATCATCGACCAGACGGCCGATAAATTCGTTGCCGGCATGGAGGGATCGAAGACGCAGGCGAGGGCGATGAAGCCTGCCGAGAGCCTGTCGATCTGACGAAACCCCGTTGCACCGGGCGGACATGGCCTTTATAGCGATAGGAAAAATCCTATCCGGAGAATGCCATGTCCGTCGATCTTGCCACCGTGAAGCGCGTCGCCAAACTTGCTCGTATTGCCGTCTCCGAGGATGAGGCAAATCGTATGGTCGGCGAGCTGAACGGCATCCTCGGCTTCGTCGAGCAGCTCTCCGAAGTCAATGTTGATGGCGTCGAAGCGATGACGTCAGTGACCCCGATGGCGATGAAGAAGCGGCCCGACGAGGTGACCGACGGCAACAAGGCGGCGGATATCGTCGCCAATGCGCCCGTCACCGACCATAATTTCTTCCTGGTGCCGAAAGTCGTCGAATAAGGCTTTGAAAGCCCCTTTCGGACCCTGTTGCCATTCCAGATCTGAAGCGAAAACACGATGAGCGAACTCACCAGCCTGACCATTGCCGAAGCCCGCCGGAAGCTGCGCGCCAAGGAAATCACCGCAATCGAACTGACCGAAGCCTATATCTCGGCGATCGATGCGGCCAACGACCGGCTGAACGCCTATGTTAAGGTCACGCCGGATCTCGCTCGTGTCATGGCGAGGAAGTCGGACGAGCGGATCGCCGCCGGAACGGCCGGCGACCTCGAAGGCATTCCGCTTGGAATCAAGGATCTCTTTGCCACGGTCGGCGTTCACACCCAGGCCTGCAGCCATATCCTCGACGGTTTCGAACCGCGTTATGAATCGACAGTCACGCAAAACCTATGGGACGACGGCGCCGTCATGCTCGGCAAGCTTAATATGGACGAGTTCGCGATGGGCTCCTCCAACGAGACGTCCCATTACGGACCGGTGATCAATCCCTGGCGGGCAGGGGGCTCGAACCAGCAGCTCGTCCCGGGCGGCTCCTCCGGCGGCTCGGCGGCAGCTGTTGCCGCGCATCTTTGCGCCGGCGCCACCGCGACCGATACCGGCGGCTCGATCCGACAGCCGGCCGCCTTCACCGGCACCGTCGGCATCAAGCCGACTTATGGCCGCTGCTCGCGCTGGGGCACCGTCGCCTTCGCCTCCTCGCTCGACCAGGCAGGCCCGATCGCTCGTGATGTGCGCGACGCCGCTATCCTTCTGAAATCGATGGCGAGCGTTGATGCGAAGGACACGACATCGGTCGATCTGCCGGTGCCGGATTATGAGGCCGTCCTTGGCCAGTCGCTGAGGGGAATGAAGATCGGCATTCCGAATGAATACCGCGTCGACGGCATGCCCGAGGAGATCGAGACGCTGTGGCGCCAGGGCATTGCCTGGCTGAAGGACGCCGGCGCCGAAATCGTCGATATCTCCCTGCCGCACACCAAATATGCGCTTCCGGCCTATTACATCGTCGCGCCGGCCGAGGCTTCCTCGAACCTCGCGCGATACGACGGCGTGCGCTACGGCCTGCGCGTCGACGGCAAGGATATCGTCGACATGTATGAAAAGACGCGCGCAGCCGGGTTCGGCCAAGAAGTCAAGCGCCGCATCATGATCGGCACCTATGTTCTGTCGGCCGGTTATTACGACGCCTATTATATTCGCGCCCAGAAGGTCCGGACGTTGATCAAACGTGATTTCGAGCTGGCTTTCGACGCCGGCGTCGACGCTATCCTGACGCCGGCAACGCCGTCGTCGGCCTTTGGCGTCGCCGATGAAAACCTCGCCGCCGATCCGGTGAAGATGTACCTGAACGACATCTTCACGGTGACGGTCAACATGGCGGGCCTGCCAGGCATCGCCGTGCCCGCCGGCCTCGACCACAAGGGCCTGCCGCTCGGCCTGCAACTGATCGGCAAGGCGTTCGACGAGGAAACCCTCTTCAAGACCGCCTACGTCATCGAACAGGCTGCCGGCAAGTTTACGCCGGCGAAGTGGTGGTAACGGGCCTCACGATCCGAAAGATTACGCCCGCCGACCATGAAAAGGTCGGCGCCGTCGGCTTCGCCTCTTGGGCCGCAGGCGAGGCTTTCGAGGATTGCTATCGCGATCCTCGTGTGATTGCCAAAGTCAGGCACGAGTTCACCGTTTTTCCGCTAGAGACAAAAGGTGAGATCTTCGCTGCCGAGTTTGACGCGGAGATCGTCGACTGGGGCGCTCGTGAAGGCGAACCCAATTATGTCTCGGATCTCTGGGTGCATCCCGATCATCAGGGCAAGGGTGTGGGCGGGGCACTGCTGTTGCATCTGTGCGAGTTGATGACGGCCGAAGGACTGACGACTGCCCGGATTGACACGCATGCCGGGACGATCCGGCTTTACAAACGCTGCGGTTTTACCATCATCTGGCACGGCATCGAATTCTCCAGGAGCATGGGTGTGCCGCTCGAAAAGGTGCATATGGAGAAGCAGCTAGGCTGAGCGATAGCCGAAACAGGGAGAGCTTCATGGCAGCCAATGATCTTATGCGCCTGATCGAGGCAATCGATCGCCTTGCCGCCGGCGGTTTTGCCATGGGGGCGGATTGGCAGGCGGTTCACGATATTTGTCAGCGCCACGAAGGCGAACAGCCGTTCGACTGGGGCCACGCCCTCTGCCACCGCATCGAGGGCGACGACTGGAATGCCGACTACTGGTATCGCCGCGCCGGCAAGATGCGCGGCACGGGCCCGATGGCCCACGAGTGGGCGGCGATGCGGGCAGAATTGTCCGCTAAGGCTTGAAGCTGAGTCCTGACCGCGCCAGTTTAAGGCGCGATCAGAGTTGGTCATGCTGCAACCTGACTGCCCCGGCCGCAATGGGCTTCTTGTCTCCCGCGTCAAAGGATGCGCTTTGGACGACAGTCTTCAACCTGCTTAAACATCGACTAAAAATTGTGGAAACCTACGGCATTCACAAAAGGCTGGATGCGAAGCGACCACCCCACGCGTAGTATCTTTCCAGACGAAGCGCGTGGACCTTTTCATGAAATCTTTGGTGCCTGTTTGTATTCTCGGCTTGCTTACGCTTGCCGCCTGTAGCTCCACGGATTCAGTTGAGGACGTACTGGCTGTAAAATTGAATGAACTCGATTCCACCGGAAAACCTCTGCCAACGGCTCGCTTCTCTTCGCGCCTGATTGGTGGCGCGCCGGCGGATCAGAATTTCAACGGCGCCATGCACCAGGGAAGCGGCACCTTCGTCTCTTATGGCGCTCCCCCGGTGTCGGTCGGGCAACTGTCCAAAGGGGGAGATGGTTACAGTCTCAATCTTGTCGGGGCGTCTATTGCGGCGGCCGCGAAAAGCGTGCTCGGAGATACGCTCGGGCTGAATTATATCGTCGATCCACGTGTCTCCGGCACCGTAACGTTGCAGACGACAAGCCCCGTGTCTCGGGAGGCACTCCTCGACATTTTTGAGGCGGCGCTATCCGTCAATGGTGCGGTGGTCGTGAAGCGCAGTGACAGCTACCAAGTTGTTCCTTCATCCGAGGCGTTTTCTTCAACGCCACAAGTCAGCGTACCGTCGGTCTCGCCGAAGGGGCCTGGCATCAAGGTGCAGGTGGTCGAGCTCAAATATGTCTCCGCCGAGGAAATGAAGGGTATCCTTGGGCCGATCAGCCGCCAGGGCTCGATCCTGCGGGTAGATGCGACGCGCAATCTCATCATGCTTGCCGGGACCAATAATGATCTCTCGGCCATGCGCGAGGCCATCGGCGTATTCGACGTCGATTGGATGGAGGGAATGTCCGTCGCTCTTCATCCCTTGAAAGCGTCACAGCCCTCTGCCGTCGCCAAAGAGCTCGATACGATCTTTGCCAACGACAGCGGCGGCGGCAAGATCATTCGCTTCATACCGAACGAGCGTCTGAACTCGGTATTGGTGATCACCTCGCGCCCGGCGTACCTGCAGCGCGCTTCAAGCTGGATCCAGAAGCTCGATCGGCTCGCAAGCACCAATGAAGAGCAGCTCTTCGTCTATGACATTCAGAATCGGCCCGCAAAAGAGCTGGCAAAAGTATTGCAGGCCGTTGTCAACGAACAGTCTACCTCGGACGCCGCCGGCCAGTCCGCGAACGCAGTTGCCCCCAATCTTGAACAGGCAACCCTCTCAACAGCAGATGATCAGCCGCAAACCTCCGCAGCGACTGAAGCGGCTGCGCCGAGCGAGCTCGAAGGCTACAGTGCGGAACCGGCCAAGGTCAAAACCTCGATTGTTGCCGATGTCGAAAACAACGCCCTGCTGATTTCCACAACCGCTCGGGAATTTGAGCATGTTCAACAGCTCTTGCGCCAGCTGGATGTCGCCCCGACCCAGGTTCTGCTCGAGGCCGTCATCGCCGAAGTTACATTGAACAACGAGCTGAAGTTCGGCCTTCGGTGGTTTTTCGAAAACGGCAATTTCGGCGTCTCGTTCTCGGATCTTGCGAGTGGGGGCACCCGCATGGCATTTCCCGGCTTCGGCTGGAGCTATGCGACCAACGACATCCGCGTCACGCTGAACGCCCTCTCCAGCATCACAGACGTCAACGTGGTTTCGGCGCCGACACTGATGGCGTTGAACAATCAAAAGGCCACATTGCAGGTCGGCGATCAGGTTCCGATCGTGACGCAGCAGGCCGCAAGCGTGAACGGAGACTCGCCGGTCATCAACTCAATCCAGTTGAAGGATACAGGTATCATTCTGTCGGTTATCCCGCGGGTGAACAGTTCCGGGCGTGTCATGCTCGACATCCAGCAGGAAGTCAGCGACGTCGTGAAGACGACTTCGTCAGGCATCGACTCGCCAACAATTCAACAGCGCAAGGTCTCCACACGCGTGATCGTCAACGACAATGAAAGTTTGGCTCTCGGGGGCTTAATCCAACAGAAAAACAGCATAGGCCGCAGCCAAGTGCCGCTTCTCGGCGATATTCCGTTGTTCGGGAACGCCTTCAAGAACAAGACCGATTCTATCAAGAAGACAGAGCTGTTGATTTTCATCAAACCGCGCATCGTTCGTGACGTGACTGAAGCCCGCGATGTGACGGACGAATTCCGCAGGAAATTGGATTTCCGATCGGACATCCAAAAACGGCGCGGTGGAAAAAACGCCGTTCAACAGGATCTCAAGCGGCTGGCCTATTGATGTTGCTCGTTCCCTTCGCTGTTATCCTTGCCGTCTGTATGCTTGCGGTCAGCTATGTCGACTTTAGACGGCTGGTGATTCCGAACTGGTTGAATGCGATCGTTCTCGTTGTCGGAGCGGCTTTCAAACTCGTGCTGGGGCTTGAGGCATTGGCCCTCGCGATGCTGTTCGGCGCATTTGTCTTTCTGATGTTTTGGACCCTGAGGTACGTATATTGGCGTTTCAGAGGTGTCATCGGTCTCGGCCTCGGGGATGTCAAATTCGCAGGCGCCGCAGCGGTTTGGCTGGATCCGTGGAGCTTTCCCGCCTTTCTGTTCATCGCATCCGCTCTCGCGTTGCTTTATTTCTGCGTCAGCGCCAAGCGAACACCTGACATCGCATTGCTTCGGATTCCCTTCGGGCCGTTTCTGGCCCTTGCGTTATTCGTCACATGGAATTTCAACACCTTTTACAGTCAGGCGATTGGATAATGACCAAATACATTGCGATCGGTAATGAGCAGTCAGCGGATCGCAATCAGGCGACTGAAGGCTTTACACTCGTTGAACTATTGGTCGTACTCGCCATCATCGGCCTGGTTGCCGCTCTCGTGGCGCCGCAGGTGTTGAAGTATCTGGGTTCAGCAAAAGTCGAGACCACAAAAGCTCAGATCAAGAACATCGAAAACGCGATAGAGCTCTACTACATCGATGTCGGCCGTTACCCCACTACCGAGGAGGGGCTAACCGTACTCACGCAGACGCCATCTGACCGCAGTGTCTGGAACGGCCCCTACCTTAAGAAGTCCGGTGTCATCCTGGATGCCTGGGGCACGGCTTATCAGTATAAGAGCCCGGCGGAGGACCGGCCTTATGAGGTAATCTCCCTTGGGCGCGACCGCAAGGCTGGGGGGCAGGGGCAGGACGCAGATCTTCGGAGCGAATAGCTTATTGGCTCACCGCAAGAAGGCTATTCTGGTGGCGGAAACAGGCGCCGTGCCGCGTTTTGCCTCTAAAGTTAACTTGACAGCATAAGGCATCTTTCCCGGACGATTCCATTGGTTCAACCACATCGGAGCGGTTTGGCCGTCGGGGGGCTGCGGCGCATCCATGAACTCAAAATGGGCGTCGACGATATCCTCGATGATGGTAAAGGATACCGGCGCGGGCATCGCTATTCCCAAGCGCCGTGGAGCATCACGCAGCACGATTGAGACGCTTCCGCCATTTTCCTGGAGCTCGATGAGGACGTCCCGAAGAGCAACCTGATCTGTCCCCACTCTCAGCACGGTCGGAAAATGCAACGAATGTGAGGTTCCTTCGAATGCAAGCCGTTTTTCACTGGTGCCCTTAAGAAGATAGACGCTGCGTGCATCGGCGATCGTTTGCTGAAGAAATTCGATTGCGGCGACTATTTCCGTTTGGCCATCGGCACCTTCAGTCAATCTTTTTAGCGGGCGAAACTGCGTGATCGCTCCGATCATGACGGCACTCAGCGCGGCAAGCAGCGCAAGCGTCACCAGCATTTCGACAAGAGTGAACCCTTCTTCGTCCTTCCTTGAGTTTACGGACAGCGTCATGGCTGTTGACCTTGCACCGATGACTTAACCAGAAAGGTCTGACGAAACGCACTGGCTTTTGGTCCGACAGAGATGATGGCAAATGAATCCGAACTGCTTGCCGCTTCTTGTTCGCGTGGCGAGACCATGCGAATTCTCCAACGCAGCAGACCCATTTCTCCTTCTTTCTGCCGTGCGCTGGCGCTTATCAGTTTGGGAATTTCTTCCGCCCGCAATATCTGCACTAATTCCAACATTTCATTTCGTTCAGTCGCGGTTCGGTAACTCCTGACAGCAATTGCCAATGTCTGAGATGCGATGGCCATCGAAATCGCTAGGATGACAAAGGCTATGATCATCTCCAATAGAGTAAAGCCTGCATCGTTCTGCAGTGGCGGATTAATCATCGGACACCGTTGTGGCGGAGCCCGTTAGCCAACTGATCTTGATGCTGATCTCCTTCTCCTTGTCGGTACGGAGCCGGATCTCGCCACCCGACGAGCTTCCATCAGCAAGAAACTGAATGCTCCCCTTGGAGACGGTGGTCGCGGCGTTACGGCCAACTGTCGCGACCATCGACATCGAAGTCGGAATGACGATATCTTCATGTTCGATATCAAAATGCACGGTGCGTGCCGCCGTATCGATCGATAGAGTGGTATCTGACCCTCGCTTGATGGCGACCAATCGAGCCAAGCGCGCGCCTCGAACGATTGAAGACGCGACACTTGCCGTTGTTGACGAACCCGCACGATGAAATTGCGGTACTGCGACGGCGAGAACTATCCCTAATATCGCCAGCACCACAAGCATCTCCATGAGCGTAAAACCAGCGCTCCCGGCATGGCGACTGGCGGAGCTTCGTGCGTTCATTGCGCGCTCAACTCGTTGACGCTGAGAAGCGCCGTCATGACAGAGATGACCAGTCCGCCGACGAGCAGTCCCAGCAGGATCGTTATCGCTGGAGTGATGAGCGAGAGAAGACGGTCGAGGGTCCTTTGGGCCTCAGATCGCAGGATGTTCGATCCATTGGCGAGTACGGCAGGGAGCTTGTTCACCTCGTCTCCGACAGCGGTCAACGACACGATGCTCGGCGGGAATAGTTTGGTCTCCGCTAAGGCCTCGGCAAGGCGCCGCCCTGATATCACCGCTTCGCGGATCGGTGACAACTTCGTTCGGCAAATGGAAATCGTGCAGGCATCTGCAGCCAGCGCCAGGGCTTCGGGCATGGCAACAGCATTTTCGAGTAGCAGCGCTAGGGTCTGTAGGTAGCGGGCCAGCGTCATCTTGATGATGAGTGGCCCCAAAATCGGCATCTTGAGTGCGGTAGCCATCATCAATCGGGAAAGTTCTTGGGCCCGCCATGCAAAAAGAATTCCGGTAAGGGTCAGGACCGACACTGCAACGGGCGGGAAGGCTGGATTTTCAATGAACTTTCCAACTGCCGACAAGACGGCGATCAGCAAGGGGGTCTCTCGCTCCGAGCTCTGGAAGATTGGTTCAAGAGCCGGCACAAGCACGAATGTGACGACGCCGAGCGCTATGATCATCATGACCAGCAGAAAGGCCGGATAGAGAAGCGCATCCATCAACTGCTTGCGTTGATTCTTCCGGCGTTCCAGATCAGAAGCGATTACCGAGAGAACATGCCCCAGCCGGGCCGTTTTCTCCCCACTGGCGATCAGCGACAGAATGTCACCCGGCAGATCATCAAGCGAAGCAGGGACTGGTCTAACGTTAGCCCGGCCGCCACCAAGACCGCCAAATTGCCGAAGAACCGGGCTTGGTCAAAACTCGGCTCTAACTTGGGAAGACGCAGATATGACTGCAAACGTCGATCGCCATAGGGCTGAACGTCGGAAATCGTCACGCCCGGTGAGCGAAGCTTCCGGCGAGCATCGACGATATCTGTAGCTTCGATCGTGCCAGACCGTTTTCGGCCGTCACCAGAAAAAATGCTGTATCCAAATTTAGGCATAGCGACTAATCCGCATCGATGACACGCAAGACTTCGTCCATCGTTGTCAGACCTCTTTCCACCAGTTTTTGCCCGCAATGGCGAAGTGGAACCATGCCGTTCTCGATGGCTATCGCTTCGAGATCTTCTTCGGCGCTGGTCGCGCGCATCTCTTCCTTGAACCGCTCGGAAACCTCCAGGATTTCATAGGTAGCCCTGCGTCCCTTGAAGCCGGTTCCTTCGCAAGCGATGCAGTCGGCTTTGAACGAGAGGTCTCGACAAGCTTCGCAGCATTGCCGCAGAAGCCGCTGGCCGATCACACCTCTGATTGTTGCCGCTAGCAAAAACGGTTCGACTCCCATATCGCGAAGCCGATTGAACGCACCGATCGCGCTGTTCGTATGCAAGGTCGAAAGAACGAGTCGACCAGTGAGTGCTGCCTGAATTGCGATCTCGGCGGTTTCCCGATCGCGAATCTCGCCGACCAGAACAATATCGGGATCCTGCCGCAGAACAGAACGGAGCGCAGTGGCAAACGAAAGGCCGATCGCTGGATCGATCTGCAATTGCGTGATGCCGGCAATGCGATACTCGACCGGATCTTCCACCGAGAAAATCTTCACGCTCGGCCGATTGAGCCCCGACAGGATCGAATAGAGCGTTGTTGTCTTGCCGGATCCGGTCGGGCCGGTCACCAGAATGAGGCCATTCGAGCGCCTCGTCAGATTGTCGAGCTTGCTCGCGGCGGCCGGATCATAACCCAATGATGCCAGATCGAGTTTGATGTTCTCGCGATCGAGAACGCGAAGTGCTGCCGTTTCCCCATGCACCGAAGGCACGACGGAAAGACGGAAGTCGACCTCCTGGCCTCTGACGGCCAAACGCAATCTGCCATCCTGCGGTAGACGACGTTCGGCTATGTTAAGCCGCGCGAGAATTTTCAAACGGCTTACCACACCCGTATGAAGCGATTTGGGCGCATTATCCGTTTCGAGCAGGATACCGTCGCGGCGAAGCCGGATACGGAGCGTCTCTGCCTGCGGCTCCAGATGAATGTCTGTCGCTTTATCGTCGATTGCTCTTTGGACAATCTTCGAGACAAATTTAACAACAGGGGCATCGCGCGCCACATCAAGGAGTCGCTCGAGATCGACATCGAAGGCCCCTTCCTCTACGAGCGACTCATCGAGCGGGGCGTTCGACTCTCGTCGAAGACGGCCGATATGCTCTTCGATGGTGCTTCTCGGCGCCACACCAATTCGCAATGGCAGGTCGAAGAGGTAAGAGACTGCCTCGGTTGTTTGATGATCGAATGGGTCGGCGACAGCTAGGCGAAGATAGTCATCGGCCTTCTCCAGGGGAACGATCGCCTTCTCGATTGCGAAATCCCAGCCCAGCCTTTCGAGCCATTCAAGGCCGTTTCCGGGGAGGCCATCCTCGATGACCTCGAGATCAAGGGAGCTCGCGATCTCTGATGCAATCGTAAGTTCGGGAAGTACGCCCAGTTCCCGAATAACCACGTCCAATGGCTGGCCAGTCTGCCGCCTTGCAGATTTTATTCGCTGAATGGCTTCCGGAGTGACCAACCCGCTATTGACGAGATGAGCGAGAAATTGCTCAGAACGTTCCATCACCTGCATTGTTACAATGCCTCCTTGAGCCAAGAGGCCGCATCAGGTCCCAAGAGGACCCCGCAATCCGAAAGACCGCGCCTTGAAATTGACGAAAGCGGTAACGCGGACACACGGCGATTGGTTTGTCGACCGTCACCGGTCACCACGATTCTGGCATCAGTTGCCCATTCGCCTTGGCTGTTGATTTTTGTCGCCAGCGTATAGGTGCCCGAAAGCTGCAGCCGGTGTCGAATTTCACCGCTAACATCAGTCAGATGAGAGCGGAGGGAGGCAGATGCGAATTCGCGGCTGACAGCGGCGCTGTGGCTATCGACGGTGAATATTTCGCTGATCTGTTCCGGGCTGAACCGCCGCATCTCCGGAAAATCGAGGAGTTCAATCACATCTTCGAAGGGCGCGTGCTTGAAGCCGTATTCCGGCTGCGAATTGGCCGGGGTCGGCGAATTGGAAGATTGCCGAGAGCGAAATAGAATAACTCCGTTGGCGATATCCGTAACTTGTGAGGCGGTCAAGCTTAAGGCCGCCAAGCCGGCTTCTATGGTGGTTAATCCAGCGACATTAAGATCAATGAGACCGGCATGATCGAGAATGCGAAGCGTCACGATCGCGTCGCCAGAGACGCATGACCTTCCACTCGCTTCACCGGCAATGGTTGCGGCCCAGGCGCCGTCGGTTTCAAGCTTCATTGCGATATAAGCATTGATCGCCTCCGCCGTATAGGCAAGCCGGTTTCGCTCGAAACTATGATGGGAGGTCAGAGCGGCGAGACGAGCAGCGGATGAAAACGGGACCAGCAGCGCAGCAAATAACAAAAGAAAGGCGAGCACCGCGAGAAGCGCGAAACCGTCCTCATCAGCGCAATCGTCTGCTCGCCTCTCAGTTTTGTCGGACATCGAGGCCTTCAGCGGGATAGAGGTTGACGACCGCCTGCTGATCTCCGGCGCGCAGGACGACGCTATCAATGTCGATACGGTCGATCGTCCACCCCTCGATCGCGCTGCCGATTGGCAGCCACTGCGCTGGAGCATCTGTGTTGACCGCCAATAGCGCCGATAGGTCAGGGCCAATCTTTCGAATGCCTTCAAGACGAAAGGCGGGAAGCTGCACCGCTGGCGCAGCGACAATCGGCTCGGGAGGAGGTGTTATAGGGACAACAAGGGGGAGAAATTCCCGGCGTGTTGGACTGAATACTGGCCTGGACAAGGTCTCAGGTGAAGTGGACAGGCCTACTGTTGCCCTGGTCTCCAACGCTGGCGGGGCCGAAGGACGAATTGTCCTTTCTTCGGAGGAGTCAGGTGGAGAGATATCGACCGGTATTTCATAAAGTACGAAATTGAAAAGGCAAAGCATGCTGAGTGCAGCAGCGGCACTCAACGTCGTCAGAAAACTCGGGTCAGGGAGCGGAAATCTCATTTGGCTTCTGCCGCTCCTTGCCGACCGCTCGTTGCCGGATTGACCGACCCGTAGATTTCCATGCTTGTCGAGAGCTGAAGCGGCGCCTGAAGCTGTCCCTGTTGGATGGGGTTGGTTGCCCGAATTGTGGCTTTTCGAATGACAAGCGGAGGCCTGGACGTCTCGATGTCGACCATGGCCCTATGGACGGATGATAGGCTTCCCTGGATATCAGCTGCGACGCCAATTACCGGCACGCCGTCGGGTGAAGATTCTGGAAGGACACTGATGGAAATAACGACCGCCCCGGCTTCTCCTGCAATAGCATTGATGCGCTCCTGAAGTCGCGCACGTGTCACGGGCATTGTATCGCCGTGGAGATAGAGGGCAGCGGCAACGTCGGCGGAAATGGCCGTGGATGCCCCATCCAGAGGCCGTCGCGACAATATTGCGTTCAGCTTGCCGAGTTCAAATCGCTTCGTGTCAATGTCGCTCGCCAAGCCGCGCAGCTGGTCTCCTGTAAGCACTGAAATCCAGATGACGCACAATGTGCCTAAGGCGAGCAATCCAAAGGCAACCATCTGCTGCACCCGCTGCGATGCGTTCATCAGTCCGATCAGCAGGTCCGTCATTTCCGCTCGACCTTCAGGCGCATCTCAAAATGCTCGTCTGTTCCGCCAGCCTCGCGCACAACCGGTGACGTAAAACTGGGCTCGCTAAAGAGCTGAGACTCTTCCAGCGGCCCAATCAAGCCCGCCGCCGACTGTGAAAAGCCCGACATGGTCACTGTTTCCTGGTCGATCGACATGTCAGAAAGCCATGCCGTATCCGGCAACTGACGGCTCATCTCTTCCCATATTTGGATGACGGGAACGGACTCATCTTTGCGCCGCCGCGCGGTGTCTAAAGCGGCGACGGCTTTCGCGCGCTCATTGAACGATGCCCGCACTGCGCTTGCCTGCTCTCGCTTTGCGGCGATCTCGTTTTCTAGATCCGATAGTGCGCCCTCGTATCGAAGGACCGCGTGGGCAAGCGTCAGGCCGGCCGCCAAAAGCAGCAGAGATGGGACCATTGCCGCTCGTGTCGAAGGGAACAGGGAAAGAGCAGCTTTCGGCAAAAGCTCGCTGACGGCTCGTCGCGTGAGATGAATGACCGGGCCATCTGAGACGGCGAGCGAGATGCCACCGATCTTTATTTTGGCAGCGGTCAGAGCCGAAATGACCGGATCGAGCAAGGATTTCTTTACAATGGCGTAGGTCGTGCCTTCGGAGGCGTCGCCTGTGATCGGCATAAGATAAACGTCGTCGTGACGAAATGGAGTTGCTGAGATCAAGTCGGCGGCCGCTATGTCCCTGGCCCTCGAGTAGGGAAGCAGGGATCTCGCAATCGTGCGGCGAATATAGCGATCCTCGGCGAGAACTAGCGAGCAGGTTCTGCCACGTCCGAGAATTATTTCGATCTCGGCAAGAGATACTGCTTCCGCCCGCGAGCCATCAGGCCAGATAACGGAAACTCCCGGTCGTCCTATCTCGACGATGGGGTAGCGCTTTCTTTGAGGCCGCAGAAATAACATGCGCCGAATTTCGGCGTACCACCAGTCCCGGAAATCGAGCGCGCTATCGACAATCATGATTGAATAAATTTATGAGAACCGAATCACTGTTTTTGTAGTCGACACAGTAATACGAACTACCACGCGTTGCAGGATTCGAGCGCGTTGCGGCACGCTATCCACAGGCTTTTGGAAGCGTGTAGAAGTGAGTGCCGAACACTGGACCGTTACTGATCTGACACTTCCTGCAATCGTCGCCAGTTGCATTTATTTTGCACTTCGACGTAAGCACTACTTGCATTCGAAAGTGATTACGACTTTAGAATGCGGAAATTTCAGCACGTCTTGATTCATCTGGGGGATTCATGCGTCAGTTTCGTTCGGGTGTTGCAGCTTTTGCTGCAGCGGTTCTCTTTGCGTTGTTTGTTGCGCCGGGCATAAACTCTGCCGTTGTCGGAACCGCCGTTGCGGCCGATGACGGCAAAACCAACGGCAGTGGCTTTGGAAATGGAAGCACGGGGCTCGGCGGGGCGGACACCACTGTTGCGGCACCTTCCGATCTCACTTCCGATCCTGCTGCTGTTTCCCCGCAGCCGGACAAGGCGACCGATCGAACCACGCTTGGAAAGGCTGCCTCGGCGGCGACCGACGGCACTGCCAATGGCGAGACGTCGACCGTTGATGGGCAGACCAAAAATGCAGCAGTGAAATCGGAGGCGACCGAACCTGCCGGCGCCACCACGCTTGCGGCGACGGCCGCGGCCGTTGAACCGGATTCGCCCGCGGTCAATGCACCTGAGAAAGCGTCAGTTCCGCAAATCTCCAGCAATGGGTCTTTTACGCAGCTCATCAGCCTCGACCTGCCGGATTATCACGACGTCGCGCCTAAACTGACGCTTCGTTACGATTCAGCCCGCAAATCTCGTTTTGGCGGTCTCTATCAAGGGTGGCTGGGATATGGCTGGGGGGTCGATGGCCTCGGCGTCATCGAGCGGCCCGGTGCTGGTGTTCAGTCAGGGTCTTCAGACGACCTCTTTATGCTGAACGGCGAAAACCTGGTATTTTGCACTGCTGCGTCTTGGTGCCCGGCCGGAGCCAACCTGACGACCGAGAATGAGTCGTTCCTGCGCATTATTTACGATAACCCTACCAATTCATGGACGGTAACCGACAGAAATGGAGTCGCCTCGAAATACGAGTCGGTGGCGACGATCGCAGGGGTCGACCTGCCGAAAGACGTAATCGCTAACCGTCCCAAAAACTTCGGGCGTTATCTCGTTACCTCGGTTACCGATCCTAATGGACATCAGGTGAGATACACCTATTCCTGCCCGGACCTTCCGATGTGCTATCCGGCGACGATCGATTATGACAGCCACGCACAAATTGTCTTCGGCTATGAGCGTCGTCCAGATTTTCTGCCGATGGCGAATGGATACAGCCTGACTTGGACGACTTACCGGCTCAAATCCGTGTACTACAGTAACACGGTTGAGGGGGGCGTAACCGGCGGCTATACCCTGACATACAATCAGGCGCCTTTTTCCAATGCGTCTCGTCTCATCCGTGTCGACCAATATGGACGAGATGCAGTCATTGATTCGTCCCACAACATCGTTAGCGGCACGCATAAGACCATACGGTCGATGGTCTACGACAACATCAACTACAGCTACACAAGGCTGAATAATCAATTCCCGGCGCCGGCGCCTGTAGATGGCGCCAAACAGCTTTCTTATTTCCTCTCCCGGCAAATCGGCGACCTGAATTTCGACGGCCGAGATGAGTTTTACGGATCCTTTCTCGCCTATCGCTATGATTCGAGTTTGCGTACTTATAGGCCCAACCCCCTCCAGTTCATGGTGATGAACTTCAGTTCAGGAAGCGGCGCTGTCTCTCGGACCGCATCAGTAATGGTGCCGAGGGCAAATCTAACATATGACAACATGCCGGTTCCCAATTACATCGCCGGCCGTTTTACAGGGGGCAAAGCCACCAAGGATTTCGCGTTCACTTACAATACCACCTTTACCGGTAGTAATGATAATGTCACCAAGACGCGCACTAGTGGCATTATTACGACCGACTCCTCGCTGAATGTGTCGGCTTCGCTTTGCCCGGATGCCAATACCACTGTCTGCGGTGCAATTCCCACGAATTACGACAGCACCAATTCTGTCAAGAATGTATCGGTGGACTGGGACAGCGACGGGTACGACCAGCTTTTCAATGTCGGCGATTACATCCGAGGAGTCGCCGACTTTCTGGGCTACGGCCGCGAAGGTTTCATTAGAGGCCAAAATCTCATTGCCAACAAATATGCCGGTGGCAGCACGTTTAATCAGCAGTCTATGGGTATCGATTGCAGTTCCGCCTCATATTACTGCGCACTTGCGGATATGAACGGTGACGGCGCTACCGACGTTGTCAAGGCGACGCCCTCGGGATCGGGGACCTATGCGGCAACGGTCTGGCTCGGGACTGGCTATAGCTTCACCGAGGTTGCAAGCGGCCTAGCACTTGAGGGCACACCGATCTTGCGCGACATGGACAACGATGGCAAGGTTGATGTCGTCGCCGCCAAGGATCGCAGGGATACCGATCCCTTCAAGGACCTCAGAGCCTATGGCCTCTGGTTCGGAAGCTCCGGCAACAGTCTCGTCATCTCGCCTTTCCTGCAGCGCGGCTCCGGTCTGTCGGGTGACTTCAATGGCGATGGCCTTCCCGACTTCGTCGCTTCGCAGACGGATACGGTGATCTCCAATGCCGGTGCGGGCAACCCGAATCTATTGCGGACCGTCACCTTGGAAACGGGTGGGACGATTTCGGTCACCTATGCCCCTTCGACAAGCTTTACCAACAGCTTCATGCCGATTGTCATGCATCCGGTGACGAAGGTGACTGTCAATGACGGACGCGGAAACTCCGCCGCCACCAGCTATTCTTATTCCGGGGGTCTCTACAATCCGCCCTCCCGAAAGTTCCTTGGTTATCGCACCGTCACCACGACCAAGCCGATCCTATCTGGAGATACCGCCGCTCCGATCGTGGTGACGACCTACCGTCAGGATCTGGCCAGTTACGGATTGCCGGAAACAACCGTTTTGCGCAACTCGGCGAACACGGCATCCAAGACAATCAGGGAAACCTACGAGACCAGTACCTCGAAGCCTTATAAGGCCAGAAACACTGCGACGACGACGCAGCTGACGGAAGGCGGGACGACGGCTTACCTGCGGACGGAGCGCAGCTTCGATGCCTACGGCAATGTGACCGGGATCAAGGATCGCGGCCGCACGGTGGATGCCGCCGGCACGGAGAATGTGAATACCATCGGCGACGAGAAGACGACGACCTTCACCTTCGCGCCGAACACCTCCGCTTACATCGTCTCGCTGCCGACTTCGAAGACCGTTCGTCTCGGCGTCGATGCGGCGTCACCGGTCGGCAGCAAAGAGGAATACCTCTATGACGACGCGACGGCTGTTGCGACGCCGCCGGTCAAGGGCAACCTGACGCAGAAGCTCGCCTATATGAGCGTCGGCAGCACACCGAGGGTGTCGTCGACCAGCTATGCCTATGACGCCTATGGCAACCGCATTGCCGAGACCGATGCGCTCGGCAACCGCAGCGAATGGGACTATGACGCCACCTATCACCTGTATCCGGTGGCGGAGCGGGCGCCGCGCTACTTCGCCAATGGCGCCCTGACGGGTGACAGCCGCTTCGTCAGCACGACGAGCTATGATCTGGTCTGCGGTCTGCCGGCCACAAAGACCGACTGGAACGGCATCGTCGAGACCTTCACCTATGACTCCTATTGCCGCCCCTATGGCTATGTGAATGCCGGAACGGGCAATTACCTCAACACCCGCTACGAGAACGAGGGCAGCCCGAGGACGCAGGCGGTGGTGACCTCTTCGCCGCGGACCAACGGGACAGGCGAAGTTTTCAGCCGCACCTATTATGACGGGCTCGGCCGGCCCTGGCAGGTGGAGACGCCCGGGGCGTCTGCCACCGGACCGGTTCGCATCACCGAAACCGCTTATGATGCGCGTGGGAACGTGCAGAAGACGTCACTTGTCCGATTCAAGGCCGCCCCGACCGAGCCTGAGACGATACAATGGACGACCAACAGCTATGACTGGCAGGACCGGGTGATCAAGCAGGTCAATCCCGATACCAGCCAGAAGCTCTACCAATATGCGGCGCAGTCGGCACTTGTCACCGACGTCACCAGGCTGCCGGTGTCGCTGACGGTCATGACCGACGAGGAAAACCATCCGCATCGCAGGTACGCCGACGCGGACGGCAATGTCATTGCCCTGCAGTCGCAGCTCGGCGCGACTTGGGTCACGGAAAACCGCAGCTACGACCCACTCGGGCGGCTGCTGGGAGTGCGCGACCCGAAGGGCGCGCAATGGACCTACACCTACGACCTGCTCGGCACCCGGCTGACGGCAAGCGATCCGGATCTCGGCAACTGGTCCTATGACTATGACGATGCCGGCCGGCTGATCCGCCAGACGGATGCGCGCGGCGCGGTGACGACGATGGCTTACGACCAGATGGGCCGGGTGCTCCGCAAGGAGGTGACGGAGCCGGGTGCGACGGTGCCGACACTGCTGGCCGAGAATACCTATGACGAGCCCGCCGCCACCGGCGAGTCGCACAATGCTGGAATGCTGACCACGGCCGAGAACGCCAATGCGACGA
Source organism: Rhizobium sp. MHM7A (assembly GCF_005862215.1). Lineage (NCBI taxonomy): Bacteria > Pseudomonadati > Pseudomonadota > Alphaproteobacteria > Hyphomicrobiales > Rhizobiaceae > Rhizobium > Rhizobium sp. MHM7A. The sequence continues at coordinate 134,484 of NZ_VCHT01000004.1, forward strand.
TGACCTACACCCGTTTCTATAACGGTGCCGGCGACAAGGTCATCACCCGGGCAGTCATCGACGGCGTAGCGAGCACGATCACCGTCGAGCACGGGCCGACCGGCAAGACCACGGCGATCGGTTATCAGCCTGCCAATATCGTCGTCGGCAAGCGGACCTTGCCCTGGCTCTACAACGACGCCGACCTGCTTTCCAGGATCCCCGGGCTGATCGACTCGACGAGCTATGAGGCCGACGGCCAGACGCAGACGATCAATTACATCAATGGCGTGACGACCAGCTTGACCTATTCGCCGACCCGGCGCTGGCTGGATCGGGTGACGACGGCGAAGAGCACGACGGTGCTGATGGACAATCAGTACAGCCGTGACAAACTCGGCCGGATCAAGACGATCACCGGCCTGGCAGCCAACGACAACTGGACCTATGGCTATGACGATCTCTCTCGTCTGACCGGCGCCGACAATACCGGCGACAACACGCTCGACGAGACCTACAGCTACGACACCAATCACAATCTTCTCTCCCGCAGCCGGATCGGCAGCTATGTCTATCCGACAACGGCATCAGCGATCCGCCCGCATGCGGCAACGCAGATCGGTGCGAAGACCATCGACTATGACGCCAACGGCAACATGGTCTCGGACGGCACTCGCACGCTGAGCTGGGACGGCGCCAACCGGTTGGCGAGCGTCACCCAGAACGGCGCCACGGTGAGCTTCGCCTATGGACCGGACGGCGCCCGGGTGAAGAAGAGCTGGGGCTTCGGCACGACGCTCTATCCCGACGCCAATGTCGAGATCGACCGCTCGACGCCGGGCACGAACATCTACACGCTCTATCCGCATCCCGACGCCAAGATCGTCGTCACATCAGGCTCGACCACGCAGACCAAATCCTTCCTGCACCGCGATCATCTCGCTTCGGTGCGGCAGGTGACCAACGAGAGCGGCTATCGGGTCGAGCAGACCGGTTATGCCGCCTATGGCGAAGCCACCAACTCCAGCTTCCAGACCAAGAAGAGCTATATCGGCGAACGCTTCGATGCCGAAACCGGGCTGATGTATCTCAATGCCAGATACTACGATCCAGCCTTCGGGCGGTTCATCTCGCCCGATGATTGGGATCCGACTAAGGAAGGCGTCGGCACCAATCGCTACAGCTACTCCGAAAACGATCCGATTAATAAGTCAGATCCAAATGGGCATTCTATCAACTACTCCGACAGCTGGGGGCAGCGCTCCAATGCGACTAACGAACATCCACTAAGCTCCGACAGCGGCCTGAAATCCGCAACCAATGTCAGCCTCGGCACCGGCAGTACGGCTGATACCAGAGCTTTTGCTGGCGGTCCTTTCGATGATGCGCCGGACGTAGAAACAGAAGGTGAGATCGGAAATTTCGAGTTCCAGCAGCGTCAATTGGATGAGCAACTGGAAAGAGGAATCATACCTCTTTCACCAGGTTTCTTTCACAAAGAAATGCATGGCTTTGATGTTAAAGGCATCGGCACCGGCGGGCCAATGGCGGGCGGAAGAACGTCCGGGTCGATCGGGCGAGACGGTGAAGCTGCTGTCCGTGCTAAGGTCGACATTGGCGAGAAGCAGAAAATCACTGTGAATGGCAGGGTTCGAATTCCTGACGGGATCACTCGATCAACTCTTTCAGAGGTTAAAAACGTCGGAAGACTGAGTCTTACCCAGCAGCTGAGAGATTACATCGACATCGCGATATCTCGAGGGTTGCGCTTCGATCTGTTCGACCGACCAACGACAAAAAGATCAGGGCCTCTCCAAAGGACAATTGACGAGGGCTTGATAAACCGTAGGGACATAGAGCAGTGACGATTGTGGGAGTGCATTAGATTTGGGAGGATAGAATGAGCGATATTTGGGCCATTCGCGACGCTCGCCTGCTTGAAGAGGAACAACCTATTGTGAAAGACCTGCGCGAGGCAGGCGCGAACATCACCTCGGTTTGGGACTTGGTTAACAGCAGAAGTGGATATCCGAATTTGGTACCGATCTTGATGAAGCATTTGCAATTGCCTTACTCTGATCGAACACGAAGCGGGATTGCCAGGGCTCTAGCGGTTCCCGCGGCCGGCGAATATTGGGACTTCCTTGTTCAGCAATACATCAACGCGAAACAAGGCAAAGGCCCTGTTTTCCCCGATGAGGAAACGGAATTTGTCCTGGGTTTCAAGGAAGGTTTGGCTTGCGCGCTTTCCGGATCAGTAACCGAAGAGAGGCTCCCTGACCTTATTCGATTGGCAAAAGATCCCTCCAATGGAGAAAGCCGCCTCTTGCTGATTGGACCCTTGAGGCGTTCGAAAGCCGCTATCAGCAAAGATGCGGTCGAGGAACTACGACACGATCCGCAGCTCGCTAAAGAAATCAACTCTTGGCGCAAGAAGTAGCGGACGTCGCATCAGGCCAGGAACCACTCGCGTGTGACACACGTCAGCTTGCTCTGAGGCGGAAGTGACCGCGCCCGGTTTAGGGCGCGATCAGAGTGAGTTAGTTACCTGACCTATCTATTGTCCAGCTGTGATCTGACCAGCCTCAGCCCCCGTTCGGTGATCCGGTAGGGCTGGCCGCTTGAAGACTTGATTGCCTTGAGGCGCTTCAGCTTGCGGAAGAGATCGAGGCCGACGCCGGGATAGAGCCAGCCGTCGCGAGTGAAGCAACTGACGTTCTCGATCTTTCTGTTGTCGTCGCGGGTAATTTCGATGCGGCCGCCTTGGGCCATGAGATGCAGGATGCGCTGCTCCGTGCGGGAAATGTCCATATGGTGAGATCCGGTATCGCGCCCGGCAGGGCGCACAAAAACGATCTGGTGCTCGTTCGAACGTCAGGGCTTCGTTTTTTTTGGGGCCATGCGCGCAAGCAGACTTGCGGGCAGGGCCTTTACCGGGTCTCAGGCAGGCTCAACATAAAACACCTCGATAAGCCTTATTATTCAGCGCGGAAAACGCGGTCAAGGGCGCCCTCGCCGGTCAAATCAGGTCGAAAACCACAGTTTCCACGCATCATCGCTTTGGAGCCACTGGTAAATTCCGCGACTCAATGGTCTAGTTGCGGGGTAACGCGGAGGTGTCGTTGATCCACATTCGCAATGCCCGCGACGGGGAAGCGGAGCTGTTGAGCGAGATCGGGCTGAGGGCCTGGCAAAAGGCGATGGCGTCGATCGGCGAATCGGACGCGATGATCGATGCGGCGCGCAACGCCTTTCGCAACTTCGTGGAAAACGACTGGCTGACCATCACCGTCGTTGAGCAGAACGGCCAGGTTGCAGGCTGGGCGGCGCGCGAGGCTCTTGATGAAACCATCTCGGATTTCTGGATCGATCCCGTCTTCACCCGCCAGGGTCTCGGCTCGGCCCTTCTCGAACGCATCGAAAAGGAGATCGCTGAGCAGGGCTTCGAGAAGGCGGCGATGCAGACCCACTCCGGCAATAACGAGGCGATCGGTTTTTTCCGGAAGCACGGCTATGGGATCCAGTGGCTCTCGGTGGCTTACAATCCGAAGCTCGACCGCGACGTGCCGTCGGTCGGGCTAACGAAACAGCTCGTCGCCGGCGGTGGGGGATACGGGCAGGAATTCTGACGTAAGGCAGATGCCGTCGGGCGCGGTTCTCGGCCCATGGCCAACTATTCGGACGTCACGCAAAAGTTGTTGCCTTCAGGATCATTCAAGACCGTGTAGGCATGCGTCTCGCGGACGTATCTCGCGCCAAGCAACAGGAGCCGTTCCACTTCCTTCTCCCGATCCGTAGCGGCGATATCGAGGTGAACACGGTTGCGGGCGGGACGCTCTCCCTGGCGAAGGTGGAAGCAAAGGCGTGTTCCCGGACCCTCGACTATCACGGTCGGGTCCGTTTCAGGTGTCAGTCCCATCGCGGCAAGGCGGGCCAATTCCGCATCGTCATAAGGCATCACTTGATAGCCATCGAGTGCCGCCGCCCAGAAACGAGCGACGCGCGAGGGAATGTCGCAGTCAATGACGATTTCTTTCAGCTTTCCCATGGTGTTCTAAAACCAGTCGGATCTATGCTGGAAAACCCGCTCGAAAGCCGCGCCGCCGATGGCCGGCAGCAAGGCGAAAAGCATCAGCTGTGGTATTCCCTGCAACGTCAACAGGCCGGAAATAGCGAGCGCGACCAACAATCCCGCCAGCGTCCCGGCCAGATAGGGCAGATAAGCCTTCAATAGCGCCTCCATGTGGTGAGGGTCTCAAATCCAGGGCGGTATTTTTGGCTGAAAATAGAGATCATTGTCGTGCCGACAACTGGGCCGGTGGAAATTCGCGTCGATCGCCCGGCTGACGCGGAATCGAGCCGCTGCTGGTGCAAAACGGCCTCGCGGCTCAAGCAGAAGCGGAGGCGGTGCCCCCACTACACAATTCCGCGGAAGCCTTGCACCGGCACGCCATTTCCTTTACCTCACCAATAGAAAAGAACAGCCTGCAAAGAGCATCAGATGACCATTGTCGACGTCCGCACGCCCGATCCGAAACGCTTCATCCCCGGCGCCACCGGTGACTGGGAAGTCATCGTCGGCATGGAAGTCCATGCCCAGGTGCTGTCGAATTCGAAGCTCTTCTCCGGCGCCTCGACGGAATTTGGCAAGCCGCAGAATTCGAACGTATCGCTGGTCGATGCCGCCATGCCCGGCATGCTGCCCGTCATCAACGAGGAGTGCGTCAAGCAGGCCGTGCGCACCGGTCTCGGCCTGAAGGCTCAGATCAACAAGCGCTCGGTGTTCGACCGCAAGAACTATTTCTATCCCGACCTGCCGCAGGGCTATCAGATTTCGCAGTACAAGGATCCGATCGTCGGCGAAGGTAAAATTGTCATTTCGCTCGGGCCGGACCGTCAGGGCCAGTTCGAGGATATCGAGATTGGGATCGAGCGCCTGCACCTGGAACAGGATGCCGGCAAGTCGATGCACGACCAGCACGCGACCATGTCCTATGTTGACCTCAACCGGTCCGGCGTGGCGCTGATGGAGATCGTCTCCAAGCCCGACATGCGCTCATCCGACGAAGCCAAGGCCTATATGACGAAGCTGCGTTCGATCGTTCGCTACCTTGGCACTTGCGACGGTAACATGGATGAAGGCTCCATGCGCGCCGACGTCAACGTCTCCGTGCGTCGTCCGGGCGAGCCCTTCGGCACGCGTTGCGAAATCAAGAACGTCAACTCCATCCGCTTCATCGGCCAGGCGATCGAATATGAAGCTCGTCGCCAGATCGGCATTCTGGAGGATGGGGGCGTGATCGAGCAGGAGACGCGCCTGTTTGATCCGAACAAGGGCGAAACGCGCTCCATGCGCTCGAAAGAGGATGCGCATGACTATCGTTACTTCCCCGATCCGGATCTGCTGCCGCTCGAATTCGACGATGCCTTCATCAAGGCGCTCGAAGCCGATCTGCCGGAGTTGCCCGACGACAAGAAGGAGCGCTTCGTGCGTGAACTCGGCCTGTCGGTCTACGACGCCTCCGTGCTGGTTTCAGAAAAGGCCATCGCCGATTATTTCGAGGCCGTGGCCGCCGGCCGCGACGGCAAGACGGCGGCAAACTGGGTGATCAATGACTTGCTCGGCGCGCTCAACCGCACCGGCAAGGACATCGAACAGACGCCGGTATCGCCGGCCCAACTCGGCTCCATAATCGACCTTATCAAGGCTGGTACCATCTCCGGCAAGATCGCCAAGGACCTTTTCGAGATAGTGTTGACCGAAGGCGGCGATCCCGTCGAGATCGTCGAATCGCGTGGCATGAAGCAGGTAACAGATACCGGCGCGATCGAAAAAGCCGTGGACGAGATCATCGCCGCCAATCCCGAGCAGGTCGAAAAGGTCAAGGCGAAGCCGACCATGGCGGCATGGTTCGTCGGCCAGGTGATGAAGGCGACTGGCGGCAAGGCAAATCCGCAGGCGGTCCAGGCGCTCGTCAAGGCGAAGCTCGGCATCGAGGAATAGCCGTGTATTTCGTCCGCACCGCCGGAGAGCGCGACCTGGAGAAGGTGCGCGCTCTTCTGGTGGAGAGCTTTCACGCCACCTATGACGACCTCCACGGCAAAACAAAGGTGGACGATCTGATCGCCCATCTCTTTACGCCGGCAGCACTGAAGGCGCGGCTGGGGCGCAGAGATGCCGAATTCCTGGTCGCCGATAATGGCCGCAACATTGGCGGCGTAGGTTTTGCGGCGATGTCGCAGGTGCTGACGAAGACGGTCATGCTGCATCTCCTCTATGTCAGCCCCTCGCTGAAGCGCCAAGGCATTGGCCGCGATATCTTCGCCGAGCTCGAAACCTGCTTTCCGGATGCTGAGATCATGCGTCTGGAAGTCGAGCCGCAGAATGCGGCGGCGATCGCCTTCTATCAGACGCATGGGTTTATCGAAGTCGGCCGCAACGAGAACAACGCGGCCGGACAATCCGGCATTCCGTCGCTTATTTTCGAAAAACCGCTCGAAGGACATTGAGGCTGTGGCAGTTGAATTGCGGGATATTCTCATTCGCGAAGCGCGCAGGGAAGATTTGCCGGCGCTTGTGGCGCTGTTTGCCGCCGATACTCTCGGCGGTCACGGCGATACGACGGATGCCGCGGCTTTTGCTGATTATGCCAGGGCCTACGCGGTCATCGAGGCTTCGCCCGACCAGACGCTTTATGTCGCAGAGCGCGGCAGCGAAGTCGTCGGCACATTCCAGACGATGCTCACGACCTCGCTGACAGGCCGCGGTTCTTCGACGATGATCATCGAGGCGGTGCAGACGCGGGCTGAGATGCGCGGGCGGGGCATCGGCACTGGAATGATCGAGTTCGCCATATCAGAGGCAAAAGGCCGCGGCGTGCGGCTGGTGCAATTGACGTCGAATGCCCTACGCAAGGATGCCCATCGTTTCTATGAAAGGCTTGGCTTCAAGCCTTCGCATCTCGGCTTCAAGATGGCCTTGAAATGACCCTTGCCTCTCGTGGAATCGCTGGACAATTCGGCTTGGCGACGGCATAAGCGAGAGGCTAAATTCTGGTTTGGCTCGCACTGGCGGGCACAAGGAAAAGACATGCGGAATCTTGTGGTTCAAATCTTCACCTGGTGGAACAGTCAGACGATAGGCACGCGTTTTGCGACTTGGCGTTTTGGCAAGCGCGTCGGCGAGGATGAATTCGGCAACGTCTATTATGAAGGCGGCATGTCTTCCTACGGCCTGCCGAAGCGCTGGGTGATCTACAAGGGGTATGCCGAAGCCTCCGCCATTCCGCCGGGCTGGCATGGCTGGATGCATCATCGCACCGATGTTCCGCCGTCCAAGGAAAATTACGTCGCCAGGGAATGGCAGAAGGCGCACCGTCCGAACCTCACCGGTTCTCCGCAGGCTTACCGTCCTCCTGGCTCTCTCGCTGTTCCGGGGGAGCGGCCGCGCGTCACCGGCGATTACGACGCCTGGACACCTGGCAACTGAGACGGCGGCCTGACCGGGCGATCGCAAGCTCGGCTTTTGGCCACAATTGACCTTTACCCGCAGGTTGACCGCGCTTGACCGCGGCCATGAACTGAAAATGTCTGGAGACGGGTACATATGAAGCTCTTCACGCGGAACATGGTCCTGCGTGGCGCCGGATCGCTGCTGGCGCTCTCGGCTCTGCTTCCACCGGTTGCGGCATATGCCGCACGCATCGACAATCCGGTTGCCGTCTTTTCCGGCCTCGACAAGATCACCGGCCGCATCACGACGTTCGATGTTTATGTCAATGAGACGGTACAGTTTGGGGCGCTGCAGGTGACGCCGAAGGCTTGCTATTCGCGCGACCAGGCGGAAGCGCAGAAGATCGACGGCTTTGTCGAAGTCGACGAAATCACGCTCGACCGCAAGATCCGTCGCATCTTCACAGGCTGGATGTTTGCCGACAGCCCCGGCCTCAACGCCGTCGAACATCCGATCTACGACGTCTGGTTGAAGGACTGCAAGACAAGTTCGGACGTTCCGGCTCCCGATAACGCCAAGGCGACAGCCCGCTGATTCAGGTCGGTTGGAGCCGGCGTTCAAAACTTAAGGTGTGGCGACTCCATAGCGGCGGCCAATAGCACCGCATAATCTGCCTTGGGGACGTCGATCGCTCCGAACGTCTTCAGGTGCTCGGTGGTGAATTGCGTGTCGAGCAGCGTGAAGCCCCTTTCCCGGAGCCGTTCGACCAGATGCACGAGGCAAATCTTCGAGGCGTCAGTTCGGCGCGAAAACATGCTTTCGCCGAAGAAGGCCGAGCCGAGCGAAACGCCGTAGAGGCCACCAACCAGTTCTTCGCCATCCCAAGCCTCGACCGTATGGGCATGCCCGATTTCGAAGAGCGTTGTGTAGAGCGATTTGATCGTTTGGTTGATCCACGTGCTCGGGCGGCCGGATGTTTCCTCTGCGCAAGCCGCGATCACCCCATCGAAGGCGTGATCGAAACGGATTTCGAACGGTTTCCTGCGAACCGTCTTGGCGAGGCTTTTCGATATGTGGAAATCATCGAGCGGCAGCACGCCGCGCAATTCCGGTTCGACCCAGAAGATCTCCGGGTCGTCGGCGGATTCGGCCATCGGAAAGAGGCCGATGGAATAGGCGCGCAGGAGAATGTCAGGGGTAATGCCTGGTGACTTCCTGCGCGGTCCTGCCATTCCTGTCCTATGCCGCTGGCGTGTTGGCGAGATAATGTTCCAGCCAGTGGATATCGTAGTCGCCGTTGGCGATATCCTGGTTGGAGACGAGTTCCTGGAACAGCGGCAGCGTCGTCTTGATGCCGTCGACGACGAACTCGTCGAGCGCGCGGCGCAGGCGCATCATGCATTCGACGCGGGTGCGGCCGTGCACGATCAGCTTGCCGATGAGGCTGTCGTAGTACGGTGGGATCTTATAGCCCTGATAGGCGCCGGAATCGATGCGCACGCCAAGGCCGCCCGGCGCATGGAAATGCGTGATCGTCCCGGGCGAGGGAACGAAGGTGCGCGGGTCCTCGGCATTGATACGGCATTCGATCGCGTGACCGGAAAAATGTACTTCGTCCTGCGTCACGGAGAGACCGCGGCCGGAGGCGACGCGGATCTGTTCGTGTACTAGGTCGATGCCGGTGATCGCCTCGGTGATCGGATGCTCCACCTGCAGGCGGGTGTTCATCTCGATGAAATAGAACTCGCCGTTTTCGTAGAGGAATTCGATCGTGCCGGCGCCGCGATATTTCAGCTTCTTCATCGCATCGGCGCAGATCTGGCCGATCTTCATGCGCTGCTCGACGTTGAGTGCCGGCGAATTCGCTTCTTCCCAGACCTTCTGATGGCGGCGCTGCAGCGAGCAGTCGCGTTCGCCGAGATGAATGGCATTGCCTTCACCGTCCCCGAAAACCTGGATTTCGATATGGCGCGGCTTGCCGAGATATTTTTCCATGTAGACGGCATCGTTGCCGAAGGCCGCCGCCGCCTCCGTGCGCGCCGTCGACCACGCCTCGATCAAATCGGCCTCGCTCTTGGCGACCTTCATGCCACGTCCGCCGCCGCCGGCGGTTGCCTTGATCAGCACGGGATAACCGATTTCGGCGGCCGTCCTCAGCGCATCCTCTTCGGTCTTCACTTCGCCGTCCGAGCCGGGAACGACGGGAATGCCGAGTTCCAGCGCCGTCGTCTTGGCGGTGATCTTATCCCCCATGATGCGGATATGATCCGCCGTCGGCCCGATGAAGGTGATGCCGTGGGCGTCGAGGATGTCAGCGAACTTGGCGTTCTCGGACAGGAAGCCGTAGCCCGGATGTACGGCGTCGGCGCCGGTGATCTCGCAGGCAGCGACGATCTGATGAATGTTCAGATAGCTGTCACGGGAGGAGGGCGGGCCGATACATACGCTTTCGTCGGCAAGGCGCACATGCATGGCATCGGCATCGGCGGTGGAATGAACCACGACGCAGGCGATGCCGAGTTCCTTGCAGGCCCGGAGCACGCGAAGGGCGATTTCCCCGCGATTGGCGATGAGGATTTTCGAAATCATGGGCTTGGGCCTATTCGATGACGACGAGGGCTTGGCCGTATTCGACGGGATGTCCGTCATCGACGAGAATTTCGGTTACCTTCCCCGATTTCGGCGAGGGAATCTGGTTCATCGTCTTCATCGCTTCGATAATGATCAGTGTTTGGCCTTCCTTGACGGTTGCGCCGATTTCGATGAAGGGACGCGCGCCCGGAGCAGGCGCCATATAGGCGGTGCCGACCATCGGTGCACTGACGACATTGGCCGGGTTCCGGCTGGGCGCTGCGGGCGCGACAGCGGCGGCTGCCGGAGCGGCGGCTGCGGCCGGAGCTGCAAAGGCCGGTGCAGCGACCGGCGCCTGGACGTAATGCGGTGTGCCGCCGCGCGAAACGCGGATGCGCAGATCGTCCTGCTCGACCTCGATCTCCGTCAGATCCGTCTCGTTAAGAATATTGGCGAGATCGCGGATCAGTGCCTGATCGATACCCGATTTCTTTTCAGCCATGGTATTGCCCTGTCTTCTTCTTATGCCGTGATGTTCTTCAGCGCGTGGAGCGCCAGGATGTAGCTGTGAGGCCCGAAGCCGCAGATCACGCCCTTGCATGCCGGCGCGATCATCGACTTGTGGCGGAATTCTTCCCGTGCATGGACGTTGGATATGTGGAGCTCGATGACGGGGATGGAAATAGCGCGGATCGCGTCGTGCAGCGCGACTGACGTATGCGTATAGGCGCCTGCATTGATGGCAACGCCGACGGCCTTTTCGTCGGCCTCGTGGAACCAGTCGACCAGCGTGCCTTCGTGGTTGCTCTGACGGAAGTCGATATCAAAGCCGAGTTCGCGTCCTGCCGCCTTGCAGTCCGCCTCGATGTCCGTGAGCGTCTTGCCGCCATAAATGCCGGGCTCTCGTTTACCCAGCATGTTCAGGTTAGGCCCGTTCAGGACAAAAATCGTTTGCGTCATCGAATGTTCCGTAAAATGCACGACGGCAACCTATAGACTCCACGAGGGCTGAATGAAAGCCCTTACGGGTTGGCCGGCAGGAATCGCGCCACATTTGTCCACATGGCTGAAACGCTTCGAATTTGGCGATTTGATGAGTTGCCGGTCGGCCGCCCGTTTTGGTCAGCAGGCGGTCTTGCCGCAGCTGCGCATGTTCTTGACCTTGGCTTCGAGATCGTCGAGCCCGACGGCGCCAGGGACGAGTTCGTTGCCGATGACATAAGAGGGCGTGCCGCTGATGCCGAGGCTGGAGGCAAGCTGATAGGTCGCCTGAACGATTCCGTCGTTCGGACTCTTTGCCATCTCGGCGCGGATCTTATCCTCGCTAAAGCCGAGAGAACCCGCGACAGCGATCGCACTTTCTTCCGAGGCTCGGCCTTCGCTGCTGAGAAGGGCGACATGGAAGTCGGCATATTTCGCAGGCGCCAGCCTGCGGAAGGCGTCGGCCACTTTGTGGGCGGCAACGGAATCCGGCCCGAGGATCGGGAATTCCTTAAGCACGAAGCGGACGTTCTTGTCCTTCTTCAGCAGCGCCTGCATGTCGGTAAGCGCGTGTCGGCAGTAGCTGCAGTTATAATCGAAGAATTCGACGACCGTGACATCGCCTTTGGGGTTGCCGAGCGTCACGTCATCCTTCGATTCGAAAATTCCGGCGCTGTTCTCTTCGATCGCCATATTCGCCTTCACCAGCCGCGCGGCTTCCTGCTTCTTCTGTAGCGCCTCCTGGACCTCAAGCATGATCTCGGGGTTATCGATCAGATATTGCTTGATGAATTCCCCAAACTCCTTCTTCTGCTGATCGTCGAGCGCTGCGGCTGGAAACGGGAGCGCAATCGATGCGGCAAGCGCCAGTGCGGTGAAGCTTTTCGGGAAGAAGGCCATGATATCCTCGTCATCGGCGATGTGGTCTTGGTCGAGAAAACCTTCGCCGGGTTATGGACTTGAACGCGTCGCGTCAAGGTACGGTGCGTCGAGTTCCGTTCAAACAGGAATTTTCACCCCCGCGCGACCCTCGCGGGATTGTGATGAGCCGATTAATGCGGCAATTGTCTGGCCATTATCGAAGAAGTCGAGCGAGAAGCGATCTTGTTTTCCATATCCAAACGCAGCGAAGTCGAGCCTTTTCATGCCATGGACGTTTTGGCGGAGGCGACGAAGCGGCGGGCAGCCGGCCAGCCCGTCATCTCCATGGCGGTCGGTCAACCCTCGCATCCCGCGCCTCAGGCTGCTCTCGAAGCGGCACGCGCCGCACTTGCCGAAGGCCGGATCGGTTATACCGATGCACTGGGGACGGCGCGGCTGAAATCGGCGCTCGCCTGGCACTACAAGGACCGTCACGGCTTGGACATCGATCCCGCGCGCATCGCGGTAACCACCGGTTCCTCGGCAGGCTTCAATCTTGCCTTTCTGTCGCTTTTCGATGCCGGTGATGCCGTGGCAATCGCAAGACCGGGTTATCCCGCCTATCGCAATATTCTCGGCGCCTTGGGTCTGAACGTTCTCGAGGTGCCGGTGACGGCCGAGACGCACTTCACCCTGACGCCCGAGAGTCTAGAAGCGGCGCAGCAGCAAAGCTGCGTCAGGCTGAAAGGCGTGCTGCTCGCCAGCCCCGCCAATCCAACCGGCACTGTGACCGGCCGCGACGGGCTGAAGGCGCTTGCTGATTATTGCGCCGCCCAGTCCATCGCCTTGATCTCCGATGAAATCTATCACGGGCTGACCTTCGCCGGCGAAGAGGCGAGCGCCCTTGAGCTGACGGACGAGGCGATCGTCATCAACTCCTTCTCCAAATATTACTGCATGACCGGCTGGCGAATCGGCTGGATGGTGTTGCCGGAGCGGCTGGTGCGGCCGATCGAGCGGGTGGCGCAGAGCCTCTATATCTCCCCGCCCGAACTCTCCCAGATCGCAGCGGTAGCCGCGCTTGGCGCAAGCGAAGAGCTCGATCATGTCAAGACGAGCTATGCCGCAAACCGCGAGCTGCTCCTCGACCGCCTGCCCAAGATGGGCCTTGCGCCCGCTTCGCCGATGGACGGCGCCTTCTACGCTTATGTCGATGTCTCGCGCTTCACCAATGACAGCATGGGTTTTGCCAAGCGCATGTTGGCCGAAATCAATGTCGCGGCGACGCCGGGCCTGGACTTCGATCCGCTGGAGGGACATCGAACCCTGCGCCTTTCCTACGCGGGCTCGCAAGGAGAGATAGCCGAGGCGGCGGAGCGGATAGCAGTCTGGCTGAAGTAGGGCTGCGTGGGCAAGCGGCTACTTGCCCACTGCTGCTTAATCAGCTTCCCGAGGAAAACAGTGAAGCGAGTGTCGAAGCCGGCTTGTTGTTCAGCCGCGGAACCACCACCAGCTGCTTGATCTCACCGCGTTTGAAGGCGGCCAGGAAGCGCTTATAATCCTTAAAGGACACGCAGCCGTTGGAATCCCCGTACTTGCCGAGCATATAGGTGTGGGCGAGTAGGCCGACGCGGTCAAAGATGGCGTCCGAGCCTTCGACCGGCGTCAGGCGGATCGCCTCGACACCGTGAAAGAGGCTCTCGCGCATGGTAAGGACATAGGTGTGCGGCGGCGTCGGCCCGCGCATCTTCTTGTCGGCGTAGCGCGGCTTGTCGCGCATCTTGCCGAGACCGGAATGGGCCTCCAACCGTTCGCCATTCGGCAGATAGACGGTGCTGTTTTCGATATCATAGATTGCGACACCTGCCCGCAGCTTCGGCGAAAAGACCGGCTTGTCGTAGCGCGGCACGGCATCGTCCTCGTCGTCTTCGATCGGCGAGTTCGGCTGGGCATAGGCCAGAACAGACCCGGCAGAGCGCTGTGCACCCTTGGCGACCGCTGCCGGTTTGCCAATGAGCCCGTCCGGACGCGCCATCGGCAACGGCACGGAACCTGCGTCGGGTGACAGGACGAGATCGAAGGGTTGATCCTCTGCCGCTGCGACCATCACCGGTGCTGAATCTGTTGTAGGAACTGAGGCGGTCCTGACAGAATCGATCGGCTCGATCGGGGCGGGGGCGATCTGCCGGGGGCCTGCCTCGGCCAGCGCTACCATCGCCTGGAGTTGGGCCGCGGCGACGGATTCCTTTGATGGGACGATGATTCGGTTGGCGTTATCTTCTTCAATCTCTGCCGAGGCGAGCTCGACAGACGGCGGCGCGATCGCATCGTCCTTGCGGAACTTGGCGCTGTCGGAAATCGCGGCAAGGAGGGGTTGCTCGGCAGCCTTGGTGAGCCGATTGTTCTTCGTAAGAGCCGCCAATGCCGTTGCTGCGGCGGCAGTCTTTTCAGCATGCGACTGGATGAGGCTTGCTGTCAGCGGCATCTTTGGCTTCGCGTTGAAGGCGGCCAGCCGGTCACCTTTGCCGACGTGGATCAACCGCTCGAGGCGAGTTGACGGCGCCACCTTCGGGGCGGCCCCGATCTGTGCCAGGCTGTCTGGTGGAGAAAAGTGCCCGGCCACCGAATGCATCGTTGCCAAGGTCGCGATCAGCCATGTTGAGGTTAAAAGTCCGGCGCTGACGACACCGTAAAGAAAGCCGCGAGATTTGCGCGAACGCAAAACAGATCCGCCAAGAGGGGCGACGTTATCCAACGTCCCAACCGCAAACGCCATACTACACTCGTCTTTCAAACTCGCTACGCAGGCCGGCGGCACTGACTGACTAAACTTCGCCGGGGCCGGTAGGGCCGCAGAAGGGCCGAATTTAGGCCGCCTGCGACTTCCGACTGTTTCGCAAGGATGACGAATTATGGTTTCTAATTTGTTTACGTGATATCGCTGTTTCTTACGACGTCGCAAAAACAGAAGCGCGCCGGCTTCTCAGGTGCGTTCCATCACATAACTTCCCGGCGCCTCCTCGATTGCGTTCAGCGCATCGCCGCCGGGTTTGCGCGCGCCAACGCGCCGTCCGTCATGCGTCTCGATCCAGGCCTGCCAGTGCGGCCACCACGATCCCGGCGTCTCGGCGGCCCGCGCGAGCCAGGTCTCATAGTCGCCCTTGGCCGGGCCGCCCGTCCAGAATTGGTATTTCTTCTTGTCGGGCGGGTT
This sequence comes from Rhizobium sp. MHM7A, assembly GCF_005862215.1. Classification (NCBI taxonomy): domain Bacteria; kingdom Pseudomonadati; phylum Pseudomonadota; class Alphaproteobacteria; order Hyphomicrobiales; family Rhizobiaceae; genus Rhizobium; species Rhizobium sp. MHM7A. Next base: position 149,540 of record NZ_VCHT01000004.1, read on the forward strand.
GACGACGCCGGCGATATGTCCCGAGCCGGTGACGACGAATTCCACCTTGCCGCCGAAAAACTGGCTGCCGAGGAAGACCGATTTGGCGGGCGCGATGTGGTCTTCGCGGGTGGCGAGATTATAGATCGGGATCTTCACGTCCTTCAGCGATACGCGCTTGCCATCGAGAATCATCTCGTTCTGCGTCAGAGCATTTCGGAGATAGCAGTTTCGCAGGTAGAAGGCGTGGTTTGCCGCCGCCATGCGCGTCGAATCGGCGTTCCAGAACAGGAGATCGAAGGGCAGGGGCTCTTGGCCCTTGAGGTAGCTGTTGACAAAATAAGGCCAGATCAGCTCGGAAGCGCGCAACATGTTGAAGGCCATCGACATCTTCGTGCCGTCGAGATAGCCGGCGGCCCGCATATGCTCTTCGAGGGCTGCAAGCTGCTCCTCGTCGACGAAGACCTTGAGATCGCCGGCATGGGTGAAGTCGACCTGCGTGGTGAAGAGCGTGGCGGTCTTGATGCGTTTGTTTTTCTCCTTGGCATGCAGCGCCAGCGTTGCCGCCAGTAGCGTGCCGCCAACGCAGTAGCCGACGGCGTTGACTTCCTTTTCGCCGGTCGCCTTCTCTATCGTCTCGAGCGCGAAATCGATGCCTTCGCGGGCATAGGCTCCCCAGTCCTTCTCCGCGTGACGCGCGTCCGGGTTGACCCAGGAGATGACGAAGACGGTCTGGCCCTGATCCACGCACCATTTGATAAAGGATTTCTGCGGGTTGAGGTCAAGAATATAGAACTTGTTGATCCAGGGCGGGCAGATCAGCAGCGGCCGCTTCAGAACCGTATCGGTCGAGGCTTCGTACTGAATGATCTGGCAGATATCGTTCTGGGCGATGACCTTGCCCGGCGTCAGCGCCATGTCGCGGCCGACGGCGAATTTGGTCATGTCGGTCTGCCGAAGGCGAAGCTCGCCATTCCCGGCAGCGATGTCCTCGGCGAGCATCTTCATGCCGCGCACCAGGTTCTGGCCTTTGCTTGCAATCGTCTCGCGGTAAAGCTGCGGGTTGGTAGCGATGAAGTTGCTGGGCGAGAGTGCTGCCGTGATCTGCTTCACATAGAAGCTTGCCTTGTGCTTGGTGTGCTCGTCGAGACCGTCGGTCTCCGACACCAGCTTGTCCACCCAGTCGGTCGTGACGAAATAGACCTGGCGGAGAAAGTCGAAGAAAGGATTTTTCTGCCAATCTTCGTCGGCGAAGCGCTTGTCGTTGCGAGTGTCTGGTTCGGGCGGCAGCGGCTCACCCTGCATGCGCTGCATCGAGCGCATCCAGATGCCGAAAAACGATGACATCAGCTCTGTCTGCGCCTCGAAGGTGCGACGGGGATCGGAAATCCAGTATTCGGTGACCTTGGAAAGCGTCTTGACCATATCGGTCATCGGATCGATCACGGTGTCGGTGATCTCGCCGCGTTCGCGCGGCGCAAGCCAGGCCGAGGCGGCTTGCCCGAGATTTTCGAGCGCCCGGGCGAAATTCATCGCCATCGTCTCGGGATCCTTCAACAGATAGGGATCGAGATCGGCCGCGTCGAAACCGGTCTTGTCGCCATTCTTATGGCCGCCACTCTCCTGCTTGCTGTCGGTCACCATTTCCTCCGGCGGCAGCACCCATTTTATCCATTCGTTGTACATCGTGATCGAACGAGAAAACAAGTTCCAGCCGCATCGGCTCGTGCTATTGCTTTGTGGCTACGACAAATTTAACAGTCGAAGCAGTCAGAACTGGATTTGAGGCATGACGAAGAACGGCATTCGGCGCATCGCAACCTTCAACCGCACCGCATTGATCTGCGCCGCGGCGGCGATGACGCTTGCCGGATGCAATCTGACGGCGGAGGAAAAGGCCGCGGCCGCCGCTAGGCGAGCGGCGCCGACCGCCGTCGTCATGCCGGCCACGAAGGGTGAGCCGGTGGAAGGCGGTCTGACGAAATCGCCGGACGGCTACCCGAATTTCGGCGCGCCGCTGACGGCCGCCAATGTCCAGATGAGCGATGAGCAGGCGGCCGAACTGCAGCATCAGTTGACCGCGCTCGCCGCCCGGCGCAAGGCCGGCACGATCTCGGAAGCCGAATATCAGGCCAAGGTCGCCGAAATGCGCCGCCTTGCCGCCGAACACGGTGCGCAGACGCTATCCGAAATCTCCAAATAAACCTTGCCTTTCAGGCAATTTGGACGCAAAGCCTTCCGGATGGATCGGAAGATGCGAATTTCCCGATAATGCGTTGTTGCGCGGCCTTTCCGTCAAAGATTCGCCGCGTGGCTTGGGTCTGATGAATACGGCGCTGCGATTGTGAGGTTCGTGTCGCAGCCGCCGGGAGACGGAACGAACTTCGACCGCGGCCCAAAAGTCGCCTTTCCATGGGGAATGAAATGGAAGAGTTTCACAAAGTCCGGCGTTTGCCGCCTTATGTTTTCGAACAGGTCAACCGTTTGAAAGCAAGCGCGCGAGCGGGCGGCGCCGATATCATCGATCTCGGCATGGGAAACCCTGACCTTCCCACTCCCCAGGCGATCGTCGACAAACTGTGCGAGGTGGTGCAGGATCCGCGCACGCACCGTTATTCCTCCTCCAAGGGTATACCGGGCCTGCGCCGCGCCCAGGCCGCCTATTATGCCCGCCGCTTCGGCGTGAAGCTCAACCCGGATACGCAGGTGGTCGCCACCCTCGGCTCCAAGGAAGGCTTCGCCAATATGGCGCAGGCAATCACCGCGCCCGGCGACGTGATCCTTTGCCCGAACCCCACCTATCCGATCCACGCCTTCGGCTTTCTGATGGCCGGCGGCGTGATCCGCTCGATGTCGGTGGAGCCGGACGAGACCTTTTTCCCGCCGCTTGAGCGCGCGGTCCGGCATTCGATTCCGAAGCCCTTGGCGCTGATCCTCAACTATCCCTCGAACCCGACTGCCTTTGTCGCGACGCTCGATTTCTACAAGGACGTCGTCGCCTTCGCCAAGAAGCACGACATCATCGTGCTCTCGGACCTTGCCTATTCGGAGATCTATTTCGACGGCGCTCCGCCGCCATCGGTCCTCGAAGTGCCGGGCGCGATCGACGTGACGGTCGAGTTCACCTCGATGTCGAAGACCTTTTCCATGCCGGGCTGGCGCATGGGCTTTGCCGTCGGCAACGAGCGGCTGATCGCTGCGCTCACCCGCGTGAAGTCCTACCTCGACTATGGCGCCTTCACGCCCATCCAGGTGGCGGCGACACATGCGCTGAACGGCGATGGTTCCGACATCGCCGAAGTGCGCAACGTCTATAAACGTCGCCGCGACGTCATGGTCGAAAGCTTCGGCAAGGCCGGCTTCGAAGTGCCGCCGCCGGCTGCCACCATGTTCGCCTGGGCGAAGATCCCGGAAAAGTTCCGTCATCTCGGTTCGCTGGAATTCTCCAAGCTGCTGGTCGAGAAGGCCGACGTCGCGGTTGCCCCGGGCATCGGCTTCGGCGAGATGGGCGACGACTATGTCCGTTTGGCGCTTGTCGAAAACGAACACCGCATCCGTCAGGCTGCGCGCAACATCAAGAAGTTCATGTCGACGGCAGATGAGACGATGCATAACGTCATCTCGCTGAACGCTCACCGTTAATTCCAACCGCGAAGACAGCCGCGGAACTGCGGCTGTCTCTCACCAGACATTTCAGGATCGATCCATGGCAGATGCCCTCAAAATCGGCATTGCGGGCTTGGGCACCGTTGGCGCCTCGCTTGTTCGCATCATTCAGCAGAAGAGCAACGAGCTTGCCGTCACCTGCGGGCGTCCGATCACTATCACGGCGGTCTCCGCGCGCGACAAAACACGGGATCGCGGCATCGATCTTTCCGGCGTCACCTGGTTCGACCGGCCCGAGGACCTCGCCGAAAAGGGCGACATCGATGTCTTCGTCGAGCTGATGGGCGGCGCCGAAGGGGCTGCCAACATTTCCGTGCGCGCCGCACTCCAGCGCGGTCTCCATGTGGTGACAGCCAACAAGGCGCTGCTCGCCTATCATGGGGTCGAGCTTGCGACGATTGCGGAAGAAAAGGGATCGCTGTTAAATTTCGAGGCGGCGGTCGCCGGTGGCATCCCGGTCATCAAAGCGTTGCGTGAATCGCTGACGGGCAACGCCGTCTCACGCATCTATGGCATTATGAACGGCACCTGCAATTACATCCTCACCAAGATGGAAAAGGAAGGGCTGTCCTTCGCCGAATGCCTCAAGGAAGCCCAGAGGCTGGGTTATGCCGAGGCTGATCCCGCCTTCGACATCGAGGGCAATGATACCGCCCACAAGCTCGCAATTCTGACAACGCTTGCCTTCGGCAATCGCATCGCGGCTGACGACATTTATCTCGAAGGCATCACCAATATCTCGATCGAGGACATCCACGCCGCCGCCGAACTCGGCTACCGCATCAAGCTGCTCGGCGTTGCCCAGCGCACCGAGACCGGCATTGAGCAGCGCGTGCACCCGACCATGGTCCCGGTCGATTCCGTCATCGCCCAAGTCGACGGCGTCACTAATGCGGTGGCAATCGAATCCGACGTGCTCGGCGAACTGCTGATGGTCGGCCCGGGCGCTGGCGGCAATGCGACGGCCTCGTCCGTGCTTGGCGATATCGCCGATATCGCGAAGAGCCAGCCGGGGGCCCAGCGCGTGCCGGTGCTCGGTCATCCCGCAAAGGCGCTGGAGCCCTACCGCAAGGCGCAGATGCAGAGCCACGAGGGAGGATATTTCATCCGCCTGACCGTGCTCGATCGCACTGGCGTCTTTGCAAGCGTTGCCACACGCATGGCGGAAAACCACATCTCGCTGGAATCGATCGTCCAGCGCTCCAAGCAGCACCTGGCGCCATCGCATCACCAGACGATTATTCTCGTTACCCATGCGACGATGGAGGAGTCGGTGCGCAAGGCGGTCGCCTCAATAAAATCCGAAGGCTATCTTTTCGGCGAGCCGCAGGTAATTCGTATCGAACGGCCAAAAGAAGAAGCCTGAGCATTTCAAGCCCGGAAGCAAAAGCCACCCTGTCTCTGACAGGGTGGCTTTTTCTGTTAATCGTTCCGTCTCCCCTTACGGAAGTTTATATTACCAAATGCCGAAATATTGATATAAATAAAACCATAGATGGTGAGTCGTCGCGTGGAGCATTTCATGAGCAAGGACAGCCATGCCGGGAAGGAGCATGGCTGCCCGAGCAAGGCGCCGCCAGCCCGTCCCGATATGTTTGCAGACATCCTCAAGCCGGTGCGCCGTGACTTTCGTGAAAAGAGCCTTGATGAGGCCCTTGATGACGAAGAGACGCAAGGCCGCAACTGGGCCATCCTGCTGACGCTCTTTTCGTTCTTGTTGGTGCAGATCGGCGGCATCGCGGTGATCGTCTGGCTGATCTTCTGGTAAAAATCCGTGTCTGCAAATCCATCGCTATGTTATCTCCGCTGCTCCTGTAGAAACAGCAGATGAAGTCAGCGGAGTTTGGCATGGCAGATCTCGTCGATCCGGTACAGCGCGCGTTTCTCGGCGTGGAGAAATCCGTACTCGACAATCGTTGGGTTGCAAGACTCGATCAGGCCGGCCAGAACCGCGCGCTCGCCATCTCGCAGATTCACGGGCTGCCGGATCTGATCGCACGGGTTCTCGCAGGACGGGGCGTTCCGGTGGACGAAGCGATCGAATTCCTCGATCCGACGATCCGCAGCCTGATGCCCGATCCGCACACGCTTACCGATTGCGAGAAGGCCGCAATCCGCCTCGTGAATGCAATCGAGCGCGGCGAGAGCGTGGTAATTTTCGGCGACTACGACGTCGACGGCGCTGCCTCCTCGGCGCTGATGTTCCGCTTTCTCAGCCATTTCGGCGTCAGGGCGAACATCTACATCCCCGATCGCATTTTTGAAGGTTATGGCCCAAATCCGGCGGCGATCAACCAGCTGATCGACAATGGCGCCCGGCTCATCGTCACCGTCGATTGTGGGTCCACCAGTCACGAGGCGCTTGCGGCGGCCGCCGCGCGCAATATCGATGTCGTCGTCATCGATCACCACCAGGTGACACATGAACTGCCGCCATGCCATGCACTCGTCAATCCGAACCGTGAAGACGATCTCTCGGGGCAGGGGCATCTTTGCGCAGCCGGTGTCGTGTTCATGGTGCTGGTCGCGACATTGCGGCTGCTGCGCGCGGCCGGCAACAAACGCATCCTGGCGCTCGATCTACTGCAATGGCTTGATATCGTGGCGCTAGCGACGGTCTGCGATGTCGTGCCGCTGAAGGGCCTCAACCGTGCCTATGTGGTGAAAGGGCTGGTCGCTGCCCGGCACCAGAGCAATGCCGGCCTTGCCGCGCTCTTCCGCAAGGCGGGGCTTGCAGGCCCGGTAACTCCTTATCATTTCGGCTTTCTGATCGGCCCGCGCATCAATGCCGGCGGGCGGATTGGTGACGCCGCACTCGGAAGCCGGCTTCTGACGCTCGATGATGCTGGCGAGGCGGAGGTGATCGCGCAGCGCCTCGACGAGCTCAACCGTGAACGTCAGGCAATGGAAGCCATGATGCTGCAGGAGGCGGAAGCCGAGGCGCTTGCCGAATATGGCGACGGCGAGGGCGCCTCCGTCATCGTCACTGCCCATGAGAAGTGGCATCCGGGTATCGTCGGGCTGATCGCGGCGCGGCTGAAGGAGAAATTCAAACGGCCGGCCTTCGCGATCGCCTTCGATCCCTCCGGCCGCGGCACCGGCTCCGGCCGCTCCATCAACGGCTTTGACATGGGCAGGATGGTGCGGGCTGCGGTCGAGGAGGGCATCCTCGTCAAGGGCGGCGGCCATGCCATGGCCGCGGGGCTGACGGTCGAGCGTGCCGATCTCGGCAGGCTGAGGACCTTCTTCACGGAGAAAGCGGCAAGGACCGTGGCGAGTCTCGTCGCCAACGAGACGCTGAAGATAGACGGTGCGATCGGCGCAAGCGGCGCCACCCTTGAACTCATCGACCGTCTGGAGGCCGCCGGCCCCTACGGCTCCGGCCACGCTCAGCCACTGTTTGCCGTACCGGCTCACCGTGTTCGAGATGCACGCCTGGTCGGCGAGAAACATGTGAAGGTGACGCTGGAGGCAATGGACGGATCGCGGCTCGACGGAATCGCCTTCCGAGCCGCCGATACCGGCCTCGGCAATCTTCTCATCAATTCACGCGGCGCGACTGTCCATGTCGCGGGCTCGCTCGGCGCCGAACATTACCAAGGTGCACGTCGCATCCAGCTGCGCATCTGCGACGCAGCGCCGGCAAGATAAACGGCTGCGAGAAACGGTGGCGATTGAGCAATTTAGATGAAATAAAGTGGCACGCCCTAGGGGAGTCGAACCCCTCTTCCCAGAATGAAAATCTGGTGTCCTAACCGATAGACGAAGGGCGCTTCCTTCGTGGTGGCGCCCTTATAGTCAGCACCTTTGAAAGCCGCAAGCGCCAAGGCGCGAAAAAATCACCGTTTTCGCCGATTTTTTTGTGCTGTGGAAAACCATGGCATCACGAGGTGGCGGATAGCCGGAAATACGAACCGGCGAAGGGGCGGCGGCACTGCTTAGGCTCGATGGTACGCCCTAGGGGAGTCGAACCCCTCTTTACAGAATGAGAATCTGTCGTCCTAACCGATAGACGAAGGGCGCAGGCCACTTGCTAAAATAGGCGCGCGCGCTGGCTTCTGCAAGCGGATGCGATGGCTACTAATATGGAGAGAAAGTGGCACGCCCTAGGGGAGTCGAACCCCTCTTCCCAGAATGAAAATCTGGTGTCCTAACCGATAGACGAAGGGCGCTTCCTTCGTGGTGGCGCCCTTATAGTCAGGCACTTTCGATCCCGCAAGCGGCAAATTCGATTTTTCTCAAAAAAATGACAGATATTCCGGCGGCAATGGTAATCTGAGATTACCGCTGCCAAATCAAAGGTTTGCAGAGCCTCCCAGAAGAAGATGAAATTCAGCTGACGTAGGGTGAGGGAACTTCGCGCTCGCGGTTTCAGATCGCTCTTGCAGTGGTCACCGGCGCCCGTTTGCCGCCGCAACCCCAATTCCAGTCGCGGGTCTTGCCGGTGTCGAGATGGACGGAGTCGGTGTGGCAATAGGTGCCGACGCCGCCGCGATCCGGCAAGGAACGAATATAGGCGGCGATATCCCACTTGGACACGCCGTCGATCTGAATGTCCGCGGCCTCACAGCTCTTGTGCATCGATTCGTCAGCGCCGCCGACCATGCGGTTGTGTTCTTCGTTGCGATAACCCGAGGTAACGATGACAGGTCTGCCGAAATGGCTTTCGACCGCCCTGATCACTTTCAGCAGGTCCGGCTTGAAGCAGCCGACTTCGACATGATCATTCTGGACATGCAGCCCGTTTGGCGCAACACGCGTCATTCCGGGCAGGGCCGCCTTGTGCAGAAGGCCGGAAAGGCTGCCGAGCAGGTTCTGCTTCGGTGCGCTGTAGAGGGCGTTTGTCGTCGATGCCGGAATTCCGCCCGTCGCCAGCGAGACTGTCTGTGCGGGCGCAGGCTGCGTGCTGGAATTTTCTGACGATTGCTGTGGCGGCACCGGCGCTGCCGGCTGTCCAGGCGCGGTGGGTTGGCTGTAGACGCTGCTTTTTGCAGGTACCACGCCTTCCGTCGGCCCATAGGCCTGGGGCTGGATGATAGTGGAGGTGCCGTTATTCTGCGGCAGCGGCTGGTGATCCGAAAAGATGCTCATCGCCTGCGCGTTGATCCGTGTCGACTGCATCACGAGCCCGCCAATGTTTGCAGGCGCCGGCATTACCGGATCAGCCGGCGGGACGGCGGCATTCGGATCTCCTGCTACCATCTGCGGCGCTGACTGGGCGCCGGAGACATTGACGAGCCGGGGGTCGGAATAGACTGAACGCGGCGAAGATTTCACGGGCGTCGTTGCGCCAAGCTGGGGCTCTGCGGCTGTCGCCGCCGGAGGCGCCGGAATCGCTGCTGCGGAATCAAGCGCCTTCTTGTTCGATACGCAGCCCGACAGCACCAGCATGGAAGTGGCGATCAGCAATGCGCCCATTATGGGCATCCGCGTCTCAATATTACACAAGCAATCGGTCTCCGGTTGATGCGAAAAACGGCGATGTATTGCCCTCCTCCGCTTCGAGTCACCGGGAGATTGCCTGTGGGGCCGGATCGCGGCAAGCGCCAAGGCGCCGGCCGGACCCGAAATCGCAAAAGCCGCAAGCTTCGCAAAAGCCTTGCGGCCAAAACCCCTACCAGGCGCCGGTATTGCCCATAGAAGCCCAGGGTTCGGCGGCCGGAAGCGGGCTTCCTTTCTGCAGGATTTCTATCGAGATGCCATCTGGCGAGCGCACGAAAGCCATGTTACCGTCGCGCGGCGGCCGGTTGATGGTGACGCCGTTATCCATCAGCTTCTGACAGGTCGCGTAAATATCATCCACCTCATAGGCGAGGTGGCCGAAATTGCGTCCTCCGCTATAATCCTCCGTATCCCAGTTGTAGGTAAGCTCGAGGCAAGGGGCTTTTTCGCTGCGCGCACGGTCGAGATCGTCGCGCGCGGCCAGGAAAACCAGGGTGTAGCGGCCCTTCTCATTCTCGTGGCGGCGAATCTCCTCCAGCCCGAAGAGCGTCGTATAAAAGGCAAGCGAAGCGTCCAGATCTTTGACGCGAACCATCGTGTGGAGATAACGCATTCTATCTACTCCTATATTGGGGCTGGCCCTTTTCGGCTAGCCGTGGTCAGCTTCGGGCAAGCCATCATCATAAAATGTGCATCTGGGAATAACCGAAAACTAGGACTTGCGCTTATCCGTTACCAAGATGTTAATCTTGATTTCAAGAATCAGTTAACCGTAACAGTGTGACGCGTATTCGAGGGGCTGGCGACAATGGCTGATAGGATTTCATCGAACGAATACACTGATCTCGACGAGCTGTCGTCAGAGACGGTCGACCTTGTTGAAATCACCGGTGTCGTCAAGTGGTTCGACGTCGCCAAGGGCTTCGGCTTCATCGTGCCGGACAATGGCATGCAGGATGTTCTCCTGCACGTGACCTGCCTGCGCCGCGACGGTTACCAGACGATCCTCGAGGGAACGCGCATCGTCGCCCTAGTCCAGCGTCGCGAGCGTGGCTACCAGGCTTTCAAGATTCTCTCGATGGACCAATCGACCGCAATTCATCCTTCGCAGCTGCCGCCGGTGCGCACCCATGTGCAGGTCACCGCGACAAGCGGGCTGGAGCGCGCGCTTGTCAAGTGGTTCAACCGCACCAAGGGCTTCGGCTTCCTGACGCGGGGTGAGGGCACGGAAGACATTTTTGTGCACATGGAGACGCTGCGCCGCTTTGGACTGACGGAACTGCGCCCCGGCCAGGTGGTCCTCGTCCGCTTCGGCGACGGCGAAAAGGGCCTGATGGCCGCAGAGATCCATCCCGACGTTCCGAGCCCAGCGAGCCGGTCGCACTGACATGCGCGGCCATATCCTTTTTCATGCGATCGGAAGCGCCATCATGGCGCTTTTTTTCTTGGTGGCTCTGCCGGCTTTGGCTGCGGAGGAGATGCGGTTCGATAAGGAGCCGCTGCTTATTGAGACGACCGCGGGCAAGACGCTGCGTTTCACCGTCGAGGTGGCTGCCACCGGTGATCAGCGCGCCCGCGGGCTGATGTTTCGCAAGTCGATGGCCGATGACGCAGGTATGATCTTTGATTTCGGCGAACCGCGGCGCGTCGCCATGTGGATGGAAAATACCATCCTGCCGCTCGACATGCTTTTCGCCGATACCACTGGCACGATCCGCCACATCAAGGAAAACGCGACGCCCTATTCGCGCGACATCATCGATTCAATGAGTGAAGTGAAATACGTCCTCGAACTGAATGCCGGCGTCGTCAGCAAATTCGGAATCAAGCCAGGCGACCGGATCGTCAGCGCCACGACAACGAAGGCGAAGTGACAGCGCCCAGGCCCGCGGCTAGAAGTTCAAGAATATAAGGATATTTGAATGGTCGGAGTGGAGAGATTCGAACTCCCGACCCTCTGGTCCCAAACCAGATGCGCTACCAGACTGCGCTACACTCCGTGCCGTGATTGGCAGCGGGAATACACGGTTCACTTCGCCGTCGCAACCCATAAATCCAGCTGTGGCCGCAGATTTCTCACCTGACCTGTGGACGCAACACGAAAATCTCGAGCGCCCGTTCGTTTTCTCTGCGGGGCGCAATTCGGCGTTGGTGCTGGGTCGGCCTTAGCCGCGCGCGATCAGGCCGATATATTGGGCATAGCTGATGGCGACATAGAAGAAGGCGGTGATGCCAGCTCCTATCACAATGGCATTGAACTCTGCCGAACGTCTCATCATGCGTATGATCCACTGAAAGCGATTAGGCCGCAAACTAGTGTCCCGGGCTGGATGCGGCAATCAGCTTGTGATCACAACATGAGACAAGTGGTAATATTGCGCAATCGCATGCAAATGGATTGGGACAGATGGCAACGTGATCTGAGGGAAGAATGCGCGCAAGGGTCCGATCTGGCGGCAGCACTATGTTCCCAACGCATTTGGCGCCTCGTCAGTGTGGAGGTAAGGGCGGTGCGCCGATCCGCCTTTTTTCTTGAAAAAACGGGGATTCGCGGATAAGCAAAATTCATCTCTTCGCGTTATCCGTAACGACGAAGCAAAGCCCGGTAACGGGATTGAGACCATGCAAGGCGGGATGTCCCCGCATATTCGGAGATGCCGCAGTCATGTCTGCCAAGATCTATCGTCCTGCTAAGACCGCCATGCAGTCCGGCAAGGCCAAGACCCATCTCTGGGTGCTTGAATTCGATCAGGAGTCGCCGCGCAAGATCGATCCGATGATGGGTTACACCTCCTCCAGCGATACGCGCCAGCAGGTAAAGCTCACCTTCGAAACGCAAGCGCTTGCCGAAGCCTACGCCCAGCGCAACGGCATTGAATACCGCGTTATCGCGCCGAAGGACCCGGCCCGCCAGGTTGTGGCCTATCCGGATAATTTCCGCTATACCCGCACGCAGCCCTGGACGCACTGAGATTTCTCGTCCACATATGCCGTCGTATCCTTGGGTGCGGCAGCAGACGGCCCCTTAGCTCAGCTGGATAGAGCACCTGCCTTCTAAGCAGGTTGTCGCAGGTTCGATTCCTGCAGGGGTCGCCATCTTTTCAAAGATTTAGCTGCACTTGTTCTTCTTACGCCACCTCCGGGGTAACGCTGGGGGTAACGGCGGCGGATTTTCGTTTGTGCTCTTTCAGCTGGGCCTTTGCAATCCTCACGCCCGATCCGTCGAAGCCGAGCGGTCCTTCTTCATTGTCGATAGGCGCCATAAACTGCTCGGCTTCATCTCGGATGTGTGCGCGCAGTCCGGAGGGATTCGACCAGCCCAGCGTGCCCTCGGCGTCGCCCCCGTCCTCATCGTCAGCATCATCGAACTCAAGGTCGTAGAGGCACTGATTGCCGACATACCGCGGCGTGCTTCCGATGGCGGGTTCCAGGTCGCCGTTGTCCTCGAGATCTGGATCCCCGTCGAGGAGATCCAGGAGTGCAATCAATTGCTCTATGCAAGCCTCAACGATTTCACGCTGCAGCTCCTGAACCCGCTGGCTCATACCGCAGCCCTCCCAGCAACGTCAGCCACTGAGTCGACAAACCGAGCGAGTTGACCAAGAGGGCCGGTGTCGAATTTCGTGGCCTTCATGAGCGCGGCTGCAGTGACGGCCAGGGCGTCAGCTTTCATCCCTAGGCCGGCCAGGGTACGAGCTTGGCATTGCGAGACGTCATTGGCTGCCGCTAAGAGGCGAGTATCGGCTTTCGCCACGCGCAGCTTTGCAGCATCAACGCCGGAAACCTGCCGAAGTCGCGAGGTCTCCGCCTCGTATCGTTCGGCGAGTTGGATGCGCAGTTCGCACTCCTTGATGGACTGGATCCTGTACGCTCGATTGCGCGCCAGAGCCTTTTCGGTTCGCCCCTTTGGAGTAGATTGTCTCCACCTTTTAAGAATCTCTCTCTCTTCCTCGGCAGTGCGAACGGCGAAGCAGGTCTTCGAGTTCTCCCGCCGAAACTTGGGCGAAAGCCGCTTCGTCAGCTCGCTTGTATCGCGGACGAGAAAGCGGCCGATGATGTCGCGCTCAGCAGGCACTGTGTATCGACCATCCTGCGCGTTCGCCCCAAGCAGCAACTCCTCCGGTGCCAAGGGCCACTGATGCCGCCACTCGTCCGCGAGCCACTCCAGCTCATCATGAGCCGTTTTCAGTTCCGTGCAGGCAGCATCAAACTTTTGGTACGCAGTCACCAGCTCAGCGTTCTCTGCCTGGACGGCGAGAGCTTGCGTCTGGACAAGATCGGCACCTTGCGCGTCCGGCGCAACGGCGATTGCCGCGGTTGTTGAAGCGGCGGCAAGGCCGAAAAGAAGGGCGCGGCGGGTAGCACAAGGCAAGCCTTCGGCGGCTGCCAGAATCGTTTCGTTCGGCATTTTGAAATCCTTTGTGGTTAATACCAATATTTGTTGGTATCTTAACCATAATCCTGCTACTGGCTTGCGGTCAACAAGAAGTTGGGTATGATACCAAAAAAAATTTGTTTGGAACGCAAATGGCAATCACAGGAAATCAAATGCGGGCGGCACGGTCTCTCGTCGGGTTAGATCAAATTGCGCTTGCCGAAATGGCTGGCGTCAGTGCGAACACTATTCGAAATATGGAGGGCGCAGGAGCCGGGCGAATAAATGTCCGGACGATGACTCTCGATGCGGTAACGGATGCATTAAAGGCAGCGGGGGTCGTTTTCGTGGAAGAGGGCATGAACGACGGCGGGCCCGGCGTACGGCTGACGGCGCGTAGCGAGGAAAAATAATGCAAGACGAGGACAGAAAGACGCCTCCTGGGCATACCGGATTTTTCGCGGTGGACCCGAGAAGATGGACAGAAGCTTGCACTGACGGGATGAATTCCGCCGTCTCCTATCTGATCCTGTGCCGGGGAACTGGTGGCGACAACCGGACTACCTCGTGGTCGGTTATGGCGATCGAGAGATGGACTGGCATTTCGCGACCTCGCGCTCAAGCGGCAATCGATCTTCATATAAAGAAGGGACGGGTGGAGTTGATACGTGGGGGAAGAAACCCACAGTACCGGATCGTAGCGTTCGAGAATGAGGGCACGGACGGTGACCGGAGGATATGGCTTCCCAACACCCTAATTGATGGCGCTGCTAAAGAGGCACCTGCGATCGAACTCATTCGCCAGAACGGCAATGTAAAGGCTCTCGAATTACTGGTCGATCTTTACGAACAGCACTTTCTGGCAACTGAGGGCGGGATCGAGTGGCGTCAAGGCAAAGGCATTCGCGTAGGCTACCACCGAGACAAGGTGGTTGATTGGGGAGAGTTCTCTGTTTGGACATTCACAGCCAATTCGAATGAAACAGCCTGGGCAGATTTCCCGCCGTTCGCCAAGTTTTCAGACTCTTCCGCCTTCTGGGAAGCTTGGCATCTCCTCCGGCATCTGGGCTTGGTCACCAGCGTTGCGCATCTGGTTGAAAGTGACACTGAAGAAGGCGAAGTGATGCACCCGCTTCCATACGATACCGATGGGATGCCCCATGAGAAGGAGATAGCCGAAGCAGCGCACGACGCAGCGTTTTCGATGATGGCCGAATGGCGGCAGGAGCATCCGGATTTTTATTACGCGGATCCGCTTGTGCCACTGCGGCGGCATTTTCAGAAGGTCGAACTCGTAGGGATATTTCGTCTACGTTACTTGCCTCATACGAGAGCGACCGCCGACTGGATGAGGAAGCAATCTGAGTGGGCTGGCATAGCTGATGACTTCCGCGAGCTTGAGGCCGTAGCCGCCGGGAAATCTGTTAGAAATCAGCGACATGCAATATCAAGGGGTGATCAAGGATGATCAATGCTGATCAAGGTAGTTCAATGGGAGATCAACGCCAGTCAAGAGCCGAAGGCGGATACTATCTGACCCAAAAATCTGAAGCAGAGCAGCTAAGTCACGTAACGGCGGAGTGAGGGTAGGAGGGGTATGATAAACGTTCAGCTATATCGACATCTGATCAGGCAAGCGATCGACGGGGAGCGCCGAGCCGGCGGCGAGGAAGCATTGGCTTTGGAAAAGAGAGTGCGTCGCGACGCTGTGCCTCGATCTAACGTGGTGTGGATTAATTTCCGAAGCCCCCCAGTTAAAGATGACGACGCACCAAAACAGAATTTCTGAACACGGCTTCGATGGGTAGGGACGCGCCCCTGTGCGACCCCATTGGCCTGAAGAGCCGACGTGCCTTCCCTCAGATAAAATATTCGTGGAAAAGCGACTTCCTAGTGGCTGATTGGAAAATCATTCCGGGGGCGCCGAGGAGGTTTGTGTGCATTACTTGGAACGAAAAAGGAACGAATTCACTTGTGGATTAAGCTGAGCAGGATGTCTAGGTAGAATCGTGTTATGGTATAACTTGTTATCCAAAGTCGCTACAAAATACCGAGTCAAGGAATGGGGTTCTAACGCATGGTTTATTTGACTGCGAAACAGGTGCAGGAGCGATATCAGATCAGCTCAATGTCTCTCCACCGGTGGCTGAAAAAAGATGAAATGGAGTTTCCCCGTCCAATGGTCATCAACCGACGGAGGCTCTTCGATGAAGCCGACATTGTGGAATGGGAGCGCAGGCGCGCGAAAGAGGCTGCGTGACGGTCACAGCGATTCAGCACGGGCGCTCCAGGTCGCCAAACTCAGAAACGCCCGTGCCGCGGATCATCGATAACGAAAGGATCGCTTTCAATGACGAGGAAAAGCAAAGCACAGGTCTATGGCCGAATCCAGCTTTATGATGGGGACGAGCCGAAGGGATTACCGTTCACAGTGGTCGGCCGCGAGTGGTGGGCTCTTCAGCAACTGATCGAAGCCGGCGAAAAGGGCTGTACGCCTATAGATAACCCCGCGCCTCGTTGGGCACACTATGTCTGGCTTATGCGAGGCAACGGCATTGACGTGGAAACGATCCACGAAACTCACGGCGGACAGTTTCCAGGGTCGCATGCACGGTACGTGCTCCGAACAAAGCTTTCGGTAGTGGATGAGGTCGGGAGCTTGGCGGCGTGACACCAAATCAAGACAAGGTCGACGGCGCCGCAAGGTGGCTATTGGCGGCGACTCATCACATGCCGAACGTTATCTGCATTCTTCGGCAGAGTTTTGGCCTTTCTGCGGTGCAGGCGGCTCAGGCCTGTACCTTGGCAAACAAATATCGCATCGAGGCTCATCAGCTGCAGGACAGTCACGTGACGTCACGTGATGTCACTCGTCATGACGGTTACAATAACGCATTTCGTAACGTTACGCCCGCCATCCTTTCTGCGGATTCCAAGCACCCGCCAAAAGGTGCAGCATGAAGCAGATACTCAATGTCACCAGAAACGATGATGGCCAGTATGAAATCACCGACCAACGCGGGAAGGCCGTCGCTGGTCCGTATGACACCAATGCTGCGGCCTGGGCGGCGCTCGACCGGATCGATCACGAAACGATGCCTGGCAAGCCTCGCAGCAAAAGGAAAGTACTCTGGGGCAAGCCGGAGAAGCCTGCGAAGCGCAAAAGCAAAAAGGTGAGCAAGAGAGAGGTGGCCAGAGACCAGCAGCGGATGAAGGTCAATGCCGCAAAGGCGCCTGGCTGGGTGCGATCCGTCGCCGCGGTTAAGTTCGATCCGGCCGGCGAGCGCGCATACCGGGACCATAAGCTCGGCACTTTCGGAGCTGCTTCCGAGGTGAAGCGGATCGATCCCGCCATGTATCTAGCCGAGAAGGCGAGGGGTAAGTGATGGTCGACGAACTTCCCGAAGACGTGCAGCAGCGCATGATGGAGAAGCTGCTCGGCAAGGTGAATGCCGAGCGGATCAAGACGGCGACGAAGGGCTTCCGGCCGACGCCTGTCATCGTCGCCTACGAGTACTACCAGCTACCAAAGCAGCTCTTTAGGAGCTGGCGGATCGATCGCATCGAGAACGGCCGAAAGGATCAGCACCTCGCAAACTTAGACAAGGAGTCCTGCCTCATTGAGGTCGAAGCACTCAGACGCAAGGGTTTCACCGTCAAGCAGGTGCCGATCGGTCTCGAGCCTACGAAGGCCCAACGCGAACAAGCCCGCTCCGCCGGCCAGAAACGCCGCAGATCAATCATGGACAAGCTGAAGGATATCAAGATTTGAACATGCAGACCCTCAATCGCGCCTTCAACCCTTGCAAGGAAGATCAGTTGGCGAAAGAGACGCGGGCCGAGGAACTCCGGTTTCGTAAGGTTCGCCAGGATGAAGGCAAGGCGGGCGAGTGGAAGCCCGCGGCCGATCTTTGGTTTGCGGTCAAGGCAGCGCCAGGGTCCCAGCGCTCACCGTCGGCGCCGGTCAGTGACGACAGGCCCCCATGTCTGAGCCTTATCGAACGCAACCTTTCCAACGCTGGGTTCGAATCCTTTATGCCGACCTACCGGATCGTCGTGAAGCATCACCGAAATAAGAAGCTGATCGAGCGGCGCTTCCCGATCTTCACGGGGTATGTGTTCGTCAACCTCCCGACACAACTGTTCGTGTCGGTCGAGGCTGTCGAAGGTGTCGGCAAACTCCTGAAGTACCGCCGGGCCTACGGCGACGCTCCCGAGCCGTTCAGCTTCCCGCAAGAGGTGATTGACCGCCTCCGCTACATGGTCTGGGAAGAAGACCAGAAGTACCTGCTGGAGAAGGCCTTACGGATGCGGCAGGAGGAAGTGGATCGCGAGATAGTGGAGATCAAGAAGGCTGCCTCGAGAACCAGCCGCAGGATCCGGAACGCTCAGTATTCCGAGTTGGCCGGTGGCTTGAACCGGAGCCTTCGGGCGCCTTCATCTCGCGCTTTGGTTATGCAAACGATGGAACAGTTGTTGAAATTGGGCTGATCTGCTTGCAAACGCATAACTAGATGGTAATATCTGCGCACTGATTTGGTGGACGTACAGTGCGCAGAGCGCCGGTCCACGCGGATAAGCAGCAATCCGCACGATGGCAGAAATGCGTCCAAGTGGCACCAGCTTAATCTCGCAGCTTGACGTTCAGAGCTTGCCGAGGGGCATTTTGCTAAGTTTGGACCATGTGCACTCTTCACACTGCTCGTGGTATTTTGAAAGCACTCGATAACCAGAGCGAGTTTCGATCTCATACTCATAGTTGGCTGGGACAATTAGCCAGTCATCCCGCTCGAATTCCCGGCCGTTTAGCTTGAAGCTCCCATCAAGCACATATCTATAAACGGGCTCGGTGTGAGCGTGTCGGGGGATGATGGTTCCCGGGTCTATGATTGAGATTAGCTCCAGGCCATAGTAACGAAAATCAACGGGGATAAAGTATTTTTTGAGCTGTGGCTCGTTGAATAGCTTGTGTTTCGTTTTTTTTAGCCAATCGCCTCCCAGGAAATCTTGGCTGCTGACGATTTCGGTAATTTTGGTCGGGTCAATGACCAGCGAGCGGTCCATTTCAAAAGCAAATTCAAGGTCACTCATCAGTTGCCTCCTTAATTGAGATAGTCTGGATCAGGGTGAGTGGCAGTGATAGTCTCCGGTCTTGTTCGGCTTCTTCGTCGTCGGTTAAGGGGCGTGTCAATGGATTCTTGCTCGTCATCGTGATCTCCACACGTCAGATGCGGCTATGACAGGAAGACGCGAGTTTCAGGGCGGAGGCACAAAGGGTATTATACCTCAGCATCCCAGAAGTGCGTCGTGCGGGACCTTATTGGAACGAGGTCACCACCGGCCTTCTCGAGCGCGTCGTACACTACCTCCGGGCTGTCGCCTACATATTGTAGGCTGGTTCCGATATAGAGCGACGATACAATGCCGTCCGTCTGCCACTCTTTAGGAACGGGAATTGGGCCTTGAGACTTCGGGCCGCTGAACCAAACCGGGCCCAAGCCAGGGGTGTTCAGTTTAGCAAGGGTTGTCGGACTTGGCAGCTCCTCTCTGACTAAACTAGCGACCTCTTCCGGTTCCTCCATGACGTAACTTACTATCTTCCAATCGATGCGAGTAACTCCGTGTGGGCTTTCAACGGGCCCGGTACGTCGGATACGAACAACGCGCTCGGCTTCAACCTGCATTTTGTTACCATCGGTAAGAGTCACTTCAACCATTGCCTGCCTCCCTCTCTAACTGGGCTTCCGTCAGGCTACAGCGTCAGGTTGAGCACGTCGAGTTATTCGAAATTGGTAGAGAACACCCCTCCAGCCGATCAGAAGGCCAGGACCATGACAGGCAGACCCACCAAGTTCACTCAATCCCTTGCTGACACCATCTGCGAGAGGATCGCTGATGGGGAAAGCCTCCGCTCAATCTGCCGCGATGACGCGATGCCGGCGAAGTCGACCGTCCTTTCGTGGTTGGCTGATGACGAGAAGTCTGCTTTTCGGACCAAGTATGCGCAGGCGCGCGAGATCCAGGCCGACGGCTTCGTCGACGAGATGGTCGAGATTGCCGACGACGGCACGAACGACTGGATGGAAAAGACGAACGCCGAGGGCGAGACGACCGGCTGGCAGGAGAATGGTGAGGCCATCCGCCGCTCACAGCTTCGCATCGGCACGCGTCAGTGGATCGCCGAAAAGCTGAAGCCGAAGAAGTACGGCGCCAAGGTCGAGCTCGAGCACGGCGTTACGAGTGGCGTGGCTGAGTTGCTGGAAGCGATTAATGGCAAGACCCGCGGACTTCCAAACGGCAGTTGATCAGTTCTCGGACTGGCGCTGGCGGCTGAACAACCTCTACTGGATCACGGATAAGAGCGGCAAACGCGTCCGGTTCGAAATGAACTGGGCGCAGATGACGTTCTTCGAGCAGATGCATTATCTGAATGTGCTGCTGAAGGCTCGCCAGCTCGGGCTGACAACGTTCATCCAGATCTTCATGCTGGACGCCTGCGTCTTCAACCGGGACATCCGCGCCGGCACCATTGCTCACACCCTCGGGGATGCGCAGACCATCTTCCGGGACAAGGTGAAATACCCTTACGACAATCTGCCTGAGGGCATTCGGGAGGCGGTGCCGATCCAGCGGGACAACCAGACTGAACTGCTCCTGGGGAATAACTCAAGCATCCGCGTCGGTACGTCGCTGAGATCCGGCACGCTGCAGTACCTGCATATCTCGGAATATGGGAAGCTCTGCGCGAAGTATCCGGAGAAGGCGAGGGAAGTTAGAACCGGCGCCCTAAACACGGTGCAGGCCGGCCAATTGGTGTTCATCGAAAGCACTGCCGAGGGGCAGGAGGGCCATTTCTACAATCTCTGCGAAGATGCCCAGGTGAAGCATCGCCAGGCCTGGGCGCTCACGCCATTGGATTTCAAGTTTCATTTTTTCCCGTGGTGGAAAGAGCCGCAATATTCGATCGCGCCCGCCGGCGTCATAATCACCGACGCTTTCGCCAAGTATTTCCGCGGTCTCGCAGATCAGGGCATCGAGCTGACGGAGGGACAAAAGGCCTGGTACGCCAAGAAAGCTGAGACGCAGCTCGGGGACATGAAGCGGGAATATCCGTCGTCGCCGGCGGAAGCCTTCGAAGCCAGTGTCGAGGGGGCATATTACGCCGACCAAATGGCGGTGGTGGATGCTGAGGAGCGTCTGGGCGTCTTCCCGCATGTGCGTGGCTATCCGGTGCACACGATATCCGACATCGGCATGGACGACACCAACAGCGTCTGGCTGTTTCAGGTGCTTCCGAGCAGGGTCCGAATGATCGGCTATTTCGAGCACACCGGTACTGGCATGGATGGCATGCTGGACGAGTTGGAGCGCCGAGCTGAAGAGAACGGTTACGTCTATGGCGTCCACAACATGCCGCACGATATCAGGGTAAGGGAGTGGACGCGCGGCGGCATGACGCGCATCGAGATCATGCTGCAGGAGGTCAAGGCTCGAAATCTCGGCACTGTCCGGAAGGTCGAGCGGGCCTATGTGCATGACCGCATCAACGGCACGCGGCGCATCCTGGCGAAGGTCGAGTTTGACCAGGCCGGATGTTCTCAAGGCGTGAAGTGCCTGCGCAATTATCGGAAAGAGTGGGATGAGGATCTTGGCGTGTTCCGCGACGAGCCGCTGCACAACTGGGCATCTCACGGCGCCGACGCCTTCGGCGGCTTGGCGATTATCTTCACCGGTCTCGCTGCAGAACCGCTCAAGCCTGAACCGAAGCCGCTGCCAACGTTCCAGACCATGACATTCAACGACTTCGTCAATTCTACACCGACCTATAGCGAGCACGTTTGATGGACGCAGAAGCCACGACATTGCCGGCCGGTGACCAGAATGATCTGGCGAAGGTTGGCGCGCATTGGCAGCAGGAGATTGAGCGGGCGCAACGCTATTTCAAATCCTGGGTGGATCGCTGCGCCAAGATCGAGAAGATTTACCTGCAGCAGGCGGACCAGCAGAGCGCAAAGCGCAGGTTCCCGATGCTGTGGGCGAATGTCTCGGTTCTGCAGCCGGCCGTCTATGCCAGAGTTCCGCAACCCGTTGTCGAGCGGCGATTCAAGGACTCGCAGCCCGTGGCGCGCATGGGTTCGGAATTGGTGGAACGCAACCTTGCCTTCACCGCCGACGACGCCGATCTGGATTCGGTGATGCGGTCGGTGCGGGATGACTTCCTGCTCTGCGCCCGTGGAACCGTCTGGCTGCGCTACGAGGCGGACTTTGAACCGCTGGATATGGGTATAGAGCCGTCCGATGCACCTGGGATGCCGGACGACGTCTCGCCGCTGGAGCAGATCACCGATGAGCGGGTGTGCATCGACTATGTGCACTGGTCGGACTTCCTGCATTCGCCCGCTCGGCGCTGGAAGGATGTGACATGGGTGGGTCGTCGTGTCTCGATGACGGACGAGGAGTTTGACAGGCGCTTCCCTGATGGGAGGGGCTCCCTTGCGAAGGAGGGCGCCGGATCGAACCACGGAACCAACCAGACGGAGCGGGCCCAGAACGAGGGCAAGGTGTACGTCTGGGAAATCTGGTGCAAGAGCGAGAATTACACGGTCTGGATTGCTGACGGCTGCCCCGCCGCACTCGAGGTCTCTGAGCCACCGCTGAACCTGAAAGGCTTTTGGCCTTGCCCGCGGCCGGCGTTCGGCACCATGGCGACGAGCTCGCTTATTCCCGTCCCGGATTACGTCTACTACCAGCAGCAATGCGACGAGATCGACCTGCTGACACGTCGCATCAACAAGCTCTCGGATCAACTGCGGCTGAAAATCTTCTATCCCTCGGGCGATGGCTCGGTATCGCCGGCAATCGAAAAGGCGATGCGGCCTGAGAACGACACGGTGATGGTGCCGATCCCAGAGTGGGCGGCATTCACGGATAAGGGCGGCTCAAAGGCCATCGTCACATTGCCGATCGACGATGTGCAGAAGGTCATCGTCGCCTGCATCGAGGCGCGGAAGCAGTTGATTGAGGACGTCTATCAGATCACCGGCATATCGGACATCGTGCGCGGCGATACCCAAGCCTCGGAGACAGCGACGGCTCAGCGCATCAAAAGCCAATGGGGCTCCATTCGCATCCGGGACCGCCAGGCTGAGCTTGCCCGCTTTGCCCGTGATATCGTGGCGATTGCCGGCGAGATCATCTGCGATCAGTTCCAGCCGGAAACTCTTATGCTCGTCTCCGGCATCCAGCTTATGACGACGCAGCAGAAGCAGCAGATCCAGATGCAGATGCAGCAAACGCAGATGGTCGCCCAGCAGGCGGCGATGCGCGCGCAGCAGATGGGGCAGCCTGCGCCTCCTCAACCACCACAGCCGCCTATCCCGCCCGAGATTGCGCAGATGATGCAGCAGCCGTCGATCGACGAGGTTGTTCAGCTTCTTCGAAATGACAGCGTGCGCGGTTTTCGGATCGACATCGAGACGGATTCGACAATTGAACCGGACGAAGATGCAGAGAAGCAGCGCCGCATGGAGTTCGTGCAGATGGTTGGCGGCTTCATGCAGCAGGCCGGTGCCATTGCGCAACAGACGCCGATGCTTGTCCCTGTGATGGTCGAGACGTTGTTGTTTGCAGCGCGTGGTTTCCGCGCCGGTCGCCAGTTGGAAAACACGCTGGAGCAGGTGGGCGCGCAACTCTCGCAGGCAGCGACGGCACCCAAGCAGCCGCCGGAACCAACACCGGAGCAGATGATCGATCTGAAAACTGCACAGGTGAAGGCCGGGGCGGAGGAGCGGAAAGCCCAGCTCGGGGTCGCCCAGGCCGAGATCGAACACCGCACCACCGTCGAGCAGGCACGGGGCGACATGGCGATGCAGGCCATGCAGCAGTTGCACGCGGCGCAACAGCCGTCCGCCCAGCAGCAACAGCCCGCCTATCAGTGAAAGAGGCTTGATTATGAGAGAGCGCTATTGCCGCGTCTGTGGTGGTTGGCACCAACTCGACGCTTGGCCGCATAACTGCATCCCGGTGAAGAACCTCGCGCAATCGGATCTGCCGGCACCCCATTTCGTCAGTGACAATATCGATATCCAGTCGATGCACGATGGCCGGCACTACACCTCGAAGGCAAAGCTGCGTTCTGCCTACCGGGCGGCCGGCGTGGTCGAGATCGGCAACGAGAAGCCTCAGCCGATCGAGAAGCCCAAGACGGATCGAAAGGCGATCCGGAATGAACTGCGGCGGGTTCACGCCGAATACAACGCCTGAACGGGCATCAATCCCCGACATAGGAAATCCCCAAGATGGATATGGAAGACCTGAACGAGGCCGGAAACGGCAGCGAAGACATCGGCGCATCCAACGATAAGCCGCTCAGCATTCGCGATAGCTTGAAAGCCGCGATCGACAGCACGGAAACTCCACCGGCCGGCGGCACCGATCGTCAGCGTGATGAGCACGGTCGATTTGCTCCGAAGGATCAGGACAAGACCGGCCAAGCGCCACAGCAGCCCGCTGCGGCTCCGAAGGCAGCGCAGGCGGACGCAGCCGCAAACGCCACTCCTGCCGCTCAGCAGACGGCAGCCGCGACACAGGAGCAGCCACTGACGGCTACATCGCACCGTGTCCCGCCCGGCTGGTCAGCGGAAGCAAAGGCGCATTTCAGTGCGCTGCCGGCGGAAGTCCAGGCCGCGATTTCCAAGCGCGAGCAGGAGGTCGATAACGGCTTCCGCGTCCTTCAGGATTACAAGGGTCTCGAGGAATTCACGCCGATTGTCAGACAGGCCGGCATGACCCATGCCGAGGTGATGCGCAAGGCGATCGACTGGGAGAACGCGCTTATCCGCGATCCCGTCAATACCGTTATCAATGTCGCCCGGATGGCCGGCGTCAATCTTCAGGCCCTTGTGGCCGGTCAGCAGGACCAGATCTTGCAGCGCCGCCCGCAATCGGCCCAGCAACAGCCGACGCCTCAGCCCGTCAACGTCGAGGCTACGGTTGAACAGGTACTTCGGAAAAGGGACACGCAAACTCAAGTCGAAGCGTTCCTTTCCGACCCGGCAAATGTGCACGCCGAAGCCGTTCTTGAAGACATGGTCGCCCTCATCAGCGCGGGGCGCGCATCGTCGCTCAAGGATGCCTACGACGCTGCATGCTGGATGCGCCCCGATATTCGCCAGCAGCTGATCAGCCAGGCTGCACCGGGGAACACAGTTCAAGACCAGAATACCCAGAGGGCAGCAGCGGCAGATCAGGCCCGCCGCGCCTCACGATCGATTTCCGGCTCTTCCGCACCTGGGCCAACCCCGGGCGCCAGCGCCGGTCAGCCAACCTCAATCCGCGAAACCCTTCGCACGGCGATGCACGCCGCGAACGGTCGCGTTTGACCAAAGGAACCATGATCAATGCCTATCTCGCCCAACCTCTCTGAAATCGTCACCACGACGCTGCGCAATCGCAGCGGCACGGTCGCCGACGACGTGACGAAGAACAACGGTCTTCTCTCTCGTCTCAACAGTCGCGGGAAGAAAAAGCCCGTCTCTGGCGGCCGCACCATCGTCCAGGAGCTGCAGTACCAGGAAAACAGCACCTTCAAGCGCTATTCCGGCTACGACATCCTGAACGTCCAGCCTTCCGACGTGATTACCGCCGCCGAATACGACCTCAAGCAGGCCGCGGTCGCCGTCTCCATGTCCGGCCTCGAACAGCTGCAGAACTCGGGCGAGGACGCGGTCCTCGACTTGCTCGAGCAACGCATTGAGAACGCCGAAAGGACGCTGAAGAACAATATCGCCCTCGACTGCTATTCCGACGGCACGGCCGATGGCGGGCGTCAGATCGGCGGCCTGCAGCTGTTGATCTCGACCTCGCCGACCTCGGGCACGGTCGGCGGCATTTCGCGTGCCACCTGGGGCTTCTGGCGTAATCAGAAGTTCTCTGCTTCCGCGGACGGCGGCGCAGCTGCCTCGAGCACGAATATCCAATCCTATATGAACCGGCTCTACATGAGCTGCGTTCGTGGATCGGATTCCCCTGACCTCGTCGTTGCCGACAACAACTTCTTCCGCCTCTACTGGGAATCGCTGCAGGCGATCCAGCGCATCACCTCGGCGGACAAGGGCATGGCCGGCTTCCAGTCCCTGCAATACATGGGCGCCGACGTGATCTTCGACGGCGGCTTCGGCGGCGGCGCGCCTTCGAATCAGATGTTCTTCCTGAACACCGACTACCTGTTCTACCGCCCGCACCGAGACCGCGACATGGCGCCGATCGGCGACGAGCGCATGAACACCAACCAGGACGCCTTCGTGCAACTGATGGGCTTCGCCGGCAACCTCACCATGAACAACGCCTTCCTGCAGGGCGTGTTGTTCGCCTGATCGAACGAAAGGAACAACTCCATGACCATCGCAACTTCCCAGACCGATCGTCTTGGCGCGAACCCGTTCGTCGTCGAAGGCCCGATCGTAGCCGGCTCCGGTATTCCGGGTCCGAATTTCGCCCTCGGCTCCGTTGCTGGCGGCAATAAGGAAGCGGAGTGGGTCTATTGCAAGCTCGTCCTTGCAGCGACCACCACGCTTCAGCCTGGTCAGTGGTTCCAATGGGACCGAGACTATACCGCCTCGCTGCTCACCACGGCCGCCGCCGTCGTAGGCAACCGTTGCGGAGTCTTCACCGGGGCAAGCCAGGCACCAACCCAGTCTGGTGGCCCGGTTCAGGCAATCAGCCTTGCGGCCGGCACTTACTACATCTGGGTCCAGCGTAACGGCGAGGCTCCGGCATTGGTCACCACCGCGACCGCTGCCCTTGTCGTTGCAGAAACCACAGCCACCGCAGGTCTTGCCACTGCGCCGGCATCTCCGACCGCATCGAGCAAGGCAATCCAGGGCGTCAACTTCACCGCTGCCAACCAGACCTTCACCGCCACAACCGTCAACGGTTCCGCGGTTCTGTCGGCCCTCGGCGGCATCACCCCGGAAGGTGGCCCATTCATTGGCGCTGCCATCTCGGGCACCGGCATTCCGGGTTCGACGACCATCTCTGGCATTACCTATACCCCCAGCGGCGTCGTCCAGAGCATCACCATGTCCGCCAACGCGACCGCCAATGGCACCGCCATTACGGTCACGGCAACGGGCGTGCTCGAGGCAACACTGATGCGCCCCTTCATCTCGAAGGTGAACTAACCCTGATCAACGGCGGGCGCTTCGGCGCCCGTTTTCCTTTCCCCGCCATCAACCGCGAGACATCACCATGGCCGACACCAACACTGGAATTTATGCCTCCTTCAGCCTTGAACCGGTCGAACAGACCTTTCTGACGGAGAAGGAAGGGCGACCGATTTTCGCCGATAAGGAATTCGTGCGAATTTTCATCGCCGGTGACAAGCACACCGAAGTTTACCGCGAGGTGACCGAGAACGATAAGCTCCGCTTTTCCGACGCCTACAAGCGCTTCAAGGAAGGCGCTGCCGCGCGCGAGCAGCTGGTCGGAACGCCGCTGGCGCAATGGCCTTATCTGAAGCCCAGCCAGATCAAAGAGCTTGAAGCGATCAACATCTACACGGTCGAGCAGATGGCGGCCCTGTCGGACACCGCGAAGCAGAAGCTTGGCATGGGCGCAAACGAGCTCGTAGCTGCGGCCCGCGGCTACCTGGCGACCGCCGAAAACTCCAGCGCGGCCTCGGCCTTCGCCGCCGAAAACGAACGGCTGAAGGGCGAGGTCAGCCGGCTGCAGGGGCAGATGAAGGAGATGGCGTCTCGCTTTGAAGCGCTCGAAAACGATCGACAGGGCGGCAGCAAGGGCCGCGGTCGCGAAGCAGCCTGATGGAGATCCGCGCATGTCGCTCTTGACGATCATTCAGAACGTGTGCGCGGAAATCGATCTTGACGCGCCGACGGCGGTCATGTCCTCGGCGGATCCTCAGATTGCCCAGTTGCGTATCCTGTCGCAGCGTGCGGGTCGGGATCTGATGCGGGAACATGACTGGTCGGCGCTGATCGTCGTGCGTGATTTCACGGCAACCGGGGTGATCCCGGAGCCGTCCGAACCGCCCGCGGATTGGGATCGGTTCGGCGACAACTCCAAGATCTGGAACACATCGCGCCTATGGCAGCTGAATGGCCCAGTCGAGCCGCAGACCTGGGAACGTAACACCATCATCAACTCCAACCCGGTGCCGCAAATCTGGCGGATGCTGGCCGGCCGGCTGGCGATCTATCCGAACGATTTCGGGGAGAACATCCGGTACGAATACGTGTCGAACTCGTGGGTCGCCGTCAACGGCGGCACGACCTACGCCGCCACCTGGGCCAATGACACGGACACGGCCCGCTTTCCGGAAGAGCTCGTCGAGCTTTCACTGATCTGGCGTTGGAAGCGCGCCAAGGGCCTTGATTACGGGGAAGAGATGGCGAGTTTCGAACGTGCCAAGGAATCCTCGATCGGCTCCGACCGCGCCGCCGCCCCAATGGATATCTCGCTGCCGAACCGAGGGCAGGTCCCGGAGAACTATTGGCCCGGCGTCATCACGGTGCCGAACCCATGACGCGGACACCCGTACCGGCAAGCGCCGGAAAGACCCGCGTCTCTCCCAGCAAGGATTGGATTGCGCCGATAGGCGGATGGCGCACCGACGTCGAGATGGCAGACATGCCGAAGGATGCTGCGTTTCAGCTTGATAACTTCTTTCCGGAGGCCAACCGCGTCCGCGCTCGCTATGGATACCTCGCCTTCGCAACGGGCCTGGGCGGTGATGTGAAGACCGTCATTCCCTATTCCGGTGTCAGCAATCGGCTCTTCGCCGCTGCAGGGGATAAGATTTTCGACGTCACGGCAGGGGGTGCAGTCGGCGCCGCCGTCGTCTCCGGGCAGAGCAGCGCTCATTGGTCCTTCCAGCAATACACCAATCCGGCCGGCCAAGAATATCTGCGGCTGGTGAACGGTCTCGATACACCGCTGCTGTTCAACGGCTCGTCGTGGACCAACAACTACATTGTTGGAAGCGCGGCCCCAGTGACGCAGAACGTCGCGGTCAAGAACGTGCCGTATACGCTGAGCTTCTTCGGCACCGGATCGATCACGCTGTCTGGCGCCCATGCCGGGGTTCTGAACGGAACTGGTGTCGGCAACAGGGTGACGCTCACATTCACGCCCGCCGCCGGCACGCTGGCGCTCACCGTGGCCGGTACCGTGACGAACGCCCAGCTTGAGACCGGCTCAACCGCAACGGCGTATGTCGCGACGACGATGATCACCGGCATTCCGGATTCATCGTTGCTGATCGCTGTGACGGCCTATCGGTCCCGCCTGTGGTTCATCGAAAAGAACTCGACCAACGTTTGGTATCTGGCGACGGATGCCGTCAGCGGCACAGCAACAGTCCTGCCGGTTGGCGGCAACATGAAGTATGGCGGAACGCTGGTGGCGATCAACGTCTGGACCATTCCGGTGTCGACCGGCCTGCAGCAGTGTCTCGTCCTGATGTCATCCGAGGGCGAGGTGATCGTCTTTCAGGGGTCGGACCCGTCAAGCTCGACCAATTGGGGGCTGATCGGCACCTTCAAACTCGGCAGACCGCTGGGCACGAACAGATGCCTGCTGTCGGTTGGCGCTGACCTGGCAATAATGACCACCGACGGGATCGTGCCGATCACCAAGGCCATCCAGCTCGATCGAGGCGCCACCAGTATGGGCGCCATCACCGCAAAGATCGGTCCGACCTGGCGCGAGACCGTGGCGGCTGCCGGCACGACATCGGAGGAGTGGCAGCTGTCGAGTTTCCCGGCTCGCCAGATGGCTATCGTCAACCTGCCTTCGTCGTTTGGACCGTACCAGTATGTGATGAACACCGAGACAGGGGCTTGGTGCCGCTTCGTCGGCATGGGTGCCTCTTGCTGGGCGACGTGGCAAGATCGGCTATTCTTCGGTGGCAGCGATGGCACTGTCTATGAGGCAGAAGCCGGGGCCAACGATAATGGTATGTCGATCGATGCCATCATGGTCGGGGCGTGGAATCGCTTCGGCGATGGTCTTTCGACGAAATTCTCGAAACTGATTGGCGTGACTGCGCAGATCGGAGTCTCGACGCTGATGTATGCCGGGATCTCCGTCGACTATCAGACGAAGATCCCGACTGCGCTGTTGTCGTCGGTGGAAAACAGCACCGCGGCGAAATGGGGAACGGCAATCTGGGGCGTTTCGAAGTTCCCCGGCATATCGCTGGTGCGAAAATTCGCCTCCGCCGGCGGCGCAGGTTCTGCGCTCGCCCCGACAGTTCGTGCATTGATCTCCGGCTCATCCGGTTCTGTTTCGGAAGCTGCCGTCGTGGGCGGCTCGGTGCTTTACGAAAAAGGCGCGCCGCTTTGATCGTCTCGGAACCCCGGGCCGACATCGCGGCGTGGGTCGGGGCAAAGATCGGGGTTTCGTTCGAACCTCCATACACGGCATTGGCCCATGTCGACCGCGGCAGGATCATCGCCGGGTATGTCTTCAACGTCTGGACTGAACATGACGTCGAGGTTTCGCTTGCTGCCGATCGGCTGTCTTTGACGCTCATGCGGGCGGCGTTCCGCTATGTCGTCCAGCAGCTGGGCTGCCGCCGTGCGACGTTCAGGACGCGGGCCGATAACGCGCAGGCTCAGAAGGCGCTCGACAGGCTCGGCGCGAAACTTGAAGGCCGCCAGCGTGGATATTTCGGCGACTGCGATGCGCTGCTCTATGGACTCATGAAAGAGGACTTTCCCTATGGTCTCAACGCCTAAGGCGCCTAAGGCGCCCGATCCCACGCAGACCGCGGCGGCGCAGACTGCGACGAACGTGGATACGGCGATTGCCAATTCCGGCCTGAGCTATGTCAACCAGTACACGCCTGACGGCTCGCTCGAATACAAGGTCACCGGTCATCAGACGATGACCGACCAGAACGGGAAGACATATCAGATCCCAATCCGGTCGGCCTATCAGACCTATTCGCCGGAAAATCAGGCCATCTACGACCAGACGCAGCAGACGCAGCTCGGGTTGGCGAAGCTGGCGAATTCACAGACGGGAAAGATTTCCGGCATCCTCGATACGAATGTCGATCTCAGCTCTGGGAACGTCGACAAATACGTCAACGACCATTGGCAGGGCGGCTTCAACAACCAATGGGATCGCGATCAGGCGAGCTTGGAGCAGAGCCTGGCCGACAAGGGCGTGACAATGGGCTCGGCGGCATATGAGAACGCGATGAGGGATTTTACGACCCGCAAGCAAGCCGCGGCGGATCAATACCTGGGCGACATGTATTCCAACGCGCAGAACTCGATCCTGACCGAGCGAAACCAGCCGCTGAACGAGATTTCCGCGCTGATGTCGGGCTCACAGGTCAATCAGCCTAATTATGTGAACTCGCCGACGACACAGCTTCCCACGGTCGACCAGGCGGGTTTGATCAACGAAAACTACAATCAGAAAATGGGGCAGTACAATCAGGAGGTCGCCAGGTCGAATGCGGCAATGGGTGGTCTGTTCGGCCTCGGCTCGGCACTGCTTGGCGGCTGGGCAATGTCCGATCGGCGGCTGAAGCGCGCCGTCCATCGGATCGGCGAAACAGCGTCTGGTCTGCCAGTCTACGAATACGAATATCTCTGGGGCGGCGGCCGGCAAGTCGGCTTGATGGCCGATGAGGTCGAGACGGTCGCTCCCGGCGCCGTCGCCGTTGGTCCCGGCGGCTTCAAGATGGTCAATTACGCGGGGGTTCTGTGATGGGCTTCATCTTCGGCGGCGATACAGGCCAGACGCAGGCGGATGTCACGGACGCCCGCAAGCGTCTTGCCGCGGCGATGCTGCAACAGGGCACCGATACAAGCCCGATTCAGTCGCCATGGGAAGGCGCGGCGCGCATGGCCCAGGCGCTGATGGGCGGCCTCGCCGTTCGCAATCAGGCAACCCAGCAGCGGGCCGCTGACGCTCAGGCAATCTCCGCCATCACTGGCCAGCCTTACACGCCTCCTGAGCAGCCCAAGGGTTTCTTGTCATCGCTGTTCGGCGGCGGCAACAAGCCATCCAATCCCGGCGCCACGGGCTCGTCTATGCCGAAGGTGGATGCGTCCGGAAATGTTGCCGCCACGCCTACCAGTAGTGAGCTGCCGTCATCCTTTCTTGCCGCGGTCGACAGGACGGAAGGAGCGGGGGATTACGACACCCTCTTCGGACATGCTCAAAAGGATGGGCCATTTGCAGGCACATCCGTTTCCAGCATGCCGATCAGAGACGTCTTGGCCTTCACCGATCCGAGCGGACCCTATGCTCAATATGTCAAGGGCAAGGTTGGTCGTGTCGCCACGCCTGTCGGGAAGTACCAGACAGTCGGCACGACGCTGCGAGGCGCTGTGAATGCCCTTGGTCTTGATCCGAACGCTCCCTATGATAGGGCCACTCAAGATCGGGTGGCGTCTTATCTCGCTCGCCAGCGTCTCGCTTCCTCCGACACACTGCCGGGGAAGATCCAGGCGCTGCGATCTGAGTGGGAGGGCTTCAAGAATATTCCCGATGCCGAAATGGCGCAGATCGTGGCCGATCTTGAATCCGGCGATGTGGCCGCCCCCGCCAGTGCCCAGGTCGCAAGCGCAGCCCCAGCCATCGCTGCACCTCCTTCGCCGATCCAGCCGCCGCCGGTCAACCCTCCTCCAGCACCTCCGACGCCGGGTTATCGCGACCCGATGGTGACGACGGCCGGACGTCCCGACGCTCCACAGCCGCCGCCAGCCGCACCGGGTGAAGTTGCAAGCCTCGACCCTTCGATCGGCATTCCCATGCCTGGCGCTGCTGGGCAGATGCGCGCATCCGATCCGGCGCAGGTTATGCCGCCAGAGGCTGGCCCTCAGGCTGCGCTGCCGCCTCTGCCTGGCCGAGATGTCGGTCCAACTCCTCCTGTTGCCGGCGTTCCCGCTGGTCAGCCGCAATCACAGCAGCCTGCGCCGGTTCGTCTCGCCCAAGCGCTGGACAATGCCCCGCAGCAGGCGCCGAATCCGCTGGCCAACCCGCGCGCTCAGGCTCTGGTGCAGGCGATTATGAACCCGAACGCATCCCCGCAGGTGAAGGCGCTGGCGGCGCAGTCTCTGCAAGCTTTGACGAAACCGACGGAATACGGCTTTCAGGTGCTGCCTGATGGTACTGTGCTGCGCTCCGATCCTCGCAGCGGCACACTCACGCCGGTTTATCGTTCGGAGATGTCGCAGGCCGATCAGGCGAAGCTCGATTTCGAGCGCGAGAAATTCCGTCAGGAGCAGGAAAATCGCGGCACGCTCACAGCAGCAGAGCAAGCGAAAATCGATCTCGAGCGGCAGAAGTCCGATTTCGAAAGGAACAAGCCTGTAGTCGTGCAGCCGGGCGAGACGCTTTTCAGCCCGGGCCAGGATCGCGTCGTCTACCAAGGCACCGGCTATAAGCCGGAAGACGTGTCGAACCTCCGCAAGGAAATCCAGAACCTCCCGACGTACAAATCGTATCAGCAGGCGGCGCCGGTCTACCAGTCGATGATCGACACGGCCAAGACCGACAGCAAGGCATCAGACCTCAACCTCGTTTACGGCTTGGGCAAGATCATGGACCCGAACTCGGTGGTCCGTGAGGGCGAAATGGTCATGGTCAACAACACGGCAAGTCTACCTGATTGGCTCTCAGGCATGATCAACAGCGTCAACGGTGGTCAAAGGCTGACGCCTGAGACACGCCTTGCGGTCCTGAACGAGGCGCGCAGCCGCATGAGCGCCTATCGCGGAGCGCTCGATAACGACATCGGCCAATATCGAGGCATCATCGGCCGGCGCGGTATGAACGAGGCGGATATCCTGCCGACTCTCGGGGACATTGCGGAGGTGCCGAACCTTGCCGCGCCAAAGGCAGACATCGGCCCGGCTCCGGAAGGTGTTCCCGAGGACGTATGGGGCGCAATGACGCCAGCGGAGCGCAAGCTATGGCAGAAATGACACCGGAACAGCAGCGGGCCCTGGCAATCGCGGCCGCGCGTCTGAGGCTTCAGAATCAGCCGCAGGTATCGTCCAGCGGAGAGGGAGGGGCGATCCCATCGCCGAATTCGGCTGCCGCGCCCCCTCAGACCGGCGAAGAGCTGCGAGCCCGGATCTATGCTGATCTCGCCGCTAAGCGAGAAGCCGCGCATAAGGGCCCGGTGCTGGATCGGAATGGATTACCCGCCGACGACGCTCTTTCAGTCGCCAGAACGGGCGTCGGCGGTCTTATCGAAGGTATTCCTATCGCAGGGCCGATTATCCGCGGCGCTACCGAACGATCTGCAGCAGCGACAGTCGCCGCATTCACGGACGAAACTTACGATCAGGTAATGGATCGTTTGAACGAAGCGACCAGAGCTGAAAAGGAAGCGAACCCGATCATCGATAAGGGCGCGCAGATAACCGGCGCCGTTGCCGGGACAATCCCTGCGGTCATGGCTGCACCTGCCGCTTTTGGCGCGGGCGGCGGGAGTTTGCTCCTGCGCTCGGGAATCTCTGCAGGAAGCGGCGCTGCCATTGGGGGAGCAGATGCGGCTGTTCGACATGGTGGAGATCCAACAGCGATCAGGGACGGGGCATATTTGGGTGGCCTATTTGGATTAGGTGGCCCCGTGGCTGGCAAGGTCATCGGCGCTGGAGCCAGGTCGCTGGTCGATGCATTCCGCTCACGAACGGCTGCCAAAGTCGCTGGCATGGACCCGCAGGCGTTCGGTTACTTCCGGCGCGCGGTCACTGATGACGGTCTCGATGCGTCTGCGCTGCCGCGCAGGCTGACGGAAATGGGTCCTGAGGCTATTCCGGCGGATCTGGGCCCGAACCTTCAAAAGCAGGCCGGCGCGCTTGCAGCAACGCCCGGAGAGGCGCAGGCGACGATCCGAAACGCGCTCACCGACCGCCAGGCCAGCGCAAACGCTCGCATTGGTCAAACCATCAATGAGACGATGGGTCCAAACGTTGTTCCCTCGGAAGTCAGGGCCGGAATCGAAGCAAATCAGGATATGTTCAGCCCTCACTATCGCGAAGTCTTCAGGGGAGCCCGCCCTTACGACATGACTCCGATAGCCGAAGCGATGGAAGCTGACATCAGCCGTCTTCGCGGCCCAGCTCAGGCCCGGTTACGGCAGGTTCGCGACATGCTGAATGTTGCGAACTCGAACGTCCTTTCCACAGATCCAGGCGTCATGTTTCAGACGCGCCAGGCGATCGATGGGCTTCTGAAGACGGAAGTTGATCCGAAGGCGATTGCTACACTGATGGAAGCGCGCCAGATGCTCGATGACGGCCTTACCCGTGCCGTTCCTCGCATCAAGGAGCTCGATGCAGGATTTTCTGAGCTGGCCCGTCAGGACGAAGCTCTGACACGTGGTCAGCAAGTCCTCGACAGTGGACGCACAGCGCCGCGCCCCTCCGAATTGGCCGCAGAGGTCGAGCAGGGCGTTCAGCCACAGGGGATGCAGATCGGTCCGTCTGCGGTCCCGCTGCGCCTATCCCAGGGCGCTCGGGCCGAGATCGACCGCATAGTCGGCACGAATTCGAACGACATCGCTGCGATGAACAGGCTGATCAAAGGGGAGGGGGATTGGAACCGCGCTCGTCTCTCCACCCTCTTCGGACCGGAGAAGGCCGATCAGCTTTTTAAGGTACTCGAGAACGAGCGCATCTATGCCGACACGGCTAATACCGTCACGCGCAATAGCGAAACCGCGGCGCGTCTCGCAGCTCAGAACGAGTTGGGTGGGGGTGCCGGTAATTTCGGTGTGAAGGAAGCATTCAAGGCTGGTGGCTTCCTTGGTGCGGCTCGATCGGCGGCTATTGATAAGGCCGACGACATCGTCAAGGCGCTGATATCGAGTAACACCGGCAACGTCACCCGCGAGAGCCTAGCGCGGGCACTTATCGGCGAGCAGCGTGAAAAGCTGGTCGAAGGATTGATGAGAGCTCAGGGGATGGGAACGACGCCCGCGCTAGTCGATCCGGTCGTTAAAGCCCTGCTTCTGAACGCCGGAACCGCGAGGACGCGATGACGGGTCGATCCAGCAAATGACCAAATAGAGGGCGATCACGAATAGGACGCCGACGATAACGCCGCCTCTGAAATCGTCACCAACGACATACTTAAGCGCGTCAACGCCCGATACGACCGCATAAAGCAACGCAGTCGTCGCGAAGATACAAGCGATTTGCAGAACACGGATCATAACGCAACCAATACTACAGGACCTGAGGCCTCGCAATTCGCGGGGCCGTTTCTTTTGGAGATGGTGAATGCCCAGAAATCCATCAACCGGCGTCTATTCCAAGCCGGCCGGCACGACGCCCTCAGTCGGTCAGATTATCGACCCGGTGCCGTGGAACGCGCTAACCACCGATCTCGGCAATGAAATCACCAACTCGCTGCCGCGCGATGGCTCGGCGCCGATGATTTCGCCGTTGAAGATTGCAAGCGGCACGGTTTCGGCTCCTGGCATCGGCTTTGCGTCAGTCCCGCAGACCGGATTGTACCTCAAGGGCGGCGGCCTATTGGGCTTCACGCAGAACGGCGTCGATATCGCGTTCGGCCGCGCATCGGTCTATGCGGCCAAGTCAGGCGATTACACCGCTCTTGCTACGGATGACAACGCCGTGCTGCGGTTCACTGCGGCGGCGACACTCACGCTCACGGCGGCCGCTACCCTCGCTGCCAACTGGGTCATTACCGTGATCGCCGACGGTGGCGACGTAACGGTTGACCCGAACGGTGCTGAGACCATCGACGGCGCGTCCACGCTCGTCATTCCGAACGGAAATTCTGCTTTCATCGTCTGCGGCGGATCGGCGTTCTTCACCGACAAGGTTCTGACCAGGCTTTTAGCCAAAGCCGACAGTTCCGCCGTCGGAAGTTTTGTTGATGGGCTCCTCCTGTCGAACAACGCGTCCAACCCGAACACGCATATTGATTTCGCGGCCGGTTCGGCTCGGTCGGGATCGTCATTCGTCTCCAACGCCAGCAGCTTCACCAAGCGCATCAACGGCACGTGGGCGGTCGGGACAGGCAATGGTGCTCTTGACACCGGCTCGGTCGCCGCCAGCGCCACTTATTTCGCCTACGCGCTGCGTAAGAATTCCGACCTGTCTTTCGACGTGGTTTTCTCGACGTCGGCGACTATCGGCGGCGTGACGACGACGCTGCTCACTGGCTATACCATCGTTAAATGCATTGGTGTGGTTCTCACCAACTCCAGCTCGAAT
Source organism: Rhizobium sp. MHM7A (assembly GCF_005862215.1). Taxonomy (NCBI): domain Bacteria; kingdom Pseudomonadati; phylum Pseudomonadota; class Alphaproteobacteria; order Hyphomicrobiales; family Rhizobiaceae; genus Rhizobium; species Rhizobium sp. MHM7A. The sequence goes on from NZ_VCHT01000004.1 coordinate 186,239, forward strand.
ATTCGCGCGTTCTTCATGTTCCCCAACGACGAATATCAATTCGTCACACCGATCATTGATGCCGCGAATATTGCAACAGGGCTGGCTGGCGCTCTTCTGGCGCTGACCGTTCCCAACGGCGTGAAGTCGAAGGCTAAACTACGCTTCATGTTCAATTCTCCATCAACCACAAACTCTGTGCTTGTCCATGATCCTGCCAAAGGCGCGCTTGTCGCTGGTGGCGGAGATCAAGGTGGCGTTGCCGGAACGCCTCAGGTCGCAAGCGGCTTCTCGGTTGGTAACGGAGATATTTGGACAAACACATCCAGGCAGGTTCGTCACGTTGCCGGTGCCGCTGGCGCCCTTTGGGTCTTTAATGACGGTTTCACATTCTCATGTGGGAGGACTGCATAATGCCCTTTGTTTCACGATCGAACGGCGCAATCACCGGGCTTTACGAACAGCGGCAGGATGGGGTGGCAGAAGAGTTCCTGTCGGATGACGATCCTGCCGCCATCGCGTTCCAGACCGCCGGGCCGGCGGTGTTCGCAGTCTCGGCGCGACAATTCCGGCTGATGCTTCGGCGCGCAGGCCTGCTCGATGCGGTCAAGGCATGGGTGGCTCAGCAGGATGGCGAGACGCAGGATGCATTTGAATATAGCGGCACATTCGTGAAGGATAGCCCGATGATGGCGGCTGGATTTGCGGCCATGGGATTCACATCGCAGCAGATCGACGGCTTCTTCGCCGCGGCCGCCCAACTATGAGCGCGTCGATCCTCCGCTACATCGCTTACTGGCCGGCAAACCTCGCGTTCGTGCTGCTCTCCTATCTGCTGTCACCGGTTCTTGCGGCACTGTCGCTCCTGACTGGACCGCGGCTCCCCGGTATCCTGCAATGGTTCTCAACGCTCGATGCCGATCTGGATGGCGGAATAGGGCAGGGCGTCAAAGGCTATCGCGCCGATCTCACCGGCTGGCGTCTTTGGTGGCAGCGGACATGCTGGATCTGCCGAAATCCGGCCCACGGGTGGCAATCGCGTCTCTTGGGAATGCCGGCGGCCGGCACCATCATCATCAAGCAGCAGATCACCGAAACCCCTAAAAATCAGTGGTACGTCATGGAGACGGCCAAGGGCGTCCGGTTCTTCTGCTTCAAGCGTGATCAGCCGCTCATCGGCGGCTTCTACCTCAAAATCTGGCTAGGCTGGGTCAACAAGGCCTACGACGGCCGGAACCATCACTACTCTTTCCAGATCGGCCCGAAGCGCCGGTCGTAACGATCACCCTCACAATTTGGAGCATGCCCAATGGCGCGACAAGTCAACGCCACGACCGAAATTGCGCTCAAGCAGTGGGAGTTTTTCATTCCGTTCGTCTATGACGACGCCGATCCGAAGCCGGGTCTGAAGAAGACACGACTGCGGCCGGGAATGAAGATCCGCGGCACGGCAACACAAGGCTACGGACATACGGGACCGGACGTCTATCCCGGCGCTCCTGAGATCACCGAGGCCCAGGCATTGGCGTGGCTCCGCAATGACCTCGATCCGTGCGAGCGCGCCGTTGCAACGTCGGTGAAAGTCGATCTGACCGATAACCAGTTCGGCGCCCTCGTCATGTTTACTTTCAACGCCGGTGTCCGAGCGTTCAAATCTTCGACGCTGCTGAAAAAGTTGAATGCCGGGAATTATGCGGCCGTGCCTGGCGAGCTGGCGAAGTGGAACAAGACGACGATCGACGGCAAGAAGGTCGTCAGCAACGGCCTGGTGAACCGCAGGGCGGCGGAGGCGGGGCTTTGGGCCAAGGGCGGCTATATCCAGTCCAGCGGCACGCCAGCGCTTCCACAGCGCGCCCCTCTCATCAACGGCAAGGTCGTAAGCACGATCACCGCAGTTTCGTCCACCGGAGCGCTGCAGTTCGTCCCGCATGATGGTCCGCTGGCCTATGCGCTTGCCGGCGTCCTCGTCTTTGCCTGCGTCGTCGGTATCGGCCTGTATGTCTGGGATCGGGTGAAGAACTGATGGACTTCCTCACCAAGCTCATACCGGACAGCTTTAAGCTCCCGGTCGTCCTGGCGCTCGGGCTCGTTCTCGGTGCAGTGGCTTCTTACTACCCGGCGAAATGGATAGGCGCCCGCGAGGAGCGGCGGGCCCAACAGGTCAAAGCGGCCAAGGAAGCGCTCGACCGCATCAACACCCTGGAGAAGAACAATGCGAATTTCAGGAATCTTCCTGCTTTCGAGCGTTGCCGCGTGTTCATGCGCGATAGCGGGCTGCCAGCAGACGAATGCGGTCAACGGTAGCGGCTACCAATTTACCCGCTTCTCCGATCCCAAAGCGGCTTTCATGGCATCGCAAGACCCGACCGCGGGGCCGGCAATTGCTTCAAATAACATCCAATGCCGAAAAGACGCGGCCTGCCGGAAGTAGGCGTCTGGGGAACTCAAAGACCGAAATGCGAGGCAAGACACGATGACGAGCGCACAGGGCGACCGGCAAGCGGCGGTCCGCGGCTATACCGGGACATCACTCAACTACGAAGGCGACTGGTCTGCGCTGTTCGATCAGGTCGGCATTCCAAATGCCGGGGGCTTCAATGGGCGCCTGCTCGCGTGGATCAATCAAGCGCTCGGGACCAGCTACACCGAGATCAACGGCGCGATGGCTGCCTATGCCGTGTCGACTGGCGCGGTGAACTGGTCAAGCATGAACACCGTCCCGACTGGTGGCGGAAGCGGCGATCCCGATCGTTACATGTTCTTCGCAACCCGAAACCGCATGCCGTCGGGCGCCATCCTCACCGCCGCCTCCGGCACGAACTATGTCTGCACCAAGATTGTCGTCAACACACCGCAATACAAGACGCGGACCTTCCGCTTTCACCTCTCCGGCTTCGCCTCTACGGAAGGCGGAAATTCGCCGCAGGAAACGGTTGTCACCGGCACGATCGGTACGCCGGGCAATTCGGTCCTTGTCGATGCCATGTATATGCGCGTTGGCTCAACCTTCACGCAATTGCAGTTCGGCGGCTCCAATAACGTGACCGTTGCCGACCAGACAAACGGCCAGTGGACAGACGCAATCACCATTCCCGACGTTGATCCGGAAAGTGCGATCGAACTCTGGACTTTCTATCATACTGCCGTGGGTGAGAAGATATGGCCTGTCTATCGCATCCAGAAGCACCGCGGTGAACGCGTGTGGGGAGCAAGTGACTTCGCAACTCTGCAAGGGTTCATGTCCACACCGGATGCCGACAGCACCGCCTCGCTCGACACAAGCTATGGTCAGCAGGCCCAGCCACAGTATTACGGCCCGGACTTCATGGTTGCCAAAGGCGACTGGGATGGGAGGCCAGTCGCCCTTGGCTTTGTCGACAGCATCGGCGAGGCGCGCCAGGAATATTCGTCCGCTGCCGATGCGCGCGGCAATCTTGGCTGGTTGCGCCGCTGGCTCGACAAGAGCGGCGGCATCGGCCGAATTCCGCATTGCCTGATCGGCATGCCCGGCGCTGGCTCTGTTCGCGAATATACCGGCAGCGGTTCGTCGATCGCCACCAGGCGAAGAGATGTCGTCCGGGAAATCATTGCCTTCAACGACAATAAATGGCCGTTTACGGTCATTGCAAATCAGATGGGGCAGAACGACACCGCGTCGACTTACGCGCAGTTCTTCACGACCAATTACCGCTCTCTGGTGACCCGCATTCGCGCGGAATATGCCGGCGTCAAAATCGTCGCCTTCCCGCCGCTAGGGCGAACGACGATTACGCGCAGCGTCACTCTTACTTCGGTCGGCACCGTCGTCACGGCAACAATCGCCTCAGGAACCAACGGACTGGTCACCGGACAGACCGTCACTATCTCCGGGGCTACGCAAACCGAATACAACGGGAACGTGGTCATTACGGTCACGGGGCCGACAACCTTCACCTATAATTTCGTGGGATCAGCAACCACTCCCGCCACCGGCACAATCTTGGCGAACGAGCTCGGCCTGCACTCGGAGTATCAGGTTTATGGCGCTAACAATACGTGGCCCGCTGATGGCACCGATGCCTCGGGTAAGTGGCGGCTACACGATGATATCATGGCGCAGACCTCCGCATGCTGCGACGCTGCGATCGATACCTATTCGGCATGGGTATCTCCGACCCGTGGCGGGGGATGGCCCGGCATGCTCGAGCTGCCGAGCACGACCTTGACCGCGCAGGCCGGCACCGACGGGGTCGCGACCTACAATCAGATCGTTGTCGCCGATGCGAGCCTCTTCAGGGCGGAGCAGACGCTGCACATATATTCCGGGCCGGCCGGCATCGCTCGCCTGAGCACGCAGGTCATCGGCAGTATCGCCGGCAACGTCATCACCTATCAAGGATCCAGCGCCGTCGTCATGCCGGTTGGGACAGTGGTCCGCCCGGCGCCGTCGGTCGGGGAGCTTTCGCCGGTATCCTTTATCCATCCGCAGCCCATCATGATCGACCGGATTGCGAATGGCATCGCGCAATCTGAAAAGACCAAATTGATAGTGTAAGGCATCGAAATAGATGACATCGAATGATGATATCCTCCGGGCCCTTGGGCGGGTTGAAGGCAGACTTACCGGGATAGAAGAAAGCGTGGCGCTCCTCCGTGAGGACGTAAGTGACGAAAAGGACAATGCTCACGAAAGCCGGTCGGTGATTCATCGACGGTTGGATGAACAAGCCAAGCAGATTGCACATCTCGACACGACCGTCGCTATAAGCGGAGGCGTTGACGCCACCTTACGAGAGGAGATCAAAGCCCTCAAGGAAACGGTGGACAAGAACCATGCCTCCACTCAACCGGCATTGGAGGATTGGAAAAGGATGAAAGCGATCGGCTACGGGATTTCAGGGCTGATCGCTTTCGCCGGCCTCACAATCGGCGGCATTGTCGCATATATGAGTGACGGTGCGGTGACTTGGGTTCGGCACTGGCTAAAGATCAACTGAACCGTGTCGTGCGCATGGATAAAAAAGCCCCGCCGAGACGGGGCAGTTAGTTGAGGACGAAACCGCGCGTATGGAAGTCAGACGCCTGCGGGCGCAGGAATCTTTGCGCGGTTTCAATGCAATAACGGTTGGCAGTGATCCTGGTTCCTGTGCGATTTCGGGCAGGTTTGATAGGTGTTGATTGGCGTGACCGCAGCTTCGACTGTTTAGCTATGGTCGATTAGTTTTCCAATTCGGCGACCGGATAATAGTGTAGCCATCTGGGATTGCAGAGGTAGTCGTGATGCAGAGAACCACCAAGGGCAAACCCGTATCTTTGGTCAAAGCGCAAGGATTCTGTCGTCACGCCGGCAGGCTCTGTGAGTTGATTCTTCGCCTTAAACCTGATGCAGATGATCCGCTCGCCACCACTTAGCGTCAGTACCTTCGATATGCTCACGTCCCTGATTTCACGCTCATTGTAATAGGTCTTGCGTGCATAATCGATGACAGCTGATCTTTCGGCTGCCGTTGGCGGGATCTGTGTGGAATATACCGGATCGTACGGTTCGGCAGTCCTGCAGCCGGTTAATAGTATCGGGATTGCGAGAATAGTCAGGCGATACATTTGGCTTAGTCGCACCAATCGTTCCTTCGTTTCGGGCTCCAAGTGCGCGCAAAGCCTTCCCGCAGCAGCCTCTTGCCGATTTCTTCGCCGTTCGTTCGATAGATGTTGACGAGCGGGCGATGAGATGACGTGCGATCCACCGCGCCGCTGAACATCACCCTCAAACCTTTTTCAGCCAAAAGCTCTTTCAGCCTGCCCTTGGCGATCAGCGCCAGCTTCCGTTCCTTCATGCACTTAGCATGGCTCCCGATCTCCGGCGTGTCTATGCCCGAGACGAACGGAACTCCTTCCCCAAGCAGTCGCATGTTCTGGCCGTCGCATTTGACTGTGTCGCCGTCGACAGCTGTGAGCGAGGCGCATAGGATCAAGCCCGCGATCATCAATAGCAGGAAGTCCGGACCTGCCGAACCGGACCACCCACCCAGGTGCTCGACGGCGTCGATGTGCAGGTTGTCGGTCGATAGGTGGGCTGCTGCTGCATACCTTGGTTATAGCCTTGTCCGCCGGCAATTAGCGCGTCCCCAATCGCCTGTCTTGCCTGATAATTGCTGTTCCTCATAGACGACTCGCGGGTGAACTCCTGTTGCAGGCAGGCTTTCATTTCAGGTGTATCGCTCTTGACGCCCTGCGCCCAGCAACGCTGGTGCAATTCAAGCGAGAGAGACTTCATCTCCGAGTAAGATAGCTGGTCAACCGGCTTGCTCTGGCAAGCGGTCAGTATGACGGAAATGGCAGCAGCGGCGAAGAACTTGCGAAGCATCAATTTATCCCCAAATTTCGCAACCAGTACTACAGCAAAATCGACCTCGCAATCTCGAGTGACCTTCTAGGGCGCAGTATCCTCTGCGGCCTCGAGTTTCCGTCTCAGCGCCTGTTCCTGCTCATACGTCTTGTGCGGGAAGTGCTCCCAGCACCACCAGCGAGCCGGGATTGCAGGTGAGGGACTGTTTCCCCAGCTTCCCCAATTGTCGCAGCCTTGGTGCTCGCAGTGATGGACGTAGAGGTCTGGCCCCTTCGGCGACCTGTCGATGTCGCTCATTTGACCTCCTGGAGTTGCCAGCCCGCTTTGGGCTTCTGCCAACCGTTCTTCGCGGCGCGAAAATCAGCCTCGGCTTCGGCTTTCTTCCTCGCTTCCATGACGCCAGTCGCCCAGACGGTAATCCGCAGCCGGCCGGCTCTGAAGACAAAACGGCGTTCGCCGAGCTGCTTGCCCGCCGTGTATCCGGCACGAAAACAAGCGCGCGCGGTTGACCGGCTGACGCTGTCGCGAAACGATGGCGGCTGCGACAGCCACCAATCGTTCAGCGCCGTTTCGAAAGGCACGGTCTTTGGTTGGGGACGGTCAAGCATTTACGTCTCGGTCGTAGCTCGGCCGCCAACCGCGTGTGATGCCTCGTCCCATCGCTCCTTCGGTCAGCACTAGCTGCCAGCGAAGGTGACGAATGTCTGCCAGGAGCGTTCCTATCGCCGCTTGCGCATCGCCCTTATGAAAGGCAAGCACCTCAGCTATCTCATCATCAACCATGGCTTCGCCGATCGGCTGCTCGCGCATATCCGTGCTCCATACTCAGTTTTCAGATTGGCGGCCGCCTCGCCGATGTTCTTATTATGTTCACGTGCCCGCATGAGTCAATAATCATTCTTGGTCAATTGCTTTTTAAGGTCGTGCTGATGAAGTGCAGGGATGACAAAGCCGCCTCGCAAGCCTTCCCAACCGCTGCTTGGTGACGCGGACGCACCGCTCCGCAGCCGGCCGCGTAAGAAGCGTGACCCGGCCCAGCATCAGCTCACCCTCGACCCAATGCCCGCGCGCATCGATCCTTGCCTCGCGCTGCTAAAGCCGCGGCCGCCGAAAGGGCGACAGTGGGCGTTTGAGGTGAAATGGGACGGGTACCGCCTGGCCGTTCATATCGAGCCGAAGGGCATCAGGATCCTGACCAGCGGCGGTCATGACTGGACCGACCGTTTTCCTGCCATTGCCGCCGCGGCAAAACGCCTTCCGATCTCGACTGCCATACTGGACGGCGAGGCCGTCGTGTTCGATGAGCTGGGCCGATCGGATTTCGGAAAGCTTCAGCAGTCGCTCGGCGGCCGCGGCGGAAAGCGGACATCGTGGGAATCGGTCTTGATGGCCTTCGACATCCTCTATCTCGATGGCCATGACCTCACCGGGACAGAGCTCACCGCGCGGCGCCATCTCCTCGAGGGGATAGTGCCGGCCGGCGGGGAGGAGGCTATTCGTCTCTCCGAGGAGATCGAAGCGGATGGTGACAAGCTCTTTCGCATTGCCTGTGAGCATGGACTTGAGGGCATCATCGCCAAAGACCGGAACAGCACGTATCGCGGCGGCCGCGGTGGCGAATGGCAGAAGATCAAATGCATCCAGAGCGACGGCTTCGCGATTATTGGCTATCAGCGGTCAAGCTCGGCCTTCGGGAATATCGGCGCGCTGCTCCTGGCCGCGCGGAGAGAGGGCCAGCTGGTCTATGTCGGATCGGTCGGAACTGGCTTTAAAGCAAGCCAGGCATTGGAGCTTCGCGCTGCGATGGACAAGATCAAGGTGTCGGCACCTACAGTGACGTATACCGGCCAGCGCAAGAATCTGATCTGGATTAAACCGAAACTCGTCGCCGAGATTGAATATCGAGCCTGGACGCATGACGGGAAGTTGCGCCATGCGTCTTTTAAGGGGCTGCGGGATCCAGCGGATAATGCCGCGGTTTATGACTTTGGATAGAGGCCGAAAAGCCCGCCAAGCCCCTCGTTCTTTTCATCCTTCGACACCGACGCCAGACCGAGACCGAGCAGTCGGCCGTGAGCGGCATTCCCGCGCCAGTGAAGCGCACGGATGTTGGAGATGTCGTCGGAGCCGCCGAGTGCCTTCGGAATAGGGAAGTGGTCAAGCTCCCAGCCATATTCGCTATCTCGGCGCCCGTAATCGCTGAAAACAGGGTTCCGCACCGACTGCGGCTGTACGTCTTTCAGGCGAGTGAACTATTATAAGAGGCAAGATGACACCTCGGCCAACGTGGAGCACTCTTCATCTACGTTGCAACTTTACTAGGGAGACACCCGGTGAAATCTAGCAAACTAACTCTCGCTCTCAGCGTCGCGATGGTACTTGTCGTTGGAGGCTCGGCCTACGCGGGTGATTACGGTTGCCCAGGGGAAACAGCCAAAGGCAATAACGGCTGGGGCCAAGAAAAACGTGGTGGCAGCGACGGCACCAATAATGGAAGCTTTAGCGGTGCCACAGCCGATACGAAGTCCGCTAGCACTGAGCGGTAACCACAGGGCGAGTTAATTTCTCTGAGGCGGCACTCACACTGCCGCCTTTTTCAATAACCTGAGGCTCACCGTGCGCTTTTGGAAATTAGGGAAACCCGTTGCAACATGACGCGCTATGAAGTCTCAGGCTAGATCGGAGTTTTTTTGCCGGTAACGCATTGATTCGGAAAAGGAGGCATCGCCCGGAATTGAACCGGGGTACAAGGATTATGCATTCCCATCCACCTCGCCATCTTCGTCCAGCTCGTGCACCGGCAAATAGGTGTTCTTCTCCATCCACTCCCGGACGATGAACCTGACGGTGTCGTTGCGCGTCTTCCCGAACTCGCCTGCCAGATCCCGAAGCGCTTCTTCGATATCGTCCTCGAAGGCAATCGACCCTGAGTTTCGCAACAGCAGGGCGGCGCGGCGAAGCATAACCTGAAGATCCGCTAGTGAAAAATCCGCGATCCGATCGGCGGCGTCTTCGAGGACGGCGGGGGTATCAGTCGAGGCCATCAATAAGCCTGCCAACTCGAATGCTAGATCCTAACATCGTTCAAAAGGCCCTTCAGATAACTCTGCTGGGATTTTTTTGCCTGATCTTGAAACTCATAGGATAAGTAAAGGAAGTTCTCAACGGCAACAACGAAAGGTTTATTCTTGTCTGGTGTGGATATTTTTGCAGCTTTATCTAGTATTGTGTTTATAGATCCTTCTAATAAGTGATATTGGTTTGAGGTCTCAGGAATTTTGTAGCTTAGATCCAAAGCCGCGCGTTGAAAATCAAGAAGAGAGGTACGCAGGCTGTCCAGCTCTTCGGGCGAAAGGCGACGTTCCCCCGACGATATTTTCGCGAAATTAATAAGTACTGCGTCAACTGCTTTCGCCGTTTGGTCGAAGCTTTCCAAGCGCGTTTGTGCGCTTTTCCTTGCTTCCGAGCGGAAGTCGACAAAATCGGTCGTAACGATACCGGCGAAAAACGCAAAAAGACTGCTCAGAGCGCAGAGGGCGAGTGTCTGCAGCGATGGCACTTTATTTGTCTCCTTTCACTGTCGCTTCACTTTGTAACCCAGTTTTGTCCGCAGCTTCCTTTAGTAGTGAGCAAGCCTCTGCCCATTTATCATATCCCAAAAGGCGAAGATGCGTAACTACCTGTTCTCGTACGGGGACAATGCATGCGTCATCACCCGTTGCCGCGCTATTGGAAACCTGCAAGTTGCCGAGAACAGCTTCAGTAGATGCCGCTGGACCAACAGTCAGTGCTAGCGCCAGTAGAGCGCTTGCGACCAAGGGCGTGATGTAGCTCGAAACCAGTGACAACGTGCCCGGGGACTGGATATCTATCGCGAGATGTGGTGCATACTCGGCGAGATTCAAGAAAGCACCGGCGCCAAAGGCGTGAATAACGCCTGTTGCCCTGTCAACTTCGCGCGTATTTGCTGCAACGAAATTGAAGAACGCAGGAATTACGGACCCTGACGTGGTGTCGAATTCCGCTGAAGTGACGTCGAATGTTGATGAGAAGCGGTGATCTGTATAGTAGTTCTTGTATGCGGCGTTATAGAAGGCCGCTCTTTCACTCTGCGGGACCAGCAGCAGCGGAGTTGGCTTCCGGAATGCCTCGATCATACGAACCGGCATGTCGACCTTATCTAAGGTACCAATCCACTTGACACGCCTTACGACTATCGGATCACCCGGGTAGCGTTGGACCACAGCGGGGAAGGCACCCGCCGGGCCGTGCTCAAACTCGCCAATATGGACCTTCCCCCCGAAGTTCTGAGGTGGGACGACTACCAGATCTCCTGCGCGAGCATCATCCAAATAAAACTTCAGGACGCGTAGCAGCTGTCCGGTACTGGGATCGTCAGCAGCATTGTCGTATTCGTTCAAATTGTTGGATGGAACCCGCTCTGGGCTTCGGCCGAAATTATGCCAAGCACGAATCTCCTTCGATCTCTGGATGCGGGCAATTAGCTTATCATCATGCACATCGACATGCTCGTCGTGGCGAAACAAACCCGGGAGTTCTGCGCCGACAAATGAAAGCTCGATAAAATCCTGAAACAGTCGGTAGTTAGCCCCTGGACGTGCCAACGCTACAATATGATTATGCGGAATTGGCTTGGTGTTTATGTCGATAATCAAGTCTCTCGAAGCCCCAACGAACGATTGCCCTTGGCTTTGTTACAGCTGAACTTCTACGTGATCAATCTTTAAGATTCACTCCAAGGTTACGACTGTATATGGCCGTGTCGCACCGGCAGATTCACGCTAAAGCACATTAAGCCGGGGATGTTTTCTGTTGACTCTCCCGGCGGGAGATTCAAAATTCTCTCGCAATGCGAGAGGATTATTAACCATGTCCGAACTCGAAGACCTTCTAAGACAGAGAGCTGAGATTGAAGCCAGGATCTTGGAGGTCCGCGCCAGTGAAATCGACAGGCTTAAATTCGATCTCGCCAACATCGCATACCAACTTAGGGAGCTAAACGCTCTCCCTAAAACTCTTGTCGCCGCCTTTACCGATAAAGCGGGCACATTCAATGTGTATCGCACCATGGGTGTGAAGAGACCTCAATAGCGAACGTGCATTCCGCAGGAGGTGCGCCATGAATTTGGCATATCTTGCCCGGGGTGCAGCGTCTGCTGAGCGTGCCAGGGCACGGATGCTGCGTTCCGGTTATACGGTCTGGGGACAAAAGCTCTGGAGCGAGGAGGAGGATTTAATCTGCCGCCTCTTCCACCCAGACTATTTTGCTTTGCGCCAGATCCTTTGCAATCGGACTGACCGGGCGATTCAAGCCAGGTGCCGGAAGCTGGGCCTGGTGAGACCTCGGCAGTCATGGGAGTGGCTGGCTCGTCAAAAGCTTCGAAAGCTCTATCCGGAGGCGACGTACGACGAACTCTGCGCGGCTTTCCCCGACCGTGACCTGCAAAACATCCAGGCGGCGGCTCGCTATTATGGCTTCAAGCGGAAGAAGAAGCCCTACAAGATAACGGGTGTCGTTTCTTTAGATCAATTCCGAAGCCGCTGTTACGACGTCCAATGGACGATGCGGGACGCTGACGAGGAAGCGGGCACAAAGCGATATTTTCAAACCCGCGGCTACCGGAGTAAATATCCTAACTTCAAGGCTATCAGCCGAGGCGTGAAAGCGTTAGGCGGACATATGGAGGTTCAGTGGGATGTTTAGCTCTAAATGGTCTCCACCCCAAGACGATGTTGACAAAGCGGTCCAGCAGCAGGAACGTGAAGCGCCAGCGATGGAGGGCGATATGGGCGACGACAAGGACGACGACAAAAAGGAAACGACTAATAGCGGCGAGAAGCTTCCGCCGCCGCGGGACTGGGATAGCCGCAAGAGCGAGGACCCTAAGCAAAAGGACTACAGGTAAGATAGTAGCGGGACGGCTGCGGCAGCTACTGCGGTGATGACTGGTGTAACGATACCCATTTTGACCGCGGTATCCAGAGCGCCGGCCGTCTTCTCGTTGAGTTCTCGGTTGACTTTCTGGCGGCCGAGTAATTCGACTAAATAGGCCTCAGCGACCTCATGAGCCTCGTTTTCGGGGCGCATCGCCCACTGCCAAAACTCTGGACCACGGCCAGGTAGGTTAATGGCTGCGCGCGACATAGCTCGGACACAAAAAAATGCTCCGATAGCCAACCAGAAGGCAGTTGCTACCATTGCCCAACGCGCGAATTCGAGAAGCGCGTCGTTGCGGAAGAAGCTTGCCGCTCCCGCTGCGCCGGCGGCGATGCCCAGGGTCACATAAAGGCGAAATACCGCCATAGCCTTCTGATCTGTGAAGATAATTAAGTTTACCAGGGCTGTCTGGCGGGCCCTAACGTCATCGAGCGCGATTTTCAGATCATCTATTTTCATTGCAGCAATCCTGCCAGGGCTACGGTGGGAACGGTTCACGGTGTGCGCGGCCACGAACCAAATGAATGTCTCAACTCTGGAACGTGCGACCGAAAAAGAATTAGGATTCCGTCACTTGTTTAACATGACTCGCCCAGGCGATCAGCGCCCGGCGCTTTTCCTCGGCATAGTCGTAGCGATTATAGACGGCCGCTACGCCTTTGATTGATCCTGACCGATGGTTGATCACTGCTTCAACGACATGAACGGGAACACCCAGCCGGGCCATGCCACTCGCCGCGGTGCGTCTTAGATCGTGAAATGTCCAGGCTTCGAGTTCCAGCTTATCCGCCGAGCGTCCCGCCGCCTTTGCCTCTTCTTTGGCTAATTTGAGCATTTCTGCGTCGAGGTTCTTCTTGGCTCGACCGTAGCCAGAGACTTTCGTCACGCCCGTTGTCGTGAAAAGGAAAACGGGCTCTTCGTCCTCGGCGGGTCGGACCTTTGGCAGAGCTTCAATTTCTCGGATTGCTTCGGCCGCAAGGGCGACAAAATGCTCCTTACCGTTCTTCGACCGTTCCGGCGGGATGATCCATTGCTGATCGTTCCCCGAGAGATGCATTTCTGGCCATTGCGCCCCCGACACCTCGCTGCGCCGCTGCGCTGTAAGCAGCAGGAGCCGGACCATTGGTCCGAAGGGATAACCGAGCTTTTCAGAAGCAAGCCACACGAGCCTGATTTCATTGTCTGTCAGGATTCTATCGTGGTCTCCTCGCTTGGCTTGTCGATTTTCTTTTCCATCGGCGAGCTGTCGATGATGTCGCGCTGAACAGCCCAGTTGAAGAACTTCCTGAGCAGCGAAAGAAGCCGGTTCGCAACGATAGGCGCCCGCTCGGCCACCTCGTCCAGATGAACGGCAATCTCCTGCCTAGTAAGGCTCTTCATTCTTCTCTTGCCGAACTTCGGCCGGAAGTCCTTATCGAAGAGACGCTTCCGCTCCTTGATCGTCGAGGATCGGTTTTTCTTCTCGACGTATCGCTTGATAAACTCGTCGATCGCATCGTCAACAATGTCGAGCTTGAGCGTCTTTTGGGATGCTTTGGCTGCCGCGGGATCTCTGCCCTCGGAGACACCACGCAATAGCTTCGAAGCTTCCTCACGGGCCTTCGCCAATGGAAAGAGGGGCAGGGGACCTATCGTAAACTTCTTCGGCTTCCCGTCGAACCTGTAGCGGATGGCCCAGCTCATCATTCCCGAGGGCTGAACGACCAAGTAAAGACCCGGCAGGCCCCCGTCGGGAATCTCTTTGCGAACGTCCGGCTTTTTCAGTGCCTCGATCGCGCGGACGGTAAGGGCCTTTGCCATCTGATTTTCCAGGGTAACGACGGGGTAACGTCGGAGGGGTGATAGGTCGTGATTGCGATTGTTATTATCACGATTGATCACATGCCCTGCAAGGCCTGGATTTAAGCGGATTTAGTGATATCTGTTGATAGCGTTTGATTGGCGGAGTTAGCAGGAATCACCTGCCTTCTAAGCAGGTTGTCGCAGGTTCGATTCCTGCAGGGGTCGCCACAAATTCAACGACTTGAAATGCCCGGTCAGCGGCGCACCGTTCGGCGTCGTCCGGCTATTACGTGTACGGCTGTCGGACGGGCGTCCCCTAGAGAAGAATTGAGAACAGCGGCTGGACCTTCCGCGACCAAACCATCACAGGGCCCATCATCTCGCTGATCAATTGGAATTCCAAGCTCGTCGACGATCAGCAGCTTGCAGCCGCCCAGCTGCGTCTGGAAACGGAGACAACCTGCAAGACGGGTGCGGGATTATTCTTCGACTGATCGAGGTGCCGCCTGCTCACCAGGCAACCTTCCGTTCGACGAATGGACAGAGACCTGGATCCGAGCGCCTGACCGGCGCTTTGCAGTCTGCATCCAGGTCAACCCCTCACGATGAACGGTGACCGCTATTGCCTCGCGCACAGCTGCACCGGACAGGCGGCTGACGCCCAATAAAAATTTCAGCGCGCGGATGAGATCGCCACTCGGGCCATGCCCTCCCGGCTTGCTCATCCACGCGCTGAAGTCGCCGAAGTTTGCGCGCCACGTGGCGGGTTACACTCCACGATCGACATATTTCCGGATTGTTAGCATGATTGTTGCGGCGATCGGACGACCGCCGCAACTCACATAGTTACAGGATTAGATCGCCTGCCCCTAGGTGGACGAGGCCCTGTAATTGGATTTCGAAATCATGAACGCCGTCGCCATTCAGGTCTGCCTGGACAATGGTAGCATCGTGATCGGATCCAGCCCTGTCATCGTAGTGCCAGGCAAGCGCGCCAGCCTTCTTATCGAACAGGGCATTCTCCTGCGCCTGAAAATGGAAGGTTCCATTGCCCTGCGCAGAGCCATTCGCATCTATCGCCGAGAGGTCGATCTTATCGACGCCGTGCTGAAAGTCGGTGATGACGTCGCGGTTCCAGCCCGACCCGGTCTCCGTCGGTGTCTTGAAGGCAAACGTATCCGAGCTGGCGCCGCCGGCCATGACGTCCTTTCCGGCGCCACCAATGATGACGTCCCCGCCGGCACCGCCGAACAGCTTATCCCCGCCGGCGCCGCCATCCAGCTTGTCCGCGCCAGCCCCGCCACGCAGAACGTTGCTGCCACCATTGCCGCCGGTCAGCACGTCGTTGTAGCTGGAGCCAGTCAGGTTTTCGATGCTGACGAACTTGTCACCGGTGGCATGCCCGCCCGATGCGGTCCCAGTCGCCAAATTGACTTTGACCGCCCCGGAGCCCGCATAGCTGGCTGTGTCATTGCCATAACCGCCGTCGAGCACGTCCGCACCGGCGCCGCCTTTCAACACGTCACGACCGCCGAGACCCTTGAAGGTTTCGCTGCCGCCGTTGGACTGACCGGTATGCGGCAGGACGTCGTTGCCATCGGTGCCGATGAATTGCTTCGTCGGCGCGGTCGGCGTTGTCGGCTGCGTCGGCGTGGTTGGTGTTGTCGGTTCCGTCGGCGCGGTTGGCGTTGTCGGCTGCGTCGGCGTGGTTGGCGTTGTCGGTTCCGTCGGCGCGGTTGGCGTCGTCGGTTCCGTCGGCGCGGTTGGCGTTGTCGGTTGCGTCGGCGCCGACGGCGTTCCCGATACCGGGGCGGAGCCGGATTCGTAAGCACCCATATCGACAGTTCCTACGACGCGAGCGTCGCCGTCCAGATCGACCGAGCTGACGCCGTACTTGCTGGTTCCGCTGTCGATCGCCGCCGAGCCGGAGGCGAGGTGGAAGTCGTCGCTCGATGCCCCCACGAATTTCGGGTCGACGCCGAGCTTGTTGCCGCTCGCCGCGCTCGGCATCGCGTTGCCGCCGTCGGTCTTGACCGAGGCCTGGCCGGCCGTGCCGTTGTAAGTGATGTTGTTGGCCCAGACGACGTTGTCGTTGGAGTAGCTGTCGGTCGAGGTGTTGTCGATCGCTGTATTATTCTGGTTCAGCGAGGGATCCGCTACGGCGACGTTGTTGACCCAGGTGTTGTTGCTCGACGCCGAGTTGCTGAGTTCGCCCCTCCAGGTGCCGGTATTCAGCGGGTCCTGGTTGTTGTGGTAGGCGGTGTTGTTTTTCACCGTGACGGAGTCGCTCCAGGTAACCTGAATGCCTTTGCCGCCGTTCTCGTAGACGAGGTTGTTCTCGACCAGGGTCTTAAACGTGTAGTTCGGATAACCGCTCGTCTGGGTGCTCTGGAAATCGTCGATGATGATGCCGTTGCCATCGGTGTGCTCACCGGCCTTTGTGACGTTGTCATGCGAGATGTTGTTCCGCACGATCGTCCGGTAGCCGTCCGTCGAGGTATCGCCGGTGATGTTCCGGTTCTGGTAGATCGAGATGCCCGAGAACCAGCCTGTCGACGCGTTATTGTAGGTCTCGTTGCCTTCGATGCGGATGAAGTCCGACTGGTTGAACTGGATGCCCGACTCCCCGCTGCCGTGGACCTTGTTATTGAGGATCTGGACGTGGTGGACATTGTTCGCTTCGATGCCGTCGCCGTTGGCGCCGCCGATGTCAAAGCCGTTAACGACCACGTAGTTGGCGTTGACACTGATCGCGTTCCAGGAGCCCTCGGGCGGCCGGATCAGTGCCCCGCCGGGCACTTCCGAGCGCAGCGTGATGTTGCCTGCAGCCGAGCCGTCCTTGTCGATGTTGATGGCCTCGTTGTAGGTGCCTGCCTTCACCACGACCTCGTCGCCGGGCTTAAGGTCCGCCGCCATCGCGTCGCTGATCGTGCGAAAAGGAGAGGAGGCACTGCCGTTCCCGCCGCTGCTGCTCGAAGCTACGTAGTATGTTGTCATGGTTCTGTTCCTCAACTTCAGCGTTGTCTAATATTTTGTAGTTAATCATGTGTTGCGGCGGGGTTTATAGGCCGACGTTCTGAAGGGCGCAACAGCACAGAAACAGTAAGTACTTGAGAACAATAGCCATATTGCTGCCACAATATCCGTATCACCCCCAAGTTACATTTTGAAATATTTGCGGAAATCCGATTCGCCCAAATTGGGACAAAATATATATCTCGCTTTCCGCGAATTGTTCTTTCTGCAACTAAAGCGACACCCGCCCATTGAAAAGGTTAGGAAAACCTGATGAACGTGGCTGGAATCATGCCGCCAAGGCGGGATCATCAATTTTTCTGAATTTTTCAATTTTTGGCAGCTTCGCCTTAACGATCGCACTATTCGCAACGGCAATGACAGGGCCAACACCCCTCTCTGAGTTCTTGAATTCGACCATGAGTCGCCGCGTAAGACCCACTCGGCGACGGGTTACACCTCTTCCGCCGGCACATGCCATCAGGTGAAATTCACCTTCGAAACGCAGGCTCCGGCGGAGGCCTATGCGCGGCGCAACGTCATCGAATACGTGTGGCTTGCGCCGTAAGACACTGCCAACGTAGTGGCCTATCTCGAACAATTTCGATGCCAAACCTTGCCGCCCCGGACAGCGCCAGCAGGCCAATCATCTGCGGTTCGGGCTCCTATCGCCTAGATCGTAAAGAAGATTCGCTCGCACAGCCAATCTGCCAACGAGACGGCCGCACCCAATTCCGGCGCGGTCTCTTCGACGGCACATTGAGTGGCACGGCGGCGACTGCTCAATGGCACTCACCCTCGAAGTTGTTCTATGGCGAATGGAAGATCATCTCATTCGCAGATGGTCTTTCTAATGCCGGAGCCATGACGATCTCGGCTGGTTTGGCATCTCTGCACGCAGGTGGAGGGCAGTTTTATGGAATGTTTATTAATGCAGCGCCGACGAGAATAATATTATTAAATGCTGTCCAGTAATCGACGCGGGACGTTTCTTTCGACTGGCGTGACGCGGAAAAGAAAATGACAGAAATTCTGGTGATATCGCCGAAAGGTTGAAACCGCCTGGGATTAGATACGTTTCAACCAGCGCTATACTTTTCCTACCTACAATAGGTGGGATGTTGATGCCGCAGCTGGCGTATACCCTCCCTTTCAGTTCTTTGGAGGCGAGTATGAAAACGAATTTTTCACGCATCGGCGCTGCTGCATTTCTGCTTCATCCGATGAACGACTACGCCGTTGATCTTCCTGCGGGGGCTAAAAGGTTAAGATGGACGAGCTCAAAGCTTTTGCTGACGGCAGGCTTGTGACGGTAGCAATTCTCGATCTGGAAAAGCTTGTGACCGGCCGAATTCGTTTGGAGTTGGAACAACGGCACCATCACCGGTAAAGCCGAGATGTCGGCGGCAAGACGATCGACGTTAAATCAAAAACTCACCTTCAAGGGCGATAAAGCCTGTTCTGCCGGCAAGGGCGAGAAGCCAAGCTGCCATTTTATCGAATCGACGGCGACAAGTTCCGCGAAGTTCGAGATGACATGAAAGTACACGCGGTGTCGACCGTCGGGTAAGGTTCCCGTCATCCACCGCCCCTCATCGAGATTCATTCGGCTGCTCATCGCTGCGGCAATTGCCAGACGGCAAACCGCCAGCCATGGTCGCGCAGCTGACAATGTGGCAGCCGCCAATCGAGAAGCCTTCGCCAAATGACCGGTTTATCCCAGCCTTTGACGTTCCATGGCAGTTTAGAGCCGGTCGCTTCTTCTCAGCGATCCAGGAAATGCTGGAAGTAAACTTCGGGGATGGGGTA
The DNA here is from genome assembly GCF_005862215.1 of Rhizobium sp. MHM7A. Classification (NCBI taxonomy): domain Bacteria; kingdom Pseudomonadati; phylum Pseudomonadota; class Alphaproteobacteria; order Hyphomicrobiales; family Rhizobiaceae; genus Rhizobium; species Rhizobium sp. MHM7A. The sequence continues at coordinate 205,108 of NZ_VCHT01000004.1, forward strand.
GGCATAGACGCCTCTGTCGACGAAGCCGCGTCGATAGAGACAATTTCTGAGCGCCGCGTTGTAATGGAGGCTTCTCGGGTCCGGCGAGCCGCGTCGCCATGAACCGGCCTCTGGCACGCACCGCCCGAGCGCTTTGTCGTATCGGGCGAGGAGGACCGGGTCGGTATCGACCCGAATGCCGCTGTAGGATTGATAGTTTGAAGGAGATTCTGCGGCCGAAATACAGCCCAAGCTAAGCACAACACCAACAACTGCCATCAATCGCATTGGATTTATCTCTCCTAGATCGAATAATTGGAGTTATCTGCCCGGACGTTATTGGTTCCAGCGCCTGCGAGCAAGGCTTAAGACATGGCCGAATGGCTGCCGCCGCAAATGGCGGCAGCCATTCGTCAGCAACGGATCGGGATCAGTCCAGGAGATCGGCCGGCACCTTGCCGCCATTTTCCGAAAGCCGCTTCATCAGCGCCTTGTGCAGCCACATATTCGTTTTTGCGGAATCATTGGTATCGCCGGTATAGCCGAGTTCAGCGGCGAGTTCCTTGCGCTCAGCCAGGCTCGCGTCCATCCCGACCGCTTTCATCAGGTCGACGATCGAGTGACGCCAATCGAGTTTCTGGCCGCTCTTCTTCGCGGCAGCGTCGAGGATGGGCACGATGTCGACTGTCGCCGCGGCTGGGCTTGCGGGCGGCTTGCCTTGGGCGGGAGAGGCCGCAGGCGCCGGGCTGGGCGCGGCCGACGGTGAGGCAGGCGCTTGTGCCGGTTCTATGTTCGGCGCGCTCCCGGCAACGGGTTCGGCTGCCTTCGCTTCTCCGAAGATTGCATGTTTGATTTTGTCGAAAATGCCCATTCTCGAACCTCCACTGTCAATAAATGAGAACATGCTGGAACATGGAATTCGCAATGGGCATATCCAGAAGAGGGGAGGTTTATTTTTGCGGGCTCGCGTCGAGAACGGAGAGCCGACATGACCGCTTTTGGTACAGTCGCTCGCGGCCGCTTAACGGCGATAACGAGGCGGGATCATTCTCCGCCATGGCGCCGGCTCCCAACGCAACGAGAGGAAACACTCGCCAATCCTTCACACGCCCGGCGCATCCCTCGGCGGCCCGAACGGCGTCAACGCCGATGCAGCCGCCAATGCCGGCGGCGACCGCCGCGTCAATGCCGATCTCAATGCACGTGTCGGCGGTTCCCACCGGGGTGATGCCGACGCCACAGCTTCGATTGGCGGCGGCAACGGCGTCAACGCCAAGCTGGCCATCGGCCGTGTGAACGGTAGAGGCGAAGCGGCAGCGACGCGCGCCGCCGATGCGGCTGAGGTGTGCACACTCGAAGCCTTCCGCAGCATGCCTGCCGACCAGCGGCGAAAGATGCTCGTCCGTTGCGCCGATAATTCCGGATCGGGCGGTTCCGACTCCGGTCTGGCTCTGTAATCTGCTGCAGGCGACAGTCTCTCGTTGAACATGAAAGGCCCGCCGAACCGAAAGGGGCGGCGGGTCTTTGACAGGTTCAGTTCCGGGGCTCAGTGCAGGATCTGGCTGAGGAACAGCTTGGTGCGTTCGTGCTGGGGATTGTCGAAGAATTCCGCCGGCGAATTCTGTTCGACTATCTGGCCCTGGTCCATGAAGATGACGCGGTTGGCGACCTGGCGGGCAAAGCCCATTTCGTGTGTGACGCAGAGCATGGTCATGCCTTCTTCGGCCAGACCCACCATGGTGTCGAGCACTTCCTTGATCATTTCCGGGTCGAGCGCCGAGGTCGGCTCGTCGAACAGCATGATCTTCGGGTTCATGCACAGCGACCGGGCGATCGCCACGCGCTGCTGTTGGCCGCCAGAAAGCTGGCCCGGATATTTATTGGCCTGTTCCGGGATCTTGACCCGCCTCAGGAAGTGCATGGCGATTTCTTCCGCCTGCTTCTTCGGCATCTTGCGCACCCAGATCGGCGCCAGCGTGCAGTTTTCGAGGATCGTCAGGTGCGGGAAGAGGTTGAAGTGCTGGAACACCATGCCGACTTCGCGCCTGACTTCATCGATCTTCTTCAGATCATTGGTGAGCTCAGTGCCGTCAACGATGATCTGCCCCTTCTGATGCTCTTCCAGGCGGTTGATGCAGCGGATCATCGTCGATTTGCCCGAGCCGGACGGGCCAGCGATGACGATGCGCTCGCCGCGCATGACCTTCAGATTGATGTCGCGCAGCACGTGGAAATCGCCGTACCACTTGTTCATGTTGACGATCTCGATCGCCACTTCCGTTGCGGAAACGGTGAGTTTTTTTGCTGGAGCTTCAGCCATGATTGTTTTCCCTCATTTTTATCGTTTGTGGCCGGTGTCGAGGTGACGTTCGATGAACGCTGAATAGCGCGACATGCCGAAGCAGAAAAGCCAGAAGGCGAAGCCGGCGAATATCAGTCCCGTCAGTGGCGTTACTGCGGTCGCCCAATTCGGATCGACGAAGTTGAGGCGAACGATGCCGAGAAGGTCGAACATGCTGATGATCGACACCAGCGAGGTGTCCTTGAACATGCCGATGAAGGTGTTGACGATACCAGGGATCACCAGCTTGATTGCCTGCGGCATGATGACCAACCGCATCTTCTGCCAGTAACCCAACCCGAGCGAATCCGCTCCCTCGAACTGCCCCTTGGGAATGGCCTGCAAGCCTCCGCGTACGACCTCCGCCATGTAGGCCGAGGCGAAGATCGAGACCCCGATGATCGCGCGCAGGAGCTTGTCCACCGTCCAGCCGGCCGGCAGGAAAAGCGGCAGCATGACGCTCGCCATGAAGAGGACCGTAATCAGCGGCACGCCGCGGACCACTTCGATGAAGATGATGCAGACCGTGCGGATGACCGGCATCTGCGAGCGCCTTCCGAGCGCCAGGATGATGCCGAGCGGAAAGGAGACAGCGATGCCGACGAAGGAGAGCACCAGCGTTACAAGCAGCCCACCCCAGAGCGGGGTCTCGACGATTTCCAAGCCGAATCCGCCGTAGAGCATGAAGAAGGAAACGATCGGTAGCACGCCGAAGAGCAGGAGCGCGTTGAGGCCTTTGCGTGGTGCCGAAGGGATGAGCATCGGCACTAACAGGAGTACGAAAAGAATGCCGACCAGCGTCGGCCGCCAGCGCTCGTCGAGCGGATAACGTCCAAAAATGAACTGGTCGAATTTGGCATTGACGAAGGCCCAGCATGCACCGTTCCAGCTGTCTGGCTGTATGCCACCCTGCACAGCAGTGGCGCAGAAGGTGCGATCCGGACCGCTCCAAACCGCCTGCACGAAGAGCCAGTCGATCGCGTGCAGGAGGGCCCAACCGACGAAGATAAGCGCCAGCACGGTAAGGATCATGTCCTTGGGCGTCGCGAGAAGATTGCGGCGAACCCAAGCGACCATGCCTTTCTCTCCTGAGGGAGGCGGCTCCGGCGCCAGTATGGCGGTTCTGACGAAACTGTTGCTCATCTTACCTCTCCACCAGCGCCATCTTGGCATTGAACCAGTTCATAAACAGCGATGTCACGATACTGAGGCCGAGGTAAATGACCATCCAAATGAGGATGACCTCGACAGCCTGGCCGGTCTGGTTCAGGGTCGTGCTGCCGACGGCGACGAGATCGGCAAATCCGATGGCGATCGCCAGCGACGAGTTCTTGGTCAGATTGAGATACTGGCTGCTCAGCGGCGGAATGATGATGCGGAAGGCCTGCGGAATGACAACGAGCCGGGTGATCGACGAGGGGTGAAGCCCAAGTGCGGCTGCAGCTTCCGTTTGTCCCTTCGGCACACCGCGAATGCCAGCGCGCACGATCTCGGCGATGAAGGCCGCGGTGTAGAAGGAAAGCGCCAGGAAGAGCGACATGAATTCAGGCCCGACGACGGAGCCGCCGGTGAGGTTGAACTTGCCCGCGACCGGATAATCGAAAGACAGCGGCGCGCCTGCGAGCAGGAAGGCGATAATCGGCAGGCCGATCAGCAGGCCGATCGACGCCCAGATCGTATGGAACGGCTGGCCCGTCGCCGCCTGCCTGCGGTGCGCCCATCGGGCCATGGCGATGACGGCGATGATCGCCACGATGAAGGCTACGCCGACAAGCCAGAAAGTTTCACCGAAAATCGGCTTGGGAAAGGCAAGACCGCGATTGTTCAGATACGACCCGAGCGGCAGATGCAGCGACTCGCGCGCACTCGGCAGAATCGCCAGAACGCCCGAATACCAGAAGAAGATCACGAGCAGCGGCGGGATATTGCGGAAAACTTCGACATAGACCGTGCACAGCTTGGCAATCAACCAGTTCCGCGACAGCCGTCCGATGCCGATGATGAAGCCGATGATGGTGGCGGTGATGATGCCAGTAACGGCTATGAGAATCGTATTCAGCAGGCCGACGACAAGCGCGCGGCCGTAAGTCGAATCGCTTGAATAGGCAATCAGCGACTGACCGACTTCGAAGCCGGCACGGCCATTCAGGAAACCGAAGCCCGACGCGATGTTGGCGCGCGCCAGATTGACGGCAGTGTTGTGCGCGACCCACCAGACGAAGACGACCAGCAGTACGATGGTGAGAACCTGGAAGAAGATGCCCCGAATTGTCGGGTCGTAGAGCACGGACTGAAAACTCCAGCCGCCTCTGGATAAACGTGTTGAATCCAAAGCCTGGTGGGTCATGCTTGGCCAATTCCCCATTATGCTCCTTTTCGGAGCTTTTTTATTGGAGGAGGAAAGGCGGTCGCCCGCCTTTCCGGCTTCATACTTGATGCCGCTCAGCGAACCGGCGGAGCATACTGAATGCCGCCCTTGTTCCACAGGGCGTTAAGGCCACGCGCGATCTTGAGCTGGCTGCTCTCGCCGATGTTGCGCTCGAAGACCTCGCCGTAATTGCCGACGTTCTTGACGATGCTGTAAGCCCAATCGTTGGTGAGGCCCAGATCGGTGCCGATCTTGGTGTCGGCCTCGACGCCGAGGAAGCGCTTGATGTCAGGATTCGGCGAGTTCTTCATGTCGTCGACATTCGCCTGAGTGATGCCGAATTCTTCAGCATTGATCATGGCATAGCCAACCCAGCTGACGATATCGAACCACTGGTCGTCACCCTGACGAACGGCCGGGGCGAGCGGTTCCTTGGAAATGATTTCCGGCAGGATCGTGTGTTCGTCCGGGTTCTTCAGCGTCAGGCGCAATGAGTAGAGACCGGACTGGTCGGTTGTGTAGACGTCGCAACGACCGGCATCGTAGGCGGCATTGACCTCGTCCAGCTTTTCGAAGACGACCGGATTGTACTGAAGGTTGTTTGCCTTGAAATAGTCGGCGAGATTGAGCTCGGTGGTCGTGCCCGACTGCACGCACACGGATGCGCCGGACAATTCCAGTGCCGACTTCACATTCAGGCTCTTGCGCACCATGAATCCCTGGCCGTCATAGTAGTTGACGAAACGGAAATTCAGGCCGAGTGCCGTATCGCGATTGATCGACCAGGTCGTATTGCGGGCGAGCACGTCGATTTCACCGGACTGAAGGGCGGGGAAGCGATTGGCGGCGCTCAGCGGGGTGAACTTCACCTTTGTGGGGTCGCCAAAGACGGCCGCAGCGACGGCCTTGCAGAAATCGACGTCGAAGCCGGCCCAGTTGCCGGAAGCGTCAGGTGCCGCAAAGCCTGCGAGACCGGTGTTGACACCGCACTGAATGAAACCCTTTGCCTTAACATCGCCGAGTGTAGTGGCCGAAGCAGCCGAGGTGCCAAGAGCGAAAACTGCTGCGCCGATTGCGGCGGACAGAAGCTTGTTCTTCATTTTTTTCCCAACCTTTTCCGTTGTATTATTTCTTGTGGGGCGTTCCGGCGGAAAAACTCTGCCACCCCCATCGTCTCGACACCCTCCCGGCGCGAGTACCCTATCACAGTCGCAAATGTCACCATGGTCAAGTGTCGCGATCAATAATTGCGGCAAAATTCAGAATTTTGCCGAATTGAGCCGCATTCGAAGGCGGTTGGCTAGGAAATGGGCGCCTCACTGCGGAAAAATAACGCGAATTTCGAAAATCCAAGCACCTGCGGGATCCCTCTTTGAGGGGTTGACCGGGCTGCCCGAGGCGTCCAAAAGTCTGGCTTTGCGCCCCTCGCCAAAGGCTATCTCCGACATGAAAGACAAAGACAGCTTGCTGCAGACCGCCGGCATCAATACGCGCCTGACCCATATCGGCAACGACCCCTTCGACTATCACGGCTTCGTCAATCCGCCGGTCGTGCATGCCTCAACCGTGCTCTTCCCGAATGCGGCGACGATGGAGAAGCGCTCGCAGAAATACACCTACGGAACGCGCGGCACGCCGACGACGGACGCGCTCTGCGAGGCGATCGACGCACTCGAGGGTTCGGCCGGCACAATCCTCGTGCCTTCTGGGCTGGCGGCTGTGACCATTCCGTTCCTGGGTTTTGCCGCCGCCGGCGATCATGTGCTGGTCGTCGATTCGGTTTACGGCCCCACGCGCCATTTCTGTGATACGATGCTGAAGCGCCTCGGCGTCGAGGTGGAATATTACGATCCGGCGATCGGCGCCGGCATCGAGGCTCTGTTCCGGCCGAACACCAAGATCGTCCATACCGAGGCTCCCGGCTCCAACACTTTCGAAATGCAGGATATTCCGGCGATCTCCGCAGTAGCGCATCGCCACGGCGCCGTGGTCATGATGGACAATACATGGGCAACGCCGCTCTATTTCAGGCCGCTCGATCACGGCGTCGACATCTCCATCCATGCGGCGACGAAATATCCGTCAGGCCATTCCGATATCCTTCTCGGAACGGTATCGGCCAATGCCGAGCACTGGGAGCGGCTCAAGGAGGCGAACGGCGCCCTTGGCATCTGCGGCGCGCCAGACGACGCCTATCAGATCCTGCGCGGATTGCGCAGCATGGGCCTGCGCCTCGAGCGGCATTGGGAAAGCGCGCTTGACATCGCCGAATGGCTGGAGGGCAGGGAGGATGTCGCCCGCGTGCTGCATCCGGCGCTGCCGAGTTTCCCCTCTCACAATATCTGGAAGCGTGATTTCAAGGGCGCCAGCGGTATCTTTTCCTTCGTTCTTGCCGCTGAAAGCCCTCAGAAATTCAGGGCAAGGGCGCATGCCTTTCTCGATGCGCTCAGGATTTTCGGTCTCGGCTATTCCTGGGGCGGCTTTGAGAGCCTCGCGCTGCACGCCAATCTGAACGACCGCAAGATCGCCAAGGCCCCGAAGGAGGGGCCGGTCATCCGCCTGCAGGTCGGCCTTGAAGATGTGGCCGACCTCAAGGCAGATATCGAACGGGGTTTTGCTGCGGCAAACGCCGTCTGAGCAGTTGCGACTAAGCATGTCGCGCAAAGCTGTGCAGCGGTTTTGCGGCAGCGACATGCGTAAAACGAACACCTAAAGCGCAAGGAGCGAATCTGAAAGATCGCGACTTGGGTAATAAGGGCGCTGCGGCTGCTTGCGGCGCCTTACAGCGTGCGCTGGGCCCGGTAGCCGTAGATCCAGTCGAGATCGGCCGCCAGGCTTTGCGGCGGCTTCAGGCCGAGCACCAGATCTCGGCCGATCCGGATCGGCCCCTTCGCATGATAGGCAAATTTGTTGAAGGCGCCGCGCTGACGAAGCTTTGCAATGCGCGGCGCCCGATGCCTTTCGAAGAGCGCCAATGCTTCCGGCACCGGCCGACTCGAAAGAAAAGCGGCAAGTTCATAGGCGTCTTCGATCGCCATGGCCGCTCCCTGGGCGGCAAAGGGCATCATCGCATGCGCGGCGTCGCCGATCAGAACCGTCCTTCGGCCGTCCTGCCACGCGCCCGATGTGGTTTCGAAGAGCGGCCAGAAGGTCAGCTTCCGCTGCTTTTCGAGCATCGACACGATCGCGCTGTTCCAGCCCGAAAGCTGCGCCCGCAGCCGCGCACGCTGCTCTGCCGTCGGCTCGCTTCCCCAGGCCCGCGGCGCGGCATTGCCGGCGGTGATCGCCACCATATTGATACTGCCGGTCTCTTTCAGCGGATAGCAGACGAGATGCGCCGAGCCGCCGAGGAAAGCCGAAACGCTTGTTCGGTCGAGGAAGCCCGGCGCCTCATCTTCGGCAATGGTAAAGCGGTAGGCGATATTGCCGGAAAACCGCGGCAAGGGGCTGCCGGGCACGGACTGCCGGAGCTTCGACCAGACGCCGTCCGCGCCGATGACGATATCGGCAGTTCGTTCGACAGGCGGCGAGCTCGATTCCACCCGCACCCCCAGATGAAGCCGGCAGAGCGGGTCGGCTTCGACCGCAGCCAAAAGCGCAGTCTGCAATGTGGCGCGATGCAGCACGCCATAGGGTGCCCCCCAGCGCTGCCGCGCGAATTTGCCTGCCGGCACGGCTGCAAGCTGGCGCAGCGAACCGCCTGACATCAGCCGGATCGCTTCCGGTTCGAGCCAGACTTTTGAAAGTTCCTCGAGGACGCCGAGTTCTGCCAGGATTCGGGAGGCGTTCGGCGAAAGCTGCAATCCGGCACCGACTTCGGCGAGTTCATCCGTCTGCTCGAAAATCTCGGAGCTGATGCCCCGGCGCGAAAGTGCAAGGGCAACGGTCAGGCCGGCAATGCCGGCGCCGATGATGGCGGCATGTTCGACCGGCATTATCAGTCCGATCCGGATTCTGGACGGTTTACGCCGCCTTCACGTGGAAAACGCATCCGGCCGGATTGGTCTGGCTCGGCTTGAGAGACGCATTATAGCGGTAAAGCGTCGAGCAGTAGGAGCAGACCTTCTCGTTGTCGTCGCCCATGTCGATGAAGATATGCGGGTGGTCGAAAGGAACCGAAGCGCCGGTGCACATGAATTCTTTGACGCCGACTTCGATGACGCGATGACCGCCGTCGTTCTGGAAGTGAGGAATGTTGTGGCCGGCCATGTCGCTCTCCGAATGCTTTGCAAGTGCGCGAACCTTATAAGCCTTCGCCCTAAATGTGTAGAGCCAAAGCGCCGCGCCCGGCACAGTTTTTACCCACAGTTTTGACTTCCCGCCGCGAGGCGGCTCGACTATGGTCGCGCCAAAAGGAAGGCCCGATGAACCTGAATACACCTGCATTTTCAAGCTTCACCCATGACGGATTGAAGATCGCTTTTTTTGACGAGGGCGACCCTTCCGGCGTGCCTGTCTTGTTGATCCATGGCTTTGCCTCGACGGCGAACGTCAACTGGGTGCATCCGGGCTGGCTGAAGACGCTGGGTGATGCCGGCTACCGGGTGATCGCTGTCGACAATCGCGGCCATGGCGCAAGCGACAAGCCGCACGACGCCGAGGCCTATCGCCCTTGGGTCATGGCCGGCGACGCGATCGCCTTGCTCGACCATCTCGGCATCCCTGATGCCAATCTCATGGGCTATTCGATGGGGGCACGCATTTCCGTTTTTGCAGCGCTTGCCAATCCGCACCGGGTCCGCTCTCTGGTGCTCGGGGGCCTCGGCATCGGCATGACCGATGGCGTCGGCGACTGGGACCCGATCGCCGATGCGCTGCTAGCACCGTCGCTGGAGGTCGTGACGCATGACCGCGGCCGCATGTTCCGCGCCTTCGCCGATCAGACGAAGAGCGACCGCACTGCGCTTGCCGCCTGCATTCGCGGCTCGCGCGACCTCGTCGCGCGCTCGGACATGGGCAAGCTCGACATGCCGGCCCTGATCGGCGTCGGCACGAAGGACGACATCGCCGGCTCGCCGCAGGAACTGGCTGCTCTGATGCCCGAAGCCGAAGCGCTCGATATTCCTGGGCGCGATCATATGCTCGCCGTGGGTGACAAGGTTTTCAAGCAGGCAGTGCTGGCCTTCTACGCAAGGGTCGCCGAGGGGTGACATCATCGTGATGCCGAAAAACCATGCTAAAAAACCATGGTGACGGCACCCATTTATGTTATTGGCTTTTTCCACTATATAACTGGCAATCCGAAGACGGCATTCCGGCTGGCAACGAGGAGAGCGGCGATGGTCGCCAAGACAGATATTCGTGCTTTTGAGACTGGCCATCCGCTGAAGGTGATGGATCCCATTTGGGACAGCCTGCGCGAGGAAGCACGCATCGCCGCCGAAAAGGACCCGGTTCTCGCCGCCTTCCTCTACTCAACGGTTATCAATTACCATTCGCTCGAGGAATGCGTCATCCACCGCATCTGCGAACGTCTCGACCATCCCGATATGCAGGCGAACCTGCTGCGTCAGACCTTCGAAGAAATGCTCCTCGATTGGCCGGAGTGGAGCTCCATTCTTCGCGTCGATATCCAGGCGATCTATGACCGCGATCCGGCCTGCCTGCGTTTCATGGAGGCGGTGCTTTATTTCAAGGGATTCCATGCGCTGCAGACGCATCGTCTAGCCCACTGGCTGCTGAACCGCGGCCGGCGTGATTTTGCACTCTATCTGCAGAGCCGTTCCTCCAGCGTATTCCAGACCGATATCAATCCGGCCGCGCGTATCGGCAAGGGCATCTTCCTTGATCACGCCACCGGCCTCGTCGTCGGCGAGACCGCGGTCATCGGCGACAATGTCTCGATCCTGCACGGTGTGACGCTCGGCGGCACCGGCAAGGAGGGCGCCGATCGCCACCCGAAGATCGGCAGCGGCGTCATGATTGGCGCCGGCGCCAAGATCCTCGGCAATATCGAGATCGGTTACTGCTCGCGCGTTGCCGCAGGTTCGGTGGTGCTGAAAGCGGTGCCGCCGAAGAAGACGGTCGCAGGCGTTCCCGCCAAGGTCGTGGGCGAGGCCGGTTGTTCCGAGCCGTCGCGCAATATGGACCAGGTCATTGGCGCGGATATCTGAGCGCTAGTAGAGGTTAGGGAAGGTTGGCAGGAACCGGGCGGCGACAGGCTGAAGTGGCAACCTTGCCTTTACACCGCTGCGTTTCGTGTGCAAGAAGCGGCCAATCAAGACCGCTTACGGAGATGACAGAGTGAAGCCAGAAGAAATCAAGAAGCTCGACGCCTACTTCAAACGTACGCTCAACCCGCAGATTGTCGTCAAGGCACGTCCGCGCAAGAATGATTCTGCGGAAGTCTATCTCGGCGAAGAATTTCTGGGCGTCGTCTATGTCGACGACGAAGACGGCGATCGCTCCTACAACTTTTCGATGGCGATCCTCGACGTCGATCTTTGATCGCGCATGAGACTTGAAGTGGACCGGGCGGTGCCATCCGCCCGGTCTTTTTTTGTTTTTTTGCTGACGAATCAAATTTTTTTTAAAACGCTTGGTTGTGGAGTTGTGATATATATTAGCAAAAACCGTTAAAGACGTACGTTCACCGGCGCGTTGGCTTTGTCTTATTGCTGTAACACAACCTTTGGATGTTTTGCGCCGCACAAGACTACTTGACTATTTGTGCGTTGCGGCTACCCTGCCGCCATCCAACAGCCCAACGGAGGACGGCCATGTTCAACTTTGACGAAGCCAACAAGAAGAGCAAGGAAGCCGTCGACACGGCGCTGAGAACCTATTCTGACACGGCCAAGGGCTTTCAGGCGATCGCCGCCGAAGCTGCTGAATATTCGAAGAAGTCCTTTCAGGATGCGGTAACGCATTTCGAAACGCTGGCGGGCGTCAGGAGCTTCGAGGCCGCTTTCGAGCTGCAGACGAGCTATGTCAAGTCGAGCTATGAGAGCTTCGTTTCCGAAGCGACGAAGCTCGGCGAAATGTACGCCGATCTCGCCAAGTCCGCCTATAAGCCTTACGAGGCTCCGATCGCCGCTGCCGTCGCCAAGACGACCCGGCAGGCGCCGCCGGCAACGCCCGCCGCCGCATGAATTGATTTCGGTAGCGCAACCTGCGCTACGTATTGAAATGCCAAGACCGGCTACGCATTTGTAGCCGGTCTTTTTTTGCTTCCGCTTTCGCCGCAGCGCTGCATGGATCGGCCGGGGACTTTTTTGGTCTTTCCCGTGCATGCCGGCATTTCTTGATTGCAGTGTCTGACAGGGGGCTTAAAATCGGCCTATTATGAACTAAGTTAGTGTTTCAGATATTCGGCGAAAAGCACCCTCCCATGCTCCGTCGGATTGATCGAGGAATGAATGACAATGATCGCAAAGCCGATCCGGATGCAGAACGACAGCGAAAGGAACGGGGACAACGGAAATCGCGGAACCTCGGTCATCACGCGCACCAAGCCGAAGACCAAGAAGCCCAACCTCTATCGCGTGCTGCTTTTGAATGATGACTATACGCCCATGGAATTCGTCATTCACATTCTGGAGCGTTTTTTTCAGAAGGACCGTGAAAGTGCCACCCGCATCATGCTCCATGTCCATAATCACGGCGTCGGCGAGTGCGGAATATTCACATACGAGGTAGCGGAAACGAAGGTCAGCCAGGTGATGGACTTCGCCCGGCAGCACCAGCATCCGCTGCAATGCGTCATGGAAAAGAAGTGAGGATCTGAACGTGCCAACATTTTCGCCTAGCTTAGAGAAGGCGCTCCATCAGGCACTGACCTTTGCCAACGAGCGGCATCATGAATATGCGACGCTCGAGCATCTGCTGCTCGCCCTGATCGACGATGCCGATGCGGCCGCGGTCATGGGTGCCTGCAATGTCGATCTCGACGCGCTGCGCAAGACGCTCGTCGAATATGTCGATAATGAACTCTCCAATCTGATCACCGGTTACGACGAGGATTCCAAGCCGACCTCCGGCTTCCAGCGCGTAATCCAGCGCGCGGTCATCCACGTGCAGTCATCCGGGCGCGAAGAAGTGACCGGCGCCAACGTGCTCGTAGCGATCTTCGCCGAGCGCGAAAGCCACGCCGCCTATTTCCTGCAGGAGCAGGAGATGACCCGCTATGATGCCGTCAACTATATCTCCCATGGCATCGGCAAGCGGCCGGGCGCCTCGGAGGCCCGCACCCCCCGCGGCGCCGAGGAGGAGGCCGAAAGCAAGCCGACGGCGCGCGGCGGCGAGGAAGAGGGCGGCCCGAAGAAGCAGCAGGATGCGCTCAAGGCCTATTGCGTCAATCTCAACGAGAAGGCCAAGGGCGGCAAGATCGACCCACTGATCGGCCGTCATGCCGAGGTGAGCCGCACCATCCAGATCCTGTGCCGCCGTTCGAAGAACAATCCGCTCTATGTCGGTGATCCCGGCGTCGGCAAGACGGCGATCGCCGAAGGTCTTGCCAAGCGCATCGTCGAAGGCAAGGTGCCCGAGGCGCTTGCCGATGCGACGATCTTCTCGCTCGACATGGGCACGCTGCTCGCCGGCACACGCTACCGCGGCGATTTCGAAGAGCGCCTGAAGCAGGTCGTCAAGGAACTGGAAGAATATCCGGGTGCCGTGCTGTTCATCGACGAGATCCATACGGTGATTGGCGCCGGCGCCACATCCGGCGGGGCGATGGATGCATCGAACCTGCTGAAGCCCGCGCTGTCATCAGGCGCCATCCGCTGCATCGGTTCGACCACCTACAAGGAATACCGCCAGTTCTTCGAGAAGGACCGGGCGCTGGTCCGCCGTTTCCAGAAGATCGACGTCAGCGAGCCCTCGATCAATGATGCGATCGAGATCATGAAGGGCCTGAAGCCCTATTTCGAAGAATATCACCACCTGCGCTACTCGAACGACGCCATCAAGTCGGCCGTCGAGCTGTCGGCTCGCTACATCTCCGACCGCAAGCTGCCGGACAAGGCAATCGACGTGATCGACGAAACGGGTGCGGCCCAGATGCTTCTGCCGCCCTCGAAGCGCCGCAAGCTGATCACCGAAAAGGAGATCGAAGCGACGATAGCCACGATGGCGCGCATCCCGCCCAAGACCGTCTCCAAGGACGACGAGGCGGTTCTTGCCAATCTCGAGCAGGAACTGCGCTCGGTCGTCTACGGCCAGGATATTGCTATCGAAGCTCTTTCGACCTCAATCAAGCTGGCGCGTGCCGGTCTTCGCGAGCCGAACAAGCCGATTGGCGCCTATGTCTTCTCCGGTCCGACCGGTGTAGGCAAGACCGAAGTGGCAAAGCAGCTTGCTTCGTCACTCGGCGTCGAGCTCCTGCGCTTCGACATGTCGGAATATATGGAGCGGCATACGGTTTCCCGTCTGCTCGGCGCACCTCCCGGCTATGTTGGTTTCGACCAGGGCGGTCTTCTGACCGATGGCGTGGATCAGCATCCGCATTGCGTGGTCCTGCTCGACGAAATCGAGAAGGCGCATCCGGATATCTACAATATCCTGCTGCAGGTGATGGACCACGGCACGCTGACCGACCATAACGGCAAGAAGATCGACTTCCGCAACGTCATCCTGATCATGACGACGAATGCGGGCGCTTCCGAAATGGCCAAGGCCGCAATCGGCTTCGGCTCGTCCAAGCGCACGGGCGAGGACGAGGAGGCGCTGACCCGTCTTTTCACGCCGGAGTTCCGCAACCGACTCGACGCGATCATTCCCTTCGCGGCCCTGCCAACGGCGGTTATCCACAAGGTCGTGCAGAAGTTCATCATGCAACTGGAGGCCCAGCTTTCCGAAAGGAACGTCACCTTCGACCTGCATGAGGACGCGATCGCTTGGCTCGCCGAAAAGGGTTACGACGAGAAGATGGGCGCCCGCCCGCTGGCTCGCGTGATCCAGGACACGATCAAGAAGCCGCTCGCCAACGAAATCCTCTTCGGCAAGCTGAAGAAGGGCGGCGTTGTCAACGTCACCGTCGGCCCGAAGGAAGATGGCAAGCCCGGCATCCTGCTGGAGGCCATTCCGGATACGGCGCCGATCAAGCCGAAGCCGGAAGCCGAGGTCGTGCATCCCGAAGCCGACGATGAGGATGACGGCGAGCTGAAAACGAAGACGACTCGCAAGACCCGTGCCAAGACGGTTCCGCGGGCCGAGCCCGAGGTCCGCGACGCTCCGAAGAAGGGAAGCGCGGTTCCCAAGGTTCCGCGCAGGAAGTAAGACCTCGTCACCGAATTTGGAAAAGGCCGCGTCACCCGCGGCCTTTTTCGTTTCCCGTGCTGGCAGCGATCCGCGTTACGCCAGCGCGGCCCGAAGTTTTTCAGCATGCGCGGCAAGAACGGCGCCGTCCTCCATCTTGCCGGAATGTGGCCTGAGCGCCGTGCCCTCATGGCGGGGAATGACGTGGAAATGCAGATGGAACACCGTTTGTCCGGCCGCCGGTTCGTTGAATTGGGCGATGAACACACCATCGGCGTCGAAGACGTCCTTGACCGCGTTGGCGACCTTCTGGACAACGGTGATGGCCTGGGTGAGGGTAGTCGGATCGGCATCGAGAATGTTGCGGGAAGGCGCCTTCGGAACGACCAGTACATGGCCCGGCGCCTGCGGCATCACATCCATGAAGGCGACCGTATACTGGTCCTCGTAGATCCGGTGCGAGGGAATTTCGCCGCGCAGGATCTTGGCGAAGATATTGTTATCGTCATAGGCGCTGGTCATCGCGAAATCTCCTCACGTTCCAATTGATCGGGTAGCGCGCTCGCCGGGGCGGCGTCAATCCTCCTGCAGGCGTTCGCCTTTGCGGAAAGGGCTGTGCTCGCTCAGAAGCTCACCCATCTGTTCGACATCGGCACGCTCGCGCGCGAGATAGTCGCCGATCGCCCTGCGGAGCCCGGCATGGGCGACATAATGAGCGGAATGCGTCGTCACCGGCAGGTAGCCGCGCGCTAGCTTGTGTTCGCCCTGCGCGCCGGCTTCGACGCGCTTCAGACCTTTGGAAAGGGCGAAGTCGATCGCCTGGTGATAGCAGACCTCGAAATGCAGGAAGGGGTGGTCCTCGATGCAGCCCCAGTGACGGCCGTAGAGCGTATTGCCGCCGATGAAGTTGATCGCGCCGGCAATATAGCGGCCCTCGCGCTTGGCCATGACGAGCAGGATATCGTCGGCCATGCGTTCGCCAATCAGCGAGTAGAACTTGCGGGTAAGATAAGGCCGGCCCCACTTGCGGCCGCCGGTATCCATGTAGAACTTGAAGAACTGGTCCCAGATCCGCTCTGTCAGGTCGCGCCCGGTCAGCCAGTCGATGCTGATGTCGTTTTCGAGCGCGGCGCGGCGCTCCTTGCGCAACGCCTTGCGTTTGCGCGAAGCGAGCGTCTCCAGAAATTCGTCGTGATTGGCATAACCGGCATTTATGAAATGAAACTGCTGGTCGGTACGGTGCAGATAGCCGTCCATTTCGAAGACGCCGATCTCCTCGTCCGGCACGAAGGTGATATGTGCCGAGGAGATGCCGAGCCGGCGCACGATCTCCTTCAGGCTTTCGGCGATCGCGCTCTGGATCGGTAGCCGTTGCAGCCCCTCGGCGACAAGGAGACGCGGCCCGGTCGCCGGCGTGAACGGGATCGAGCACTGCAGCTTGGGATAATAGCGCCCGCCAGCCCGCTCGAAAGCGTCGGCCCAGCCGTGGTCGAAGACATATTCGCCCTGGCTGTGGCTTTTGAGGTAGCCGGGCAGGGCGCCGATCAGTTCGCCGCGATCTGTCTCGAGTAACAGGTGATGGCCGAGCCAACCCGTTTCGGCCGTGGCAGAGCCGGATTCTTCCAGCGATGATAAAAAAGCGTGCGAAACAAATGGGTTGTACGCAAGTGTGCTGCAAGCCTTCGACGCCCCGGAAAGCCTGGACCAGCTCTCCGGGGAAATCGCGGTGAAGGAGCGTTCTACTCGAATGGATAGTTCATCTGTCATGGGGCAAATGCGAAGCCTGTGGGGGACGGTTCGGCTCTGCCTCAGTCTGCGCATGATCTTGGCCAAAAAGCGAGCGTCAAACGGCCATGCGCGGATCGAAGCCTTCGAAGGTCATCTGGTCTGCATTGGCGAAAGTGCGACGGCGCGCCTCTTCGTCACGCACCGTCCAGGTGATCACCGGAATGCCCTTTTCGCGTTCGCCTGTGATGAAGGCATTCGGCAGGTCACCATAATAATAGGAGATGAAATCGAGGCCGATCTCCATTGCCTCCGCATGTAACCTGAACGCCTCCCGCGTGTTGCCTTCCGCCGTCAATCCGATCGGGTAGGGCGAGCCGAGCGCTTTCAGATCGCGCAGCAGCCAGTGGTCGAAGCTCATCAGCGCAACCTTGCCCTCATAGCCTTCGAGCACTTCGATCACGGATTCGGCGAAACCTTCGTCGTCGGCCTCACGGCCCTTCAGCTCCAGCACCAGCGGTACCTTGCCCTGGACGAGATCGAGGAGCTGGCGGAGCGTCGGCACCTTGTCGCCCGTGCCTCCGATGGCGATCAGCCCGAGTTCTCGGGAGGTGCGCTCGCGGATGTCGCCGTTGAGATTGCACAGACGCTTGAGGTCCTCGTCGTGGAAGATGATCGGCACCGCGTCGGAGGCGTAGTGAAGGTCGCATTCGATCGCAAAGCCGGCTTCGACAGCGCGCGAAAAGGCCGAAAGCGTATTTTCCCAGACAAGCCTGTTGAGGTCGTGATAGCCGCGATGGGCGACTGGCACGTCCTTGATCCAGTCTGCATTGGTCATTCTGCGATTTCCATGATAGCGTCGATCTCGACGGCGGCGTTCAGCGGAAGAGCGGCCATGCCGACGGCAGCGCGTGCATGTTTGCCAACTTCGCCGAGTACGCCGGCGATCAGGTTCGAGGCGCCGTTGATGACGAGATGCTGCTCGACAAAGTCGGGAGCCGAGGCGACGAAGCCGTTCAGCTTGATGACGCGCCGGATGCGGCCAAGATCGCCGCCAAGTGCAGCCTTCGCCTGGGCAAGGATGTTGATGGCGCAGAGTTCGGCGCCGCGCTGGCCAGTCGCAACGTCGATCGTCTTGCCGAGATGGCCGGATATGGCAACCTTGCCGCCTTCGAGCGGCAGCTGGCCGGAGATGTAGAGCAGATTGCCGCTGATGACATAGGGAACGTAATTTGCGGCGGGCGCCGCAGCTTCGGGCAAAGTTATCCCCATCTCACTCAGACGCGCTGCAATTTCATCTGACATTTTCGTCTCCGCTTTTGTTGTCAATGTTTCAAAAATTATGCATCAAGACTAGAATCTTTAATATGACAGGTTCGAGCCTCGATTTGGCCGAAAGCGTTCTTATAACATCGCGGCCGAATCCAACAGGAGTGAATGAATGTTCCGATCGAGTCTTGCCGCTCTGCTTCTTGCAAGCGTTTCCGCCGATGCATGGGCGGGCGCGCCAGCGGCAAGCGCTGCGATTGCAAGCGGCCTCGTCGCCCATCGCGCGGTCTATGATCTGGAATTGAAGGATGCGTCGGACCGCTCCGGCATCGCCTCCATGTACGGCCGCATGGTTTATGAATTCGACGGCAGCTATTGCCAGGGCTTCACCACCAATTTCCGCTTCGTGACTCAGATCGACACCGGCGACAGCGTACGCGTCAGCGATCAGCAGACAAGGACCTTCGAAAACCTGAAGGACCGCAAGTTTACCTTCGACACAAAATCCTTCACCGACGATCAGCTCGACAAGGAGGTCAATGGAGCGGCCGAGAATCAGGCCAATGGCGTCAAGGTCGACCTCAAGCAGCCGGCGAGCCGCGAGTTGCAGCTTGCCGAAAGCCGCTTCCCGACGGAGCATATGCTCGATGTGATCCAGAACGCCAAGGACGGCAAGCGTTTCTTCGAAGCGCGCATTTTCGACGGTTCCGATGACGGCGACAAGTCGCTGGTGACGACGACGATCGTCGGCAAGCAGGAGACGCCCGCTGCCGAGGAGACCGATGCCGGCAACGCCGGCGCCTTCTCGAAGACAGCCTTCTGGCCGGTGACCATCGCCTATTTCAATGAGAGTGCGAAATCGGATTCGGTGCCGGTCTATCGTATGTCGTTCAAGCTCTACGAGAACGGCATCACCCGCGACCTGACGATGGATTATGGCGATTTCGTCCTGACCGGTAAGCTCGCCAAGCTCGAGCTGCTCGATCACAAGGCTGAGGTGTGCAAGTAGGCTGCGGTTCCTCCGCTTCCATACGCCGGCGTCATGCTGGCGCTAACGCCCACGCTAGCGAGCTGAGCCGCGGCATTTGTATGGGCGGGCAGGCGGCGGGCATGCCTTTGTTCCGGATCGCCGCGCGGTGACAGCGAAAGGCCGGCTTTTTTGGGATAAGCCTTGCTTTCGTGGCAAATCGAATGTATGGGCACCGGCATTCCACACGTAAGGCATGGGATCGTCCGGGAGAAATCCGGGCTGTTCCGCCGGTGGCATCCTCGACGAGGGTGCTGTTCGTCTTGCGGAGGTTCAACCGGAAAAGGAGTAACAAGGCATGGCATTGCCTGATTTTTCTATGCGCCAGCTTCTTGAGGCAGGCGTTCACTTCGGCCACCAGACCCATCGCTGGAACCCGAAGATGAAGCCGTATATCTTCGGCGACCGCAACAACATCCACATCATCGACCTGGCGCAGACCGTTCCGATGCTGTCGCGCGCCCTTCAGGTCGTCAGCGACACTGTCGCCCGCGGCGGCCGCGTTCTCTTCGTCGGCACCAAGCGCCAGGCGTCCGAGATTATCGCCGACAGTGCCAAGCGCTCGGCCCAGTACTACGTCAACTCGCGCTGGCTCGGCGGCATGATGACGAACTGGAAGACGATCTCCAACTCGATCCAGCGCCTGCGCAAGCTCGACGAGATCCTCAACGGCGAAGCTCAGGGCTTCACCAAGAAGGAACGCCTGAACCTCGAGCGCGAGCGTGAAAAGCTCGACAAGGCACTCGGCGGTATCCGCGATATGGGCGGCACGCCCGACCTGATGTTCATCATCGACACGAACAAGGAAAAGATCGCAATCGACGAAGCCAAGCGCCTCGGCATTCCCGTCGTCGCCATCATCGATTCGAACTGCGATCCGGATCTGATCGACTATCCGATCCCGGGCAACGACGACGCTTCGCGCGCCATCGCCCTGTACTGCGAGCTGATTTCCCGCGCTGCCATCGACGGTATTGCGCGCCAGCAAAGCTCTTCCGGCCGCGATCTTGGCGCATCCTCCGAAGTTCCGGTCGAGCCGGCTCTCGAGGAAGCAGCCGAAGGCTGATGAAAGCGGGCGGAGCGAAAACTCCGTCGAAGCTTGCATAGACTGGGAAGGCCGCTCGCGACTCATGAAGTTCGGCGGCCTTACCTGTTTCAGGCAGAGGCGTCAGGCGCTCCGCCAGTTAAGTTTAGTTATGACGCGTCTTCATCACGCTGTCATACATACAGGTACATTTCGTGCCTCAATCCGGTGCCGCGCCGCTTTGCGGTCCACCGTTTGAACCGACAAGAGGAAGATAATGAGCGAGATTACGGCTGCAATGGTGAAGGAACTGCGCGAAAAGACAGGCGCAGGCATGATGGACTGCAAGAAGGCGCTTGCTGAAACCAATGGCGACATGGAAGCGGCGATCGACTGGCTGCGCGCCAAGGGCATCGCCAAGGCCGACAAGAAGTCCGGCCGTACCGCCGCCGAAGGCCTCGTCGGGGTTTCGAGCGAAGGCACAAAGGCCGTCGTCGTCGAAGTCAATTCCGAAACCGACTTCGTCGCCCGCAACGATGCCTTCCAGGATCTCGTCCGCGGCATCGCGAAGGTCGCCGTCTCGACGGACGGCACCGTCGAGGCCGTCGCTGCTGCGACCTACCCGGCATCCGGCAAGTCCGTTTCCGACACGATCAAGGATGCGATTGCAACGATCGGCGAGAACATGAACCTGCGCCGTTCGATCGCTCTCTCCGTCGAGAACGGCGTCGTGGCCACCTACATTCACAATGCGGTTTCCGACGGCCTCGGCAAACTCGGCGTTCTCGTCGCGCTGAAGTCGACCGGCGACAAGGAAGCCCTGAACGCAATCGGCCGCCAGGTCGCCATGCACATTGCTGCGACCGCGCCGCTGGCGATCCGCCCGGAAGAAGTCGATGCCGCCGTCGCCGAGCGCGAGCGCAACGTCTTCATCGAGCAGTCGCGCGCTTCGGGCAAGCCCGACAACATTATCGAGAAGATGGTCGAAGGCCGCATGCGCAAGTTCTTCGAAGAAGTCGCTCTTCTCTCGCAGGCTTTCGTCATCAATCCGGATCTCACCGTCGCAGCCGCCATCAAGGAAGCTGAAAAGGTTGTCGGCGCCCCGATCGAAATTGCCGGCATGGCCCGTCTCCTGCTCGGCGAGGGCGTCGAAAAGGAAGAGACCGATTTTGCGGCCGAAGTTGCGGCTGCCGTCAAGGGTTGATCTTTCAGCCATAATTGGGAAAACGCCAGGGCATCGCGTGACAACGCGGTGCCCTTCGTGTATCGGGCATTCACGGCAATTTACGAGGAGCCAAGATGTCTTTAGAGCCTGTCTATAAACGCGTTCTACTCAAGGCTTCCGGCGAAGCGCTCATGGGTGCCCAGGGTTTCGGGATCGATGTCGCGGTGGCGGACCGCATTGCATCTGATATCGCCGAAGCAAGGCATATGGGCGTGGAAGTCGGCGTCGTCGTCGGTGGCGGCAATATCTTCCGCGGTGTCGCAGTCGCGTCCAAAGGCGGCGACCGGGTGACGGGCGACCATATGGGCATGCTCGGCACCATCATCAATGCGCTGGCGCTGGCGACCTCGCTTCGCAAGCTGAATATCGATACGGTGGTGCTTTCGGCCATCTCTATGCCGGAGATCTGTGAGAGCTTTTCGCAGCGAGCAACCCTTTATCATCTGTCGATGGGGCGCGTGGTGATTTTCGCTGGTGGCACCGGCAATCCCTTCTTCACCACCGATTCCGCCGCCGCACTGCGCGCCGCCGAAATGGGCGCGCAAGCGATCTTCAAGGGCACGCAGGTGGACGGTATCTACACCGCCGACCCGAAGAAATATCCCGACGCGACCCGCTTCGACCGCTTGACGCACCAGGAAGTGCTGGACAGGGGGCTTGCAGTGATGGACGTTGCCGCCGTGGCGCTTGCCAGGGAAAATTCCATTCCGATCATCGTCTTCTCGATCCACGAGAAGGGTGGTTTTGGTGAAATCTTGACGGGCGGTGGCCTCAAGACCATTGTCTCCGACAACTGATACAAGTTGCGCCGCGTTTTCGGCGCAGCCATCGCTAGAACATGCTTCAGACTTTAGGTCCGGTTGGCCCGAAATCTGAATCATGTTCTACATTGAATAATTAGAGCGTGAGACGCCCGAAAACCGCTAAAACTATTCGGCATCGCTCTAAACGGGAGCATCGACATGAGTGAAGGTATCGATATCAAGGAATTGAAGCGCCGCATGGACGGCGCGGTCTCCTCGTTCAAGAGCGACATCGCATCGTTGCGCACCGGCCGTGCTTCGGCCAACATCCTGGATCCGGTAACGATCGAGGCCTACGGTTCGCGCGTGCCCTTGAACCAGGTCGCCAACATTACCGTACCCGAGCCCCGCATGCTGACGGTTTCCGTCTGGGACAAGTCGATGGTCAGCGCCGTCGAGCGCGGCATCCGCGAATCCAATCTCGGGCTGAACCCGATCGTCGACGGCCAGAATCTGCGCATTCCGCTGCCGGAGCTGAACGAGGAGCGCCGCAAGTCGCTCGTCAAGGTGGCTCACGACTATGCCGAGAAGAGCAAGGTCGCGATTCGCCATGTTCGCCGCGACGGCATGGACGGCCTCAAGAAAGCCGAAAAGGACGGTGTAATCGGCCAGGACGAGAGCCGTGCGCAATCCGAACGAGTACAGAAGATGACGGACGAAACGATTTCCGAAATCGACCGCTTGCTTGGCGAGAAGGAAAAGGAAATCATGCAGGTCTAGTGGATCTGTGCCTTTGCCTGGAAAGACCGGACGGGAAATGTCGGAATCTATATTTGTGACTGTGCCAGAGCATGTTGCCATCATCATGGACGGCAATGGCCGTTGGGCAAAGCAGCGCGGCTTGCCGCGCACGATGGGCCATCGCAAGGGCGTCGAAGCGGTGCGCGAGACAGTACGCGCCGCCGGCGCCGCCGGCATTAAATATCTCACCCTCTTCGCCTTCTCCTCGGAGAACTGGCGCCGGCCCGAGGCCGAGGTTTCCGATCTGCTCGGTCTGCTCAAGGCTTTCATCCGCCGCGACTTGGCCGAGCTTCATCGCCAGAATGTGCGCATCAAGGTGATCGGCGACCGCCACAGTCTGCGCAGCGACATCCTCGCCCTGCTGCTCGAGGCGGAGGAGACGACCAGGGACAATACGGCGCTGACCCTGGTCATCGCCTTCAACTACGGTTCGCGCGACGAAATCTCGCGCGCCGTGGTGAGCTTGGCGAGGGACGTCGAGGCCGGGCGCCTGAGGGCGCAGGACATCACTCCCGCTCTGATCAACGCCCGCCTCGACACGGCGGGCATCCCCGATCCGGATCTCATCATTCGCACCAGCGGCGAGGAACGACTTTCCAACTTCCTGCTCTGGCAGGCGGCCTATTCGGAATTCATTTTCGTGCCGGAATATTGGCCCGATTTCAGCCCGGAGATTTTCCGCTCGGCGCTGGAAAAGTTCGCCTCCCGCGACCGGCGCTTCGGCGGCCTGTCATCCCAGGCAGCCGCGGTCGGTACCTGATGCAGCAGGAACTGAAACTGCGCATCGTTTCAGGATTGGTTCTCGCGGTCATCGTTCTTGTCGCCACCTGGTATGGCGGCCTTGCCTTCCGCATGCTGGCGGCGGTGATCGGTCTGCTGATCTACTATGAATGGTCGAAAATAACCGGCATTGCGCGTGATTGGGTCGCCAATGTGGTCGGCTGGATTGGCGAAGCGGCGGTTGCCTTCCTCGTGCTTGTCGGCAATTTCGAATTTGCCGCCGGCATGCTGGCCGGCATCACCGCCGTCGGCATAGCGCTGATCATCCTGCATGGCACGAGCCGCTGGCTGCCACTAGGCTTGTTTTATGCGGGCGCCACCGGCCTGGCGCTCGCTGCGATCAGAAGCAACGACCAACCAGGCCTTTACGCGATGCTTTTCGTCTTTGCCGTCGTCTGGGCGACCGATATCCTCGCCTATTTTGTCGGCAGGGCGCTCCGCGGACCGAAGCTTGCCCCATCGATTTCGCCAGGAAAGACATGGTCGGGTGCAATCGGCGGCGCCATTTCCGCTGTTGCCGCCGGCGTCCTTCTCGCTCACTTTCTTTTCCCGGGCTCGGAAGTCGTCGCCGCCGGCGTGGCGCTCGTCCTGTCGGTGTGCAGCCAGTCGGGAGACCTTTTCGAATCCTTTATCAAACGAAAATTCGGCGCCAAGGATTCCAGCCGTCTCATTCCCGGCCATGGCGGCGTCATGGATCGGGTCGACGGACTGATTTTCGCCTGTTTTGCGGCGTTCTTGCTTGCTGGACTATTTTCCGTGATAAAAGGGACCGGCATGGCGTCGCTCGGAGCGGCATTGTTCGGTCTTTGATGACGCAGCCTGACGGAAGGAACTCATGGACGTGATGACAGGCCTATATGCATTCGTGATGGGGAACATCGTCACCTTCATCCTGGTGCTCTCGCTGCTCGTCTTTGTTCATGAGATGGGCCATTACCTGGTCGGGCGGTGGAGCGGCATCCGCATCCTTGCCTTTTCCGTCGGCTTCGGTCCGGAGATATTCGGCTTCACCGACCGCCATGGAACACGCTGGAAGCTCTCCGTGATTCCGCTGGGCGGGTACGTCCGGTTCTTCGGCGACGAGGATGTTTCGAGCAAACCGGACAGCGACAAGCTTGCCGCCATGTCGAAGGAGGACAGGGCGCGCTCCTTTGCCGGCGCCAAGCTCTGGAAACGTGCTGCGACCGTGGCAGCCGGCCCGATCGCAAATTTCCTGCTGGCGATTGCCATCTTCACTGTTCTCTTCACCGTCTATGGCCGCATGATCGCCGACCCGGTCGTAGCCGAGGTCAGGCCGGGGACCTCGGCCGCCGCCGCCGGCATTCTTCCCGGCGATCTCCTGGTTGCCATCGACGGCGGCAAGGTAGAGACCTTCGAAGATGTGCGCCGCTATGTCGGCATGCGCCCGGGCCAGATGGTGGTAGTTACGGTCGAGCGCGGTGGCCAGAAGCTCGATGTACCGATGGTGCCGCAGCGCGTAGAGCAGACCGACCAGTTCGGCAACAAGATGGAAGTAGGCCAGATCGGCATCGTCACCAGCAAGGAAGCCGGCAATTTCCGCCTGCAGACCTACACGCCGCTTCAGGCGCTGCATGAGGGCGTGATCGCCAGCGGGCAAATTGTTACCGGCACTTTCAAATATATCGGCAACATCTTCAACGGGTCGATGCGAGCCGATCAACTGGGCGGCCCGATCCGTGTGGCGCAGGCTACCGGCCAGATGGCGCAGCTTGGCCTGGGGGCGGTGCTGCAGCTTGCCGCTGTGCTGTCGGTTTCGATAGGATTGCTTAACCTGATGCCGGTTCCGGTACTTGATGGCGGCCACCTGATGTTCTATGCGGTGGAAGCGGTCCGAGGAAAACCGCTGGGCGCCAAGGCCCAGGAAATTGCGTTTCGTATAGGCTTGGCGATGATACTGACATTGATGGTTTTCACGACCTGGAACGACATCAGCCTGAGCTGAGGGTAAACGCGTAAGGCAAGGGAATTACTATTTATTTACGATGTTTCAAGGCTGTAGTGGCGAATGGGTCACGCTTGGAAATGAAGTAAACAGAAATTAACGACCTCCCTTGCTTGTATGTCAAAAGCGGGTAAAACGACACACGTGACCGGAATCGGGTTCTCCCGGGGACGGGGACGAGGGAAAAAAGGTAATAGGTGAAATGAAGGCTGGTTCAAGGTTTTTGAACGCAGTATCGGCGGTTGCGCTGTCTGCTGGTGTTGTTGCTTCGGGCGCAGGTGCTTTGACGTTCGTTTCCGCTACGGCCGCTGAGGCCGCGGTCATTCAGCGCATCGATGTGCGTGGCGCAAGCCGCGTTGGCGCGGAAGCCGTCCGGTCGAATCTCACCATCACACCCGGCAAGAGTTTCTCGAACACTGATATCGATAATTCCGTCAAACAGCTTTACGGCACGGGCTACTTCTCCGACGTCAAGATTTCGGTTTCCGGCGGCACTCTCGTCGTCAATGTCCAGGAGGCCCAGCTCGTCAACCAGGTTGTCTTCAATGGCAACCGCAAGATCAAGGATGACAAGCTCGCGACGATCGTTCAGACCCGTGCTGCTGGTCCTTACAGCGACACGCAGATTCAGTCCGACATCCAGGCGATCAAGGACGCCTATGCCGCCACTGGCCGCAGCGAAGTCGAAGTGACGACGCAGGTGGTGCCGCTCGGTGAGGGCCGCGTCAATCTCGCCTTCGTCATCAACGAGGGCGATCGGACTAAGATCGACTCGATCAATTTCGTCGGCAACAACGCCTACAGCGCGGGCCGACTGGCTGCGGTCATCAACACCAAGCGTTCGAACTTCCTTTCGTTCCTGACCCGCAAGGACGTCTACAACGAAGACAAGCTCCACGCCGACGAAGAAGCGCTGCGTCAGTTCTATTACAATCGCGGCTATGCCGACATGCGCATCGTCTCTTCCGATGCGACCTTCGACGAGGCGACCAACAAATACACGCTCACCTTCAACATCGAGGAAGGCCAGCGTTACGACTTCGGGCCGGTGACTGTCCAGTCGACCGTCGAAGGCGTCGGTTCCGATCAGCTGCTGCCGCTCGTGCGCACGAAGGAAGGCCAGGTCTACAGCGCCAAGGAGGTGCAGAAGTCGATCGAAGCGATTTCCGATCAGGTGGCATCCGCCGGTTATCCCTTTGCGCGCGTGACGCCGCGCGGTAACCGCGACCTCAACAACAACACGATCGGCGTCGAATATCTCGTCGATCAGGGCGAGCGCGCCTATGTCGAGCGCATCGAAATCCGCGGCAACAGCCGCACGCGCGACTACGTCATTCGCCGCGAATTCGACATGAGTGAAGGCGATGCTTTCAATCAGCAGATGATCACCAAGGCCAAGCGTCGCCTGGAAGCGCTCGGTTATTTCTCTTCCGTCAATATCTCCACCCAGCCGGGTAGCTCGCCTGACCGGGTCGTTGTGGTGGTCGACGTGCAGGATCAGTCGACTGGTTCGTTCGGGGTCGGCGCGGGTTATGCTGCCGGCGGCGACGGCCTGTTGCTTGAAGCATCGATCGAAGAAAAGAACTTCCTCGGCCGCGGTCAGTACATCCGGATTTCCGCCGGCGGCGGTCAGGAAGGCTCGCGCGCCTACGGCGTCAGCTTCACCGAACCCTATTTCCTCGGTTATCGGCTGGCGGCGGGCTTCGACGTCAACCACAGCGAGACGTCGAGCAACGATGATTATGACTACGAGGAAACCAGCGTCGTTCTGCGCGTCACAGCGCCGATCACCGAAGATCTGGCGACGACCTTCCGTTATAACTACAAGCAGATGAAGTATGACGGCGATACCGCCGACCTTTCGGCCACCTACGCAAACCTGGTGGACGAGAGCCCCTGGACGCGTTCTTCCGTCTCGCAGACGCTGACCTACAACACGCTCGACGACACAGTCCTGCCGCGTGAAGGCATCTATGCGACGGCGACGCATGAAATTGCCGGCCTCGGCGGCGACTCCCAGTTCTACAAGATCTACGGCAAGGCGCGCTATTACCACCTTCTCGCCGACGATGCCGATATTATCGGCTCGCTCTCCGCGTCGGCGGGTTATGTCATTGGCTTCGACAATAACCTGAACGTCTTCGACCAGTTCACCCTGACCAACGCCGATATTCGCGGCTTTGAAAACAAGGGCATCGGTCCGCGCATCAGGGGCAACAACGATGACCCGCTCGGCGGCACGACCTATTTCACGGCGTCTGCTGAAGCCACCTTCCCGATGCCGGGCTTCCCGCGTGACTTCAACCTGCGTGGCGCAGTCTTTGCCGACGCTGGCACGCTCTTCGGCAACGACGTCGAGCTTCTCGGCTCCGACCAGGCTGAAGGCACCAGTGCTTCGCTGCGCGCTTCCGTCGGTGTCGGTGTCGTCTGGCAGTCTCCTTTCGGTGCATTGCGTCTGGATTACGCGATCCCGGTTCTCAAAGAAGACTTCGACAAGACGCAGAACTTCAAGTTTGGCATCAACAACCAATTCTGATATCGGCAGTCCGGAACTGTAAGACTCAATTCCGTTCTGGAGCATTGCCGATGGAGCAAAACGTTTTTTTTCTGCCCCATGAAGGTCTGAAGCTCGCTGAGCTGGTAGAGTTTCTTGGGGCAGAACTCGCCAATTCCGATCACGCAGATGTCGTCGTCCGGTCTGTCGCCCCCATCAGCCGGGCACAGGCGGGCGATGTCTGTTATATTCTCTCGCGTCGTAACCGCGAGGAATTTGCGACATGCGAGGCCTCGGCGGTGATCTGCGACAAGTCGCTCGCCGATCTCGTTCCTCCGCATCTTCCGGTCATCCTCTCGTCCAATCCGCATGCGGCTTTCGCGATGGCGGGCGGTCTGTTCTACCCCGCGGCATTGCGGCCGGTCGTCATTTCGGGTGAGAGCGACATCGCTCCGAGCGCTGTCATCGATCCGAGCGCCAGGCTTGAAAAGGGCGTGATCGTCGAACCGCTGGCCGTCATCGGTGCACATGCGGAGATCGGGGAGGGAACGCGCATCGGCGCGAACTGCGTCATCGGACCGAACGTCAAGATCGGCCGGGATTGCTCGATTGCGGCTGGCGCGAGCGTTCTCTGCGCGCTGATCGGCAACGGCGTCATCATCCACAACGGCGTTCGCATCGGCCAGGATGGTTTCGGTTATGCGCCGGGTCCGCGCGGCATGATCAAGATCGTCCAGATCGGCCGGGTAATCATCCAGGACAATGTCGAGATCGGCGCCAACACCACCATCGACCGCGGCGCCATGGACGATACGGTGATCGGCGAGGGGACCAAGATCGACAATCAGGTGCAGATCGGCCACAACGTTCAGATCGGCCGCCATTGCGCCGTAGTTTCACAGGTCGGCATTGCTGGCAGCACGAAGATCGGCAACGGCGTGCAGATCGGTGGCCAGGTTGGAATCAAGGGGCATGTGACGATCGGTGACGGCGTGCAGATCGCTGCCAAAAGCGGTATCATGACCGATCTTGCAGCCGGCGGACAATATGGCGGCATACCTGCGCGTCCGTTAAAAGACTATTTGAGAGATGCCGCGCAACTGGTGTCGAAAACCAGATCGCAGGGGCGGAAACCTGGAGGCAAGCAAAATGACTGAGGAAGCCACGACAACGCTTTCTTCGGCTGACATCATTGAGATCATGAAGTTGCTGCCGCATCGTTACCCGTTTCTCATGGTCGACAAGATCATTGAGATTGACGGTGACAATACGGCGATCGGCATCAAGAACGTTACGGTGAACGAGCCGCACTTCACCGGTCATTTCCCGGAGTCACCGATCATGCCGGGCGTTCTGCTGATAGAAGGCATGGCTCAGACGGCGGGTGCGATCTGTGCCAAGAAGGAAGGTCAGCCGGGCAACCTCGTCTATTTCATGACCATCGAGAACGCGCGCTTCCGCAAGCCAGTCGTGCCTGGTGATCGCGTCGAATTCCACGTCAAGAAGCACAAGCAGCGCGGCAATATCTGGAAATTCCATTGCGACGCCAAGGTTGATGGCGCGCTTGTCGCCGAGGCCGATATCGGCGCGATGATCGTTCGTAAGGATCAGGCATGAGCAATATCGCCGAAAGCGCCCGTATTCATCCGATGGCCGTCGTCGAAGACGGGGCTACCATCGGCGAGGGCGTGAAAATCGGTCCTTTCTGCCATGTCGGGCCGCATGTTGTCCTGCATGCGCATGTCGAGCTCCTGGGGCATGCGGTCGTCACCGGCCGTACCGTCATCGGCAAGGGCACGCGCATCTTCCCGATGGCCGTCATCGGCGGTGATCCGCAGAGCGTGCATCACGGCGGCGAGGAGACGACGTTGACGGTCGGCGCCAATTGCACGATCCGTGAAGGTGTGACCATGAACACCGGAACGGCCGATTTCGGCGGCCAGACGATCGTCGGCGACAACAACCTTTTCCTAGCCAATTCCCATGTCGCACACGACTGCCGGGTCGGCAATCATGTGATCATGTCGAACAACGTCATGCTCGCCGGCCATGTCGTCATCGAGGATCGCGTGATCCTCGGCGGCGGCTCGGCCGTTCATCAGTTCACCCGTGTCGGCCGCCAGGCCTTCGTCGGCGGCCTGTCGGCGGTGAGCTACGATGTTATTCCCTATGGCATGCTGAACGGCAATCCCGGTGTGCTGAGCGGCCTCAACGTCGTCGGCATGACGCGCGCCGGCATTGATCGCGCCGTCATCCACAGAGTGCGTCGTGCTTATAAGGCGATTTTCGAGGGAACGGCCTCCATCCGCGAAAACGCCGCGGCAATCCGCGAGGAATACTCCGATTGCGAGCAGGTGGTGCAGATCCTCGACTTCATCGCGGCCGATAGCGACCGCGCACTGTCCTCGCCGACGCGAGGGCAGAAGGGCTAGTCCGTGGCTTTACCTAGCGACACCGCTGCGGGCCGGCTGGCGATCATCGCCGGCGGCGGCCTTCTGCCTTCCTATGTCGCCGAAGCCGCGCGCGCGGCCGGGGAAGATCCCATTATCGTTGCGCTGAAGGATGAGAGTGACCGGCGCTGGGAGGACTACGATCACGCCGTCATCGGCATCGGCGATTTCGCCGCCCTCGACGGGCTGTTCAACCGGTATGGCGTCGGGCGCGTGGTAATGTCGGGGAGCGTACACCGCCGGCCGGAATGGCGCGAAGTGCGCCCCACGATGCGTATCCTGATGAAGGTTCCTGCTGCTATTCGCACCCTGCTGTCCGGCGGCGACGATACGGTTTTGCAGATGGTGATCCGGTTGATCGAGGGGAACGGCCGGCGCGTCGTTGGCGCCCATGAGATCGCTCCGGATCTTCTTGCATCAGTCGGACCGCTTGGTGCCGTGGCGCCCGGTGAGGAAGATCGGCGCGATATTGCCTGCGCGGCCGAAGCCGCCGAAATGCTCGGCCGGCTCGATGTCGGGCAGGGTGCCGTCAGCATCGGCGGACGCGTCGTTGCACTGGAGGGGTTGGAAGGCACCGATCAGATGCTGGAGCGTGTCGCGGGGCTCAGGGCCGCCGGGCGTATCTCGCCGCGCCGCCGCGGCGGACTCGTCAAGCTCTGCAAGCCGCAGCAGGATATCCGCGCCGACCTCCCGGCGATCGGTGTTTCCACAATCCTGAACGCCGCGAAAGCCGGCCTTGCCGGCATCGCCGTCGAGGCCGGCCGTTCGCTGGTGCTCGATCGGGCCGCAGTCATCAGCGCCGCCGATGAGGCCCGCCTTTTCGTTTGCGGCATTGATCGCGGCTTACCGGCATGGGGGCTGGAATGAGTGGGGCGCCGCTGAAGATTGCCGTCATTGCCGGGGAGGTGTCGGGTGATCTGCTTGGCGCCGATCTCATCGCCGCGCTCAAGCGCATTCATGCCGGACCGGTGGAACTCGTCGGTGTCGGCGGCGAGGGGCTGCAGGCGGAAGGACTGCGTTCCCTATTCGATTTCTCCGAGCTGTCGATCATGGGCATCACGCAGGTGCTGACGCGGCTGCCAAGGCTGTTCGGCCTGATCCGCCGAACAACGGCGGAGATCATCGCCGCAAAGCCGGATATCCTTCTCATCATCGACAGCCCCGACTTCACCCATCGTGTCGCCAAGCGCGTGCGCACCGCGCTGCCCGACCTTCCTGTCGTTAATTACGTCTGCCCGAGCGTCTGGGCCTGGAAGGAATATCGGGCCAAGCGTATGCTCGGTTATGTCGATCACGTGCTTGCCGTCCTGCCATTTGAACCGGCAACGATGCAGCGCCTGAATGGCCCCGCCACAACCTATGTCGGGCATCGTCTGGTCGCCGACCCAGCGCTGCAGGAGACGCGCCGCCTGCGCGTGGGAAGGCGACCCGGCACCGGCACGATCCTGCTTCTTCCCGGCTCACGCTCCTCCGAAATACAGAAGCTTCTGCCTTATTTCGAGGTCGCAACGAACGAACTTGTCACCCGCAACGGGCCGACACGGTTCGTTCTGCCGACGGTGACGCACAAGGAGGCGCTTGTCCGGAAAATGACGGCGGGATGGGCGGTAAAGCCGGAGATCGTCATCGGCGCGGAAGCAAAATGGAAAGCCTTTGCCGAGGCCGATGCAGCTATGGCGGCGTCCGGAACCGTTATTCTTGAACTTGCCCTAGCCGATGTTCCCGTCGTCTCCGCCTACAAGGTCGACTGGATCATGCGCATGCTGACATCGGGCATCAAGACTTGGACCGGCGCGCTGCCGAACCTGATCGCCGATTATCCGGTCGTGCCGGAATATCTGAACGACATCGTTCGCGGCGCAAGCCTTGCACGGTGGATGGAAAGGCTGTCGGCCGACACCTATCAGCTCAAGGCGATGAAGGAAGGCTACGAGCTCATCTGGCAGCGCATGCAGACGGAAAAGCCGCCGGGCGAACACGCCGCCGAAATCCTTCTCGACGTATTGAAAAAGAAAAAACCCGGCCATTCCTGACCGGGTTTCTTTTTGAGTCCTGAAGCGATCAGCGCTTCGAAACCGGGATGTAGTCGCGCTTCGGTTCGCCGACATAGAGCTGGCGCGGACGGCCGATGCGCTGTTCCGGATCCTCGATCATCTCGTTCCACTGGGCAATCCAGCCGACGGTGCGGGCAAGCGCGAAGAGCACGGTGAACATGGTCGTGGGGAAGCCCAGCGCCTTCAGCGTGATGCCGGAATAGAAGTCGATATTCGGGTAGAGCTTCTTCTCGATGAAATATTCGTCAGTGAGCGCGATGCGCTCCAGCTCCATCGCCACTTCGAGCAGCGGATCGTCCTTGATGCCGAGTTCGCCGAGCACTTCATGCGTCGTCTTCTGCATGATCTTGGCGCGCGGATCGTAATTCTTGTAGACGCGGTGACCGAAGCCCATCAGGCGGAACGGATCGTTCTTGTCCTTGGCGCGGGCGATGTATTCCGGAATGTGGTCGACCGAGCCGATTTCCGTCAGCATGTTGAGCGCCGCTTCGTTGGCGCCGCCGTGAGCGGGGCCCCAGAGGCAGGCGATGCCGGCGGCGATGCAGGCGAACGGGTTGGCGCCCGACGAACCGGCGAGACGGACGGTCGAGGTCGAGGCGTTCTGTTCGTGATCGGCATGCAGAATGAAGATGCGGTCCATCGCGCGGGCAAGCACCGGATTGACAACATATTCCTCGCAGGGAACAGCAAAGCACATGCGCAGGAAGTTCGACGCGTAATCGAGGTCGTTCTTCGGGTAAACGAAGGGCTGGCCGATATGGTACTTGTAGGCCATGGCGGCAAGCGTCGGCATCTTGGCAATCATGCGCAGGCTGGCGACCATGCGCTGGTGCGGATCGGTGATGTCAGTCGAGTCGTGATAGAAGGCCGACAGCGCGCCGACGCAGCCGCACATGACGGCCATCGGATGCGCGTCGCGGCGGAAGCCGGTGAAGAAGCGGGTCATCTGTTCATGCACCATCGTGTGATGCGTGACGCGATAGTCGAAATCCTTCTTTTGCGCAGCGGTCGGCAGTTCGCCGTAGAGCAGGAGGTAGCAGACCTCGAGGAAGTCGCCATGCTCGGCGAGCTGTTCGATCGGATAACCGCGGTGCAGCAGGACACCCTCGTCGCCGTCGATATAGGTGATTTTCGATTCACAGGATGCGGTCGAAGTGAAGCCCGGATCGTAGGTGAAGGAGGCGGTGTTCTTGTAGAGGGCACCGATATCGATGACGCTCGGGCCGATCGTGCCGCTTTTAACGGCAAGGTCGACTGATTTGTCACCGATTTTTATTGTAGCGCTTTGATCCGTCATGCTGATCCTCCGAAATGTCGGTGGCGCCATAAAAGCGCCATAGGGGTTAAGCGTCCTTTCCGATAGCTATATGATCGGGACGCTAATGCCAAGTTACCGTGACGGCATTTTGTGCATTGCGGCAACACCTTTTAGGCACTGCAGCGATGAGCCGCACGCATAGCGGAAGCCGATGATTCAACTGACCTTTTGCCGCTTACGATTTTCCCTCATATTTCAATCGATTATTCTTGCCGGATTTGCGTTAAGGTTGCATTCTGGGGTCTGGGCGGAATGACCTCGGGCGGCGCATGCAGGAAATGACGACAGCCGAATTGCGGCCGAAGGCGGGCGTCGGCCCAGCCGATCCCACGCCTTTTCATACGCCTGCCGCGGGGACGCCGGCAACGACCCAGTCCTCGGTACCTTTACGACACCGGCTGACGGCCGCAATCACCCAATTATCGCGTGCCGGCGTTCGCATGCTGAGCGAGGAGGTGGACTACGGCCGCCTGCTTTTATTCTCGCCGGTTCTCCTCGGCGCCGGCTCCGCCTTCTGGTTTCTGGCGGCGACAGATATTCCGGTCGTTCCATCGCTGCTCGGCCTGTTGACGTTGACGGTTGCGGTTTTCGTCGCGGGCTGCGCACGGCCGGCGTTGCAGACAACGCTTCTAACGCTGGCGCTTATGGTGTGCGGCATGCTCTGCGCTCAGTTCGAGAGCTGGCGGGTCTCCACCGTCATGCTCGATTCATCGGTGACGACGACGGTGACAGGCCGCGTCGAGCGGCGCGAAGGCGACGATCGCGGGCGGTGGCGCTATATTCTTGCCCTCACAGGCACCGCCGAGCCGGAGGTGAAGCGGCCGCCGAGGCGGGTAACCGTCATCGCCCGCGGCGCCGATGTGCCTTTCGAGATCGGTGATATCATCACCGGCAGGGCACGGCTGACGCCGCCGGCAGGCCCGGCGCTGCCCGAACTCAACGATTTTTCCTTCGCGGCTTATTTCGATGGCATCGGTGCAAACGGCTTCTTCTACGGCGCGCCGACGAAGCTCGAAGCGCAGGCGCCGCCGCCGGAGGCGAGATGGAGTTCCGATGCCCTGCTCGAGTGGCTCTATAGGCTGCGTAGCGGCATCGGCGATCGCATACGCGCGATTCTGCCTGGCGACACGGGCGCATTTGCCGCCGCTCTCGTGACGGACGAGCGGCGCGCGATTTCGAACGAGACGACGGACGCACTGCGCCAGTCAGGCCTTGCCCACATTATCGCTATATCAGGCCTCAACATGGCTCTGTCGGCCGGCATCTTCTTCGTCGGCTTTAGGATGCTGCTCAGCCTCTTTCCGGGTGTCGCTCAGGCCTATCCGACCAAGAAGTTTGCCGCCGCCGGAGCGCTCATCGCCGTCACGGCCTATTTTCTGATCTCGGGTTTCGCCGTCTCGGCAGAGCGCGCCTTCATCATGATGGCCATTATGCTGATTGCTGTCTTCTTCGACCGGCCGTCGATCAGCCTGCGCAACGTCGCTCTTTCCGCGCTTGTTATCATTGTGATCTCACCTTCCGAAGTCCTGGGCCCGAGTTTTCAAATGTCCTTTGCCGCGACGCTGGCGCTGGTATCGGCTTATCAGCTGTGGAAGGAACGGCGCGTCGGCGAAAGCGCCCTGCCGAAAATGCCGGCCCTGCGGCTGGCCGCTGCGGTCGCACGCTTTTTCAGCGGCGTTTTCCTGACTTCGCTGATCGGCGGCTTTTCCACGGCGCTGTTTTCGATCGAGCATTTTCATCGCCTGACGGCCTATGGTCTCCCGGCAAACCTCGCGACCATGCCGATCATCTCCTTCATCGTCATGCCGGCCGGGTTGTTGGCGATGCTGCTCATGCCTTTCGGGCTTGATATATTGCCTTGGAAGGTGGTCGGATTCGGCCTCGATCTGGTGATCGTGGTGGCAAAGACGATATCCGGTTGGGGCGGGAATATCGGCGTCGGTCGATTGCCCAGCTGGTATTTCACGCTGGCCGTGGCAGGTTTCCTGCTGATGACCTTGCTGCGGACGCGGCTGCGCCATGTCGGCACCGCTCTCATCGCCGTCTCGACGCTTGCAGTAGTGGTTCTGCCGGCATCCCGGCCGCCGGATCTGGTGATTTCGGAAGACGGCGCGCTCGTCGCGGTCGTCACGCCGGCAGCAATGGCCTCCAATCGCGAAAGGCCGCCGGATTTCATCTTCGATCAGTGGCAGAGGGCGCTCGTTCTGACGGTGCATAATCCGCCGACGATGCTGGATAGTCCTGCGAGCCCGGAGGATAAGGAGAGGCGCCTCAGGCTTTCCCGCGAGCAGCAGAACGAAGCGAAGATCGCGATGCAGGCGGCCGCGGCCGGCGCTGAGGCGGAAAGCTTTTCCTGCCTCAGGAAAGCCTGGTGCATAGCCAAGCTTGCAAACGGTCATATCGTGACCGTCATCGAAAATGCCGCCTATCTCGGCCCTGCTTGCGATGCCGGCGATATTGTCGTAACGTCGGTACGCCTGCGCTTCGCCAGCTGCCGCTCGGGTGCGGCGCTGTTTACCGGCGAAACGCTGCGCAGGACCGGTTCGGTCGAATTGCGTTTCACTGAGAGCGGCCTCGAGGTCGCGACGGCCTTCGATGCATTATCGCGGCCATGGATGCGCCACCGCGCCTATGATTGGCGCAGCAACAGTTTTACCGATTCCGGCCCGTCCAGCGTCAGTGATAGCGGCGGATGAGGCCGACCAGCTTGCCCTGCACCTTGACGCGGTCGGGTCCGAAGATGCGGGTCTCATAGGCCGGGTTGGCGGCTTCCAGGGCGATCGATGCGCCCTTGCGGCGGAAACGCTTCAGCGTTGCTTCCTCGTCGTCGACGAGGGCAACGACGATATCGCCGGGACTTGCAGTGCTGCCGTTACGGATGATCACCGTATCGCCGTCGAAGATGCCGGCGTCGATCATCGAATCGCCCTTGACCTCCAGCGCGTAGTGCTCACCGGAGCCAAGCATATCGGCGGGAACGACGATGTCGTGCGTGTTGTTCTGGATCGCCGAAATCGGAACGCCGGCGGCGATACGTCCCATGACCGGCACGGAGACGGAGTTGCCGTTGTCTGCGACCGCCTTTGCCGCAGCAGGGGCGGCGACCGGCTGGGGCTTGCCGAGGCTGCCCTCGATAACGCTCGGCGAAAAACCGCGGCGCGGTTGAAGACTGGGGCTATAGGCCTCTGGAAGCTTGATCACTTCGAGCGCTCGGGCGCGGTTCGGTAGGCGGCGAATGAAGCCGCGTTCCTCTAGCGCCGTGATCAGGCGGTGGATGCCTGATTTCGAGGCGAGGTCCAGAGCATCCTTCATTTCGTCGAAAGAGGGAGGAACGCCGGATTCCTTCATGCGCTCATGAATGAAAAGGAGAAGCTCCTGTTGTTTGCGCGTGAGCATCGACGTCAGACCCCGTGATTGAAACAAATCCAGAACAGACACTATATGTTCCATATGTGTTCTGCAAGTAGCTAAATTTCCGTAAAACTTCCCGTCAACTCGTTGAGATTTTTATTTTCATTCGCCGGATTTGGCGCGCAAGCCTTGAATTGACCGCGTGCCGTCGCACATCTCATGCCATTTCAGGGAGAGGGACATTATGAAAGACCATTCCGCCAAGCCGCACCCGCTGGATCATGTCGTGTTGCCTGTCGTCAATATAGACCTGGCGCGCGAGAGGCTCGGGAAACTCGGCTTCACCGTTGCCGCCGATGCGCGCCACCCCTTCGGCACGGAGAATGCCTGCGTATTCTTTGCCGACAAGACCTATCTGGAGCCGCTCGGTGTAGCGAGCGTCGAGGAGAGCGAGCTATCGGCGCGGCAGGGTAACGTCTTTACCGCCCACAACCAGGCCTTTCGCTTCCGCTGCGGCGAGGAAGGGCTTTCGGCGATAGCCTTCGGCACCGGGGATTGCGGGCTCGATCATAAGAGTTTCATCGACAAGGGATCGAGCGCCGGCAAGATGCTGGAGTTTAGTCGGACTATGAAAATGCCGGATGGTTCCGAGAGCATCGGGAGCTTCAGACTGGCTTTTGCCGGCGATCTCCGCGCGCCCGATCTCCTTCTCTTTGCCGTCGAGCGCGTCAACCCGTTGCCGGCCGATCGCGGTTCGCTGGAAAGGCATGACAATGGCGTCACCGGCATTGCTGAGGTGGCGCTCTGCGCACCGGAGCCGGCGGCTTTCGCCGCCTTCGTCGGCCTTGCCGCAGCGCAATCGGCAGCCGAGAAAACCGGGTTTGGCGTCAATATCGCGGCCTCGAATGCGAGGATCAGCCTGGTGACGCCGGAGGGGCTGGAGGCCTATTTCGAGACCGCGGTCTCACCCGCCGAGCGCGGACTGCGCGGCCGGGCAATCCTCTTCAATGTCGCCGATCTTGCCGTGACAGAAGCGCATTTGGCTGCTAACGGGGTGACGTATACGCGTAAGAACAACCGCATTCTGGTGAAGCCCGCGCCCGGCCAGGGCACGCTCTTTGCCTTCGAGGAACCACGATGAGCTCCGATACGAATTCCGAAGTCAAGATCGGCGAAGGCGATGGTCAAGTCACCTTTTCCAATACAGGCCGCCTGTCGCTGATCGCCGGCCCCTGCCAGATGGAAAGCCGCGATCATGCCTTCATGGTGGCCGGCACGCTGAAAGAGCTTTGCGGCAAGCTCGGCATAGGCCTCGTCTACAAGAGCTCTTTCGACAAGGCGAACCGCACCTCCCTCTCGGCCGAGCGCGGCATCGGCCTGGAGAAGGGCATGGAGGTCTTTGCCGATCTGAAAAAGGAATTCGGCTTTCCCGTCTTGACCGACGTCCACACCGCCGAGCAATGCGCGGAGGTGGCAAAGATCGTCGATGTCCTGCAGATCCCGGCTTTCCTCTGCCGCCAGACCGACCTTCTGATCGCCGCCGCCAGGACCGGCCGCGCCGTCAATGTCAAGAAGGGCCAGTTCCTCGCACCCTGGGACATGAAGAACGTCCTGAAGAAGCTCAACGCCAGCGGCAATCCAAACGTGCTGCTGTGCGAGCGCGGCGCTTCCTTCGGCTACAATACTTTGGTCTCCGACATGCGCTCGCTGCCGATCATGGCGGCGATGGGCGCTCCCGTTGTCTTCGATGCGACGCATTCCGTTGCCCAGCCGGGCGGGCAGGGCGATTCCTCGGGCGGCCAGCGGGAGTTCGTGGAAACGCTGGCGCGTGCGGCGGTCGCGACGGGAATTGCCGGCGTCTTCCTCGAAACCCATCAGGACCCCGACAACGCACCGTCCGATGGCCCGAATATGGTCTATCTCAGGGACATGCCGCGCCTGCTTGAGAAGCTGCTTGCCTTCGACGCAATCGCCAAGGCCTGACATTCAACAGGCTGACATGATCGTGGTTTAGGCCACGACATAATACCGTTCGAAGGCAGGAAATTGCGGCATTGTAATTTGCACGCCTTCGATTATGACAGGCTTCGAACGACCTATCACCCACCGAGCAGGAAGAACCCATGACTGCAATCACCGATATCATCGCCCGCGAGATTCTCGATAGCCGTGGCAACCCCACCGTCGAAGTCGACGTCTATCTCGAAGACGGCAGCATGGGCCGCGCGGCCGTTCCCTCGGGCGCCTCGACCGGCGCGCACGAGGCGGTCGAGCTGCGCGACGGCGGCAAGCGCTACCTTGGCAAGGGCGTTCAGAAGGCGGTCGATGCCGCCAACACCGAGATCTTCGACGCGATCGGCGGCATCGATGCCGAAAACCAGATCCAGATCGACAACATCATGATCGAACTCGACGGCACGCCGAACAAGTCGCGCCTCGGCGCCAACGCCATCCTCGGCGTCTCGCTCGCTGTCGCCAAGGCTGCCGCCCAGGCATCAGGCCTGCCGCTTTATCGCTATGTCGGCGGCGCTTCCGCCAGCCTGCTGCCGGTGCCGATGATGAACATCATCAATGGCGGCGCCCATGCCGACAATCCGATCGATTTCCAGGAATTCATGATCCTGCCGGTCGGCGCCGATACGATCGCTGAAGCCGTGCGCATGGGGTCGGAAGTCTTCCATACGCTCCGCAAGGAACTTGCCGCGCAAGGCCACAACACCAATGTCGGCGATGAAGGCGGTTTTGCACCGGGCTTGAAGAGCGCGCCCGAGGCCCTGGACTTCATCATGAAGTCGATCGAGAAAGCCGGCTACAAGCCGGGCGACGACATGTGCCTCGGCCTCGACTGCGCCTCGACGGAATTCTTCAAGGACGGCAAATATGTTCTGGAGGGCGAAGGCCGCACGCTCGAATCGGGCGCCATGGCCGAATATTTGGCCGAACTCGCGGGCAAGTATCCGATCATCTCGATCGAGGACGGCATGGCCGAGGACGACTGGGATGGCTGGAAGACGCTGACCGATCTGATCGGCAACAAGACCCAGCTCGTTGGCGACGACCTCTTCGTCACCAACTCGGCCCGCCTTCGCGACGGAATTCGCATGGGTGTCGCCAACTCGATCCTCGTTAAGGTCAACCAGATTGGTTCGCTCACGGAAACGCTCGACGCGGTCAACACGGCGCACAAGGCGGCCTATACCGCCGTCATGTCGCACCGCTCCGGCGAAACGGAAGATTCGACAATCGCCGATCTCGCGGTTGCGACCAACTGCGGTCAGATCAAGACCGGCTCGCTGTCGCGTTCCGACCGTCTTGCCAAGTACAACCAGCTGATCCGCATCGAGGAAGGCCTCGGCCCTCAGGCCCAGTATGCCGGCCGCTCGATCATCAAAGGCTGATCGCTTCTGACTTTCAGCTCCCCGACCCGCGCTTCATGGCGCGGGTTTTTTGTTGCTCGAATTTAGAGTCAACGAACGGTTAATCTCTGCGCGGTATGCTCGAAGAATTGGTAATGCGTTCAAGAGCATACGTGTATGTGGACAAAGCATCATAAGAAGAGAAAGATCGGCCGCTTCGTCGTTCCGGCCATGACGGTCGCCTTCCTCTCCTATTTCGGCTATCATTGCATCCATGGCGATTACGGCCTGCGGGCGACGGAGACGTTCGAGCGCCAGCGCATCGCACGCGAAAAAGAGCTTGCGGTGTTGAAGGCGAAGCGCGAACATCTGGAAAGCCAGGTCGCCCTGCTCAGTGACGGCTCGCTCGACAAGGATATGTTGGACGAAAAGGCGCGATATCAGCTGAATATGTCGCGTGCGGACGAGATCGTCATATTCAATCATTATTCGAATTAACCAGAATCGAGTTAATCGATATTTCGTCTTTGTTGCCAATGGCTTAGCGGCGAATACGAGCCATGCAATTATGGCATTGCTGTGGTCATGTTTCTTCCCTATGGTACGCGCCACCGAGAAACGACAAACCCATAGGGAGGGTTGAATGGCGCCGCGAAAGACCGCGACCGTTTCCAGCCGCAAAACTGCAGCAAAACCAGCAGCCAAAGCATCGAACGGAGGCCCAATAGCCGACTTCGATCGGGATGAGGAACTCAAGGCCTATCGCGAGATGCTACTGATCCGCCGCTTCGAGGAGAAGGCGGGTCAGCTTTATGGTATGGGCTTCATCGGCGGCTTTTGCCATCTCTACATCGGTCAGGAAGCCGTTGTCGTCGGCATGCAGATGGCGCAGAAGGAAGGCGATCAGGTCATCACCGCCTATCGAGACCACGGCCATATGCTTGCTACCGGCATGGAAGCGCGCGGCGTGATGGCGGAACTGACCGGGCGCCGCAGCGGCTATTCCCACGGGAAGGGCGGCTCGATGCACATGTTCTCGAAAGAGAAACATTTCTACGGCGGCCACGGCATCGTCGGCGCCCAGGTTTCACTCGGAACCGGTCTCGCCTTCGCAAACCGCTATCGCGGCAATGACAATGTCGCCATCGCCTATTTCGGCGACGGCGCCGCCAACCAGGGCCAGGTTTACGAGAGTTTCAACATGGCCGCTCTCTGGAAGCTGCCGATCATCTATGTCGTCGAAAACAACCGCTACGCCATGGGCACGTCGACGGCGCGCGCCACGGCGCAGTCGAATTACTCGCTGCGCGGCTCGGGTTTCGGCATCCCCGGCATGCAGGTTGACGGCATGGACGTTCGCGCCGTCAAGGCGGCGGCCGACGAGGCGCTCGAACATTGCCGCTCCGGCAAGGGCCCGATCATCCTCGAGATGCTGACCTACCGTTATCGCGGCCACTCCATGTCCGATCCGGCGAAGTATCGCACCAAGGAAGAAGTGCAGAAGATGCGCTCCGAGCAGGATCCGATCGAGCAGGTGAAGGCGCGCCTCATCGAAAAGGGCTGGGCGTCCGAAGACGATCTGAAGGCGATCGACAAGGATGTCCGCGACATCGTCGCCGACAGCGCCGACTTCGCCCAGGCCGATCCTGAGCCGGATGCATCCGAGCTCTATACCGACATTCTGCTCTAATCGGGGAGGGAACTCATGCCTATCGATATCCTCATGCCCGCCCTCTCTCCGACGATGGAAGAAGGCACTCTGTCCAAATGGCTGAAGCAGGAGGGTGACAAGGTCACCTCAGGCGACGTCATTGCCGAAATCGAAACCGATAAGGCGACGATGGAAGTCGAAGCCGTCGACGAAGGCATTATCGGCAAGCTGCTGGTCGATGCCGGAACCGAAGGCGTCAAGGTCAACACCAAGATTGCCGTGCTGCTGCAGGACGGCGAATCGGCCTCGGATATATCAGCCGCCAAACCGGCAGTCGCCGCCGCACCCCAGGTGCCCCAGGAAGAAAAGCCGACCGACACCGGCTCGGCCTCAGCGCCGCTTCCGGCCGAGCCGAAGGCCGTCATTCCGAACGATCCCGAAATTCCTGCCGGTACCGAAATGGTGTCGATGACCGTGCGCGAAGCGCTTCGCGACGCCATGGCCGAAGAAATGCGCGCCAATGAAGACGTCTTCGTGATGGGCGAGGAAGTCGCGGAATATCAGGGCGCCTACAAGGTCACGCAGGGCCTGCTGCAGGAATTCGGCCCCCGCCGGGTTGTCGATACGCCAATTACCGAGCATGGCTTCGCCGGCGTCGGTGTCGGTGCGGCAATGGCCGGCCTTCGCCCGATCGTCGAATTCATGACTTTCAACTTCGCCATGCAGGCGATCGATCAAATCATCAACTCGGCCGCCAAGACGCTATACATGTCCGGCGGCCAGATGGGTGCGCCGATCGTCTTCCGCGGCCCGAACGGTGCCGCCGCCCGCGTCGCCGCCCAGCACAGCCAGGACTATGCCGCCTGGTACAGCGCCATTCCCGGTCTGAAGGTCATCATGCCCTACACGGCGGCGGACGCGAAGGGCCTGCTGAAGGCGGCAATTCGCGATCCGAACCCGATCATCTTCCTCGAGAACGAATTTCTCTACGGCCAGCACTTCGATGTGCCGAAGCTCGATAACTTCGTGCTCCCGATCGGCAAGGCGCGCATCCATCGTCAGGGCAAGGACGCCACGGTCGTCTCCTTCGGTATCGGCATGACCTATGCAACGAAGGCGGTCGCCGAACTCGAACAGCTCGGCATCGACGTCGAATTGATCGACCTTCGCACAATCCGCCCGATGGACCTTCCCACGGTTATCGAATCGGTGAAGAAAACCGGCCGCCTCATCACTGTCGAGGAAGGTTATCCGCAATCCTCGGTCGGCACCGAAAT
Source organism: Rhizobium sp. MHM7A (assembly GCF_005862215.1). Classification (NCBI taxonomy): domain Bacteria; kingdom Pseudomonadati; phylum Pseudomonadota; class Alphaproteobacteria; order Hyphomicrobiales; family Rhizobiaceae; genus Rhizobium; species Rhizobium sp. MHM7A. The sequence goes on from NZ_VCHT01000004.1 coordinate 248,501, forward strand.
CGCCACCCGCGTCATGCAGCAGGCCTTCGACTATCTCGATGCGCCGATCCTGACGATTGCGGGCAAGGACGTGCCGATGCCTTACGCCGCCAATCTCGAAAAGTTGGCACTTCCGAATGTCGGCGAAGTTGTCGATGCGGTGAAGGCTGTCTGCTACAAATAAGGGAGGGTATCTCGATGCCGATCAATATCACGATGCCCGCCCTCTCTCCGACGATGGAGGAAGGCAATCTGGCCAAGTGGCTGGTCAAGGAAGGCGACAAGGTCAAGTCTGGCGATGTGATCGCCGAGATCGAGACCGACAAGGCGACGATGGAAGTCGAAGCTGTCGATGAAGGCACTGTTGCCAAGCTCGTCGTTCCCGCCGGCACCGAAGGCGTCAAGGTCAATGCCCTGATCGCCGTTCTTGCCGCCGATGGCGAAGATGTTTCGGCTGCCGCAAGCGGCGCGGGATCCGCCGCTCCCGCCAAGGCAGAGGGCGCAGCTGCGCCGAAAGTCGAAGCTGCGCCGGCGAAGACCGAGGCCGCTCCGGCGCCGGCACCTGCCGCTGCACCCGCGGCCGTTTCGGCTGGTGGCAACCGTACCTTCTCTTCACCGCTCGCGCGCCGTCTGGCCAAGGAAGCCGGCATCGACCTTTCGGCCGTCGCCGGTTCCGGTCCGCATGGCCGCGTGATCAAGAGCGATATCGAAGCCACCCTTGCCGGCGGCGCCAAGCCCGCTCCCGCGCCTGCCGCTGCTCCGGCTCCGCAGGCTGCTGCACCGGCTCCGGCTGCTGCCGCGCCGAAAGGCGCCTCCGAGGATGCCGTGCTTAAGCTGTTCGAGCCGGGCTCCTACGAACTCGTGCCGCATGACGGCATGCGCAAGACGATCGCTCGGCGCCTGGTCGAATCCAAGCAGACGATTCCGCATTTCTACGTCAGCGTTGATTGCGAGCTCGACGCTCTCATGGCGCTGCGCGCCCAGCTCAACGACGCAGCGCCCCGCAAGGACGGCGCTCCGGCCTATAAGCTCTCGGTCAATGATATGGTCATCAAGGCCATGGCGCTGGCGCTGCGCGACGTTCCGGACGCCAATGTGTCGTGGACCGACAACAACATGGTCAAGCACAAGCACGCCGATGTCGGCGTGGCCGTTTCGATCCCCGGCGGCCTGATCACGCCGATCATCCGCAAGGCGGAGCAGAAGACGCTGTCGGTCATCGCCAACGAGATGCGCGATCTCGGCAAGCGGGCCAAGGACCGCAAGCTGAAGCCCGAGGAATATCAGGGCGGCACGAGTTCGGTCTCGAACATGGGCATGATGGGCGTGAAGAACTTCGCCGCCGTCGTCAACCCGCCGCATGCGACGATCCTCGCGGTCGGTGCTGGGGAGCAGCGGGTCGTCGTCAAGAACGGCGAAATGGCCATTGCGTCGGTCATGACGGTCACGCTCTCGACCGACCATCGCTGCGTCGATGGCGCCCTCGGCGCCGAGTTGCTCCAGGCCTTCAAGGGCTACATCGAAAACCCGATGGGCATGCTTGTCTGACAGCGAAGCGGAGGCGGAAATGACCAAGACCGTTCTTTGCTATGGTGACTCGCTTACCTGGGGTTACGACGCCGAGACGATCGGCCGTCATGAGTACAAGAATCGATGGCCGAGCGTGCTTCAGGCAGCGCTCGGCAGCGACGCGCGTGTCATCGCCGAGGGGTTGAACGGCCGCACGACCGCTTTCGACGACCACCTTGCCGATTGCGATCGTAATGGCGCACGCATCCTGCCGACGATCCTGCAGACGCATGCGCCGCTCGACCTCGTCATCCTTCTGCTCGGCACCAACGACATGAAGCCGGTCGTGGCCGGTTCTGCCTTTGCCGCCTGCCAGGGCATCAGCCGGCTCGTGCGGCTGATCCGCAATCACGCCTGGCCTTTCGAATTCGATGGGCCGGAGATCCTGATCGTGGCGCCGCCGGCGATCTGCGCGACGGGCAACGTGCCCTTCGCCGCATCCTTTCCCGGCGGCATCGAGGAATCGGCAAAGCTCGCAACGCTTTATCGCGATCTTGCCGACGAACTCGGTTGTGGCTTTTTCGACGGTAATTCCGTCGCCAAGACTACGCCGATCGACGGAATTCACCTCGATGCGGAAAATACGCGTGCACTCGGACGCGGGCTGGAATCAATCGTGCGGATGATGCTGGGGATCTGAGAGTGACCGCCTTCGTTGCCCTCCGGCAGGCCTCGCGGCGGGATGCCTCGGAGCTGGCAATTCTGGCGGATATTGCCTCGCATGGCTTTGCCTCCTGGCTCTGGTTCGCCGACGTGGCGAAGGGCGTGAGCGACACGCCGCTGGAGCGGGGCAGGCTGAAGATGAGTGAGGAGGAGGCCGTCGGAGGCTGGCGGGACGCGGTGGTCGCCGAGGCCTATGGCGAGGTCGCAGGTGTGGCGATCGGCCATGCGCTGGATGAAGACATAAGCGATATCGAGGTGACCATTCCGGCGACCGAGCCGATGCTCGCCTTGCAGAAGACGGTTGTGGGAAGCTGGTTCATCGGCAGTCTCGGCGTTTACAGCCACCTGCGCGGCATCGGCGTCGGACAGAGGCTGCTGGAGGATCAGATCGAAAGGGCCGATCGGCGGCCCGTCAGTCTGATCACCGCAAGCGACAACGAAGCGGCTTTGTCGCTTTATGGAAGAAACGGATTCTTGGAGGCTGCGCGCGCTGATGCCGTGCCGCTCTTCGAAAACAGCAAGAGGCACGCGTGGGTGCTCATGACCCGCAGCGCAGCGTAACAAAGGCAGGAAACACATGGCTGAATCCTACGACGTCATCATCATCGGCTCCGGGCCCGGCGGCTATGTCGCCGCCATCCGTGCAGCCCAGCTCGGCCTCAAGACGGCGATTGTCGAGCGCGAGCATATGGGCGGCATCTGCCTGAACTGGGGCTGCATACCGACCAAGGCGCTGCTGCGTTCGGCCGAGGTGCTCGACCACTCCAACCATCTCAAGGATTACGGCCTCGTTCTCGAGGGCACCGTCAAGCCGGACGCCAAGGCGGTCGTTGGCCGCTCGCGTGCTGTCTCTGCCCGCCTCAATGCCGGCGTCGGCTTCCTGATGAAGAAGAACAAGATCGACATCATCTGGGGCGAGGCGAAGCTTTCGAAGCCCGGCGAGATCGTCGTCGGCAAGTCTTCTAAGCCTGTCGTCGAACCGCAGCACCCGCTGCCGAAAAACGTCAAGAGCGGCGAGGGCACCTATACCGCCAAGCACATCATCCTTGCGACCGGCGCCCGTCCGCGCGCGCTGCCGGGCATCGAGCCCGACGGCAAGCTGATCTGGACCTATTTCGAGGCGCTGAAGCCGGATGTGCTGCCGAAGTCGCTGATCGTCATGGGCTCGGGCGCGATCGGCATCGAATTCGCAAGCTTCTATCGTTCGATGGGCGTCGACGTCACGGTCGTCGAAGTCATGCCGACCATCATGCCGGTCGAGGACGCCGAAATCACCGCCATCGCCCGCAAGCAGCTGGAAAAGCGCGGTCTCAAGATCTTCACGAGCGCCAAGGTGACCAAAGTCGAGAAAGGGGCGGGCAGCATCACCGCCCATGTCGAGACTGCAGACGGCAAGGTGCAGCAGATCACCGCCGACCGGATGATTTCGGCCGTAGGCGTTCAGGGCAATATCGAAAACCTCGGCCTCGAGGCACTCGGCGTCAAGACCGACCGCGGTTGCGTCGTCGCCGATGGTTACGGCAAGACCAATGTCGCGGGCATCTATGCGATCGGCGACGTCGCCGGCCCGCCGATGCTGGCGCACAAGGCGGAGCATGAGGGCGTCGTCTGCGTCGAGAAGATCGCCGGCCTGCCGAATGTTCATCCCACCGACAAGGGCAAGGTCCCCGGCTGCACCTACTGCGATCCGCAGGTGGCCTCCGTCGGCCTGACCGAAGCCAAAGCCAAGGAGCTGGGCCGCGATATCCGCGTCGGCCGTTTCTCCTTCGCGGCGAACGGCAAGGCGATCGCGCTCGGCGAAGACCAGGGCATGGTGAAGGTGATCTTCGACAAGAAGACCGGCGAGCTGCTTGGCGCCCATATGGTCGGCGCCGAAGTCACCGAACTCATCCAGGGCTTCGTCGTCGCGATGAACCTCGAAACGACCGAGGAAGAGCTGATGCATACGATCTTCCCGCATCCGACCGTGTCCGAGACGATGAAGGAAGCGGTACTCGATGCTTATGGGCGTGTGCTGAACGCGTGAGAATTTCCGGGGGCGCCCTTTTTTGCATGAGTGGGAAGCCGCTCCGGTCGGGTGGAAAAAGCGAAAGGAAATCATCATGTCTATGGAGACGCAGGCGTTGCTGGTGTTTTTGCTGATCGGCCTGGTTGCGGGTTTCCTGGCCAGTCTCGTCGTCGGTGGCGGCGGGTTGATCAGATGCCTGTTGAGCGGCATCATCGGCGCCTTCGTCGGCGGCTATCTGTTCAGCGCGCTCGGCATCTCGCTGGGCATTGAAAATGCGCTGGTGGTGCAGATCATCCATGCCACGGTCGGCGCCATCATCGTGGTGCTGGTTGCCAGGGCGGTCGCATAGGATAAATGGCTCAAGCAAGGGCAGGGCGGGAATGGAAAGCGTAGGCTGGATTTCGGCAATCATCATCGGTGGGCTTGCAGGCTGGCTCGCCGGTAAGCTGATGGACGCGCGATACGGAATTTTCCTGAATATCGTCCTCGGCATCGTCGGCTCGGTCGTCGCCACCGCCATCCTCGCCCAATTTCACGTCCAGCTTGCCGGCGGACGGCTGGGATATTTCGTGACGGGTTTCCTCGGGGCCTGCCTGCTGATATTCCTTGCGCGACTGGTGCGGCGCTGATTGCGACGCGCTTTGGAGACTGTGCCGCATAAGGCGGCGGAAAGCTGATACTGCAATGGTGACTATTCTCGACACGATCAATCCCGACGCCAAACGCGTACGTCATCCGGAGAAGGCGCATCGTCCCGATACCGAGGTCATGCGCAAGCCGGACTGGATCCGCGTCAAGGCGCCGACCTCCAAAGGTTATGCCGAGACGCGCGCCATCGTGAAGGAGCACAAGCTCGTTACCGTCTGCGAGGAGGCAGGCTGCCCGAATATCGGCGAGTGCTGGGACAAGAAGCACGCGACCTTCATGATCATGGGCGAGATTTGTACCCGCGCCTGCGCCTTCTGCAATGTCGCGACCGGCAAGCCGAACGCGCTCGATATGGCCGAGCCCGAAAACGTCGCCAAGGCGGTCCGGGAGATGGGCCTCAGCCACGTCGTCATCACCTCCGTCGATCGTGACGATCTCGAAGACGGTGGCGCCGAGCACTTCGAAAAGGTGATCTGGGCGATCCGTGCCGCCTCGCCGGCAACGACGATCGAGATCCTGACGCCGGACTTCCTGAAGAAGCCGGGTGCGCTGGAGCGCGTCGTCGCCGCCAAGCCCGACGTCTTCAACCACAATATGGAAACGGTTGCCGGCAACTACCTGACGGTTCGCCCCGGCGCCCGCTATTTCCACTCCATCCGCCTGCTGCAGCGGGTGAAGGAGCTCGATCCCACCATGTTCACCAAGTCGGGCATCATGGTGGGCCTCGGCGAGGAGCGCAACGAAGTGCTGCAACTGATGGACGACCTGCGCACGGCCGATGTCGACTTCCTGACGATCGGCCAGTACCTGCAGCCGACCCGCAAACACCACAAGGTTGAGAGCTTCGTCACGCCCGAGGAGTTCAAGTCCTACGAGACGGTCGCCTACAGCAAAGGCTTCCTGATGGTTGCATCTAGCCCGCTGACCCGCTCGTCACACCATGCTGGCGATGATTTTGCCCGGCTGAAGGCGGCGCGCGAGAAGAAGCTGCTGATCGCTGCTGAATAAGGTTGGAGTGCTTGTTTTGTCAGACTGCTGATAAAGCGGCTAACCCACGCTTCGGCTGCTCGGACTCGTCTCACTGCTGCCCGATTCGCGCCGATGGCTGCCCCTCACCCTAACCCTCTCCCTGCAAAAAAACGGGGCGAGGGGACGTGCCCTGCGAGAGGACAGCGAGGGGCGGAGGTCGCGACATATTCCCTTCGCCCCGTTTACGGAGAGGAGGTGCCGGCAGGCGGATGAGGGGCAACCCGCGGCGATCTCCTTGGCGGAGGTGTCGCGTTTGAGGCGACGATGAAAGTCATATCCGGATCAAAATCGACGCTTGCCGAAGCCGACCGTATCCTGGTGATCGGCTGCCCCGGCAGCGGTAAGAGCACGCTTGCAAGAAAGCTCTCGCAAGCGCTCGGCCTTCGCTACATCTCCATGGACCGCGACTTCTACTGGCTGCCGGGTTGGAGAAAGAGGCCGCGCGGCGAGATTGACCGTCTAATGGGCGATGCCGTGGCGGAAGAACGCTGGATCATGGATGGAACCGGCCTCAGCTCCTTCCATCTTCGCCTGCCTCGGGCTGATTTCGTCATTTGGCTTCGCCCGTCAAGATATTCATGCCTCTACGGCGCCGTCTCAAGAACGTTGCGATATTTCGGACGTAACCGTCCCGAACTGCCTGCCGGCTGCCCTGAGCGCCTCTCGCTGGATGCGCTTGCCTATATCTGGAATTTCGAGCGGGACGGCGTGCCACTGATTGAGGCAGCACTTCGGGATCATGCAGCCGGCATCCCCGAACATGGCCCGGATGTGCCGGTTCTTCAGCTAAAATCCCGCCGCCGGATGCGCGAACTCCTTGATCTTCTGGACCGGCCCGCTTAAGTGCCGCCTATGCCGCAATTCGAAACGCACCGTTCCGTCCCGCACACGCCCGACCAGATGTTCGATCTCGTTGCCGATGTCGAGCGCTATCCGGAATTCCTGCCGCTCTGCGAGGCGCTTTCCGTCAAGAGCCGCAGGGAGCGCGACGGCAAGATCCTGCTCGTGGCCGACATGACCGTGGGTTATAAGGCGATCCGCGAGACCTTCACGACCCAGGTGCTTTTGAACCGGGCCGAGCGCGTTATCGAGGTCAAATATATCGATGGCCCGTTCAAATATCTCGAAAATCGATGGCATTTCGGCGAAACGCCGGCTGGCGGCTGCACGATCAATTTTTTCATCGATTATGAGTTCAAGAGCCGCATATTGGGCGCGCTGATGGGCTCTATGTTCGACCGCGCCTTCCGTATGTTCACTGAAGCTTTCGAGACAAGGGCGAACAGGATTTACGTCACGGTGCAATAGACGATCGCAGCCGGGATCAACTGGCGAGGAGAGAATGCACCATCTCCAGCGCCGTCCGCACCGTTGCCAGCCGCACCGCGCTGCGGCCGATATCGCCGTAAAGCATCTTTCGGTGGACGAGTGCGCCGGTCCGCGATTTGGCGGCGAGATGCACGAGCCCGACTGGTTTTTCCGCCGACCCGCCACCGGGGCCTGCAATGCCGGTGACGGCGATGGCGATCGCGGCGCGCGAGCGGAAGAGGGCGCCATGCGCCATCTGCCGGGCGGTCTCTTCGGAAACCGCCCCGAAGCCGAGCAGTGTTTGCTCCTGCACTCCGAGCATCTCGATTTTGGCCGTGTTCGTGTAGGTGACGAAGCCGCGGTCAACGACGGCGGACGAACCCGAAATTTCGGTCAACGCCCCGGCGATCAACCCGCCGGTGCAGGATTCGGCGGTCGAGATCATCAGCCCGGCAGCGGTGAAGTCGCGGATGATCGCCGCGGCTGCCGAATGGATGTCCTCGGGAAAAAGACTCATCGCTTCATTCCCCGATAGACGACGGTCGCCGTGGCGATCGCCGCTATGCCTTCGCGCCGGCCGACGAAGCCGATCTTCTCATTGGTCGTCGCCTTGACCGAGCAGCGTTCGAGATCGATGCCGAGATATTCGGACAGTCTTGCCCGCATGGCCTCGCGATGCGGGCCGATCTTCGGCGCCTCGGCGATCAGCGAGACGTCGGCATTCATGATCGTGCCGCCGCGCTCGCGCACGATCCGGGCGGCATGCTCGATGAATATCTTCGAAGCCGCTCCCTTCCATTGCGGGTCGGACGGCGGGAAGTGATCGCCGATATCGCCGGCGCCGCAGGTGGCAAGCAGCGCGTCGGTCAGCGCATGCAGCGCGACGTCGGCATCCGAATGGCCTTTGAGCTTCTGATCATGCTCAATGAACACGCCGCAGAGTGTCACGCCGTCGCCCGGTTCGAGCTGGTGTACGTCATAACCGTTACCGGTGCGCACGTCGGGAAGCAGCGAGGCCGACAACTTGTCGTCGGCCATGGCGATATCGCGCTTGACGGTCAGCTTGACGTTATCGCCTGTGCCCTCGACGATCGTCACAGGAATGCCGGCCCATTCGGCGATCGAGGCGTCGTCGGTAAAATCGTTTCGCCCGCTCTCCGCTGCCTTCTCGTGCGCGTCGAGGATAGCTGCGAAGGCGAAGGATTGCGGCGTCTGCGCCGCATAGAGGTGCTCGCGCGAGACTGTCGCCAATACGGTGCCGGCGCTGTCGGCGCGTTTCAAGGTGTCGGTGACCGGCATGGCCGGCAGCACCGCCTGCGCGCCGTCGGCAAGGCGCTCGGCAATGCGGTCGAGAAGCCCATGGTCGAAGAAAGGCCGGACCGCATCGTGGATCAGCACATGGCTGACATTCTTGTCCTTGAGGTGTCTGAGGCCGGCAAGCACCGACTGCTGCCTAGTCGCACCGCCACGCACCGTTTCGATCGGTGTCGCCGAGATGATATGGCGAAACGCTCTCGCAAACAGCGCCTCGTCATCGGGGTGAATGACGACGACGATCTCAACTGCAGCTTCCCATGTCATGAAGTTTTCAAGCGTGTGGACGATAACTGGCTTGCCGCCGATCATGCGATATTGCTTGGGGCCTTCCGTGGAGGATCCTGCGCGCTCGCCGCGGCCGGCGGCAACGATGACAATTCCAGCCGATATCGGTTGCTTGGACGGCATTTGCGGCATAAATCCCCTAAATCATGCGGAATTGACCGGAGTCTCTAACCTCTTGCTTTGGCCTTTTCCAGCATCTGCCCAAAAAATATCGATTCCGGCCCGAGCCCCCTTGGCAAAGGCGTGGATCTGTGGCTAAAAATAATGCAGTTCTATGGTGTGCCTGAAAGATAATCATTTGATTTGCAAGAATCTCGCAGCGCCTTTCCGAATCGGGCCCGTGTCCGTGCGGAACCGCGTTGTGCTGGCGCCGATGTCCGGCGTCACGGATATGCCCTTCCGTGAGCTTGCCTGGCGCTTCGGCGCCGGTCTTGTCGTCACCGAGATGGTGGCGAGCCGCGAACTGGTCAATGATACGGCCGAATCCTGGGCGCGGCTGAAGGCTGCCGGTTTCCGGCCGCATATGGTGCAGCTCGCCGGGCGCGAGGCGCACTGGATGGCGGAAGCGGCGAAGATCGCTGCCGATCATGGCGCCGATATCATCGACATCAACATGGGCTGCCCGGCAAAGAAGGTGATCGGCGGGTATTCCGGCTCGGCGCTGATGCGCGATCCCGACCACGCGCTCGGCCTCATCGAGGCGACGGTTAAGGCCGTGGAGATTCCGGTGACGCTGAAGATGCGCCTCGGCTGGGACGAGAATTCGATCAACGCGCCCGACATCGCGCGCCGCGCCGAGGCGGCCGGCATTCAGCTCGTCACCATTCATGGGCGCACCCGCATGCAGTTTTACGAAGGCCGCGCCGATTGGGATGCGATCCGCGCCGTTCGCGGGGTGATCTCCATTCCGCTGATCGCTAATGGCGATGTCGAAACCGCCGGGGATGCGCAGGAGATTCTACGCCGCTCCGGCGCCGATGCCGTCATGATCGGCCGGGGCTGCCAGGGCAGGCCGTGGCATGCCGGTGTGCTCGCCGGAGCGGCGGAACCGCGGCGCGAAGATATTCCCCATATCGCCGTCGAACATTACCGGATGATGCTCGATTTTTACGGCGAGGCGGTGGCGATCCGCCATGCCCGCAAGCATCTCGGCTGGTATCTCGAGCGGTTTGCTCCCGCGGTTGCCGGTGGCGAGAAGGCAGACATCATGACCTCGCGTGACCCGCGCGAGGTAGCGGCGCGCCTTTATGACGCGCTGGCCGCAGGTGCGCTCGACAGCCAGGAGGCGGCATGACGAAGGATATGATATCGCCGCCCGACCATGCCGGCGGAACCGTCGCCATGGCCGTGCTGAACGCCATCCAGAACCCAGTCGTCATGGTCGACGAATCCGGCTTTATCGCCTTCGCCAATTGGGAGGCGGAGGCCTTTTTCGGCGCCAGCGCCTCACATCTGGCACGATACCGGATCTCGACCTTCATTCCCTTCGGCAGTCCGCTGCTCGCCCTGATCGACCAGGTGCGCGAGCGCAAGGCGCCGGTCAACGAATACCGCGTCGACCTGAGTTCGCCGCGCCTCGGCCAGGACAAGCTCGTCGATCTCTACGTCGCCCCCGTGCTCAGCGAGCCCGGCGCCGTCGTGATCGTCTTTCAGGAACGTTCGATGGCCGACAAGATCGACCGGCAGTTGACGCACCGGGCCGCCGCCCGCTCGGTGACCGGTCTCGCCTCAATGCTGGCGCATGAGATCAAGAATCCGCTCTCCGGCATCCGCGGTGCTGCCCAGCTGCTCGAACAATCCGTCATCGATGACGACCGCGCGCTGACGCGGCTGATCTGCGACGAGACGGATCGCATTGTCTCCCTGGTCGACCGCATGGAGGTCTTTTCCGACGAGCGTCCAGTTGACCGCATGCCGGTCAATATCCATTCCGTGCTCGATCACGTGAAGGCGGTCGCCAAGGCGGGATTTGCCCGCAATATCCGCATCACCGAGAGTTACGACCCGTCGCTGCCGGCGGTCTACGCCAATCGCGATCAGCTTGTTCAGGTGTTCCTCAACCTGGTGAAGAACGCCGCCGAAGCCGTCGGGGATCGGCCGGACGGCGAGATCATGCTGACGACGGCCTATCGCCCCGGCATCCGTCTGTCGGTCGCCGGCACGCGTGAAAAGATCTCGCTGCCACTGGAATTCTGCGTCCACGACAATGGCCCCGGCGTGCCGGCCGACCTGTTGCCGCATCTCTTCGATCCCTTCATCACCACCAAGACGAATGGCAGCGGCCTTGGCCTAGCATTGGTCGCCAAGATCATCGGCGATCACGGCGGCATCATCGAATGCGACAGCCAGAACAGCCGCACGACTTTCCGCGTTCTCATGCCGGCGTCGAAGGACGCCTCGCTCGAGGATGCTTCTTCCGCAAGCTCGACAGGACCTTCTCGATGACAGCCACGATCCTCGTTGCAGATGATGATGCGGCCATCCGCACCGTGCTCAACCAGGCTTTGAGCCGCGCCGGTTATGACGTTCGCATCACCTCCAACGCCGCAACCCTCTGGCGCTGGATTTCGGCGGGCGAGGGCGATCTTGTCGTCACCGACGTGGTGATGCCCGATGAAAACGCCTTCGACCTCCTGCCGCGGATCAAGAAGGCCCGTCCCGATCTCCCAGTCCTCGTCATGAGCGCGCAGAACACCTTCATGACCGCCATCAAGGCCTCGGAGAAAGGCGCCTACGACTATCTGCCGAAGCCCTTCGACCTAACCGAGCTGATCGGCATCATCGGCCGGGCGCTGGCCGAGCCGAAGCGCAAGCCCGCCAAGCTCGAAGAGGACATGCAGGATGGCATGCCGCTCGTTGGCCGCTCGGCGGCGATGCAGGAAATCTACCGTGTGCTCGCCCGCCTGATGCAGACCGACCTGACTCTGATGATTACCGGCGAGTCCGGCACCGGCAAGGAGCTCGTCGCCCGCGCCCTTCATGATTACGGCAAGCGCCGCAATGGCCCCTTCGTCGCGATCAACATGGCGGCGATCCCGCGCGACCTGATCGAATCGGAACTCTTCGGCCACGAGAAGGGTGCCTTCACCGGCGCGCAGACCCGCTCGACCGGCCGCTTCGAGCAGGCCGAAGGTGGCACGCTCTTCCTCGACGAGATCGGCGACATGCCGATGGACGCCCAGACGCGGCTTCTGCGCGTGCTGCAGCAGGGCGAATACACCACGGTCGGCGGACGCACGCCGATCCGAACCGACGTGCGTATCGTCGCCGCCACCAACAAGGACCTAAAACAGGCGATCAACCAGGGCCTCTTCCGCGAGGATCTCTACTATCGCCTCAACGTCGTGCCGCTGCGTCTGCCGCCGCTGCGCGACCGCGCCGAGGACATTCCAGATCTGGTGCGCCATTTCATCCAGCAGGCGGAAAAGGAAGGCCTCGGCTCCAAGCGCTTCGATCAGGAAGCGCTGGAACTGATGAAGGCCTATGCCTGGCCGGGCAACGTCCGCGAGCTGGAAAACCTGATCCGCCGCCTGATGGCGCTCTATCCGCAGGATGTCATTACACGCGAGATCATCGATGCCGAGCTGCGCTCGGATGTGCCCGACAGCCCGATCGACAAGGGGCCGATCCGCAACGGCTCGATGACCATCGCTCAGGCGGTCGAGGAGAACATGCGCAGCTATTTCGCAAGCTTCGGCGAAAACCTGCCGCCGCCGGGCCTCTATGACCGTGTGCTGACCGAAATGGAATATCCGCTGATTCTCGCCGCCCTGACTGCGACGCGCGGCAATCAGATCAAGGCGGCCGATCTTCTCGGCCTCAACCGCAACACCTTGCGCAAGAAGATCAGGGAACTCGGGGTATCTGTTTATAGAAGCTCCCGCACCGCCTGAAAAAAGGCGGTGGGCTCCTCGTTTGCCCACCGCCACCTCCTCCCAGTATCCGCCGCTACGGTCGGGAACAGAAATCAATCTATCCGAGCCAGAGTTCGGTTTGTATCTGCGCCGGCAAACAAAAACGCAGTGTCATTTGACAGTCACATAGTATTTGCGGGCTATTGTTTGACGCCGGGCAAATGTCATTGAAGTTGCTGCGGTCGTGGTCACCGCGCCTGTGGATAGGCTGTGGATAACCGGTGGAAGAGAGGGTCGGTCAGTGGGCGAATGCGTCCCAGATTGTGCTTGGATGTTGCCTATCCGTTCCGAATCTCGTCATCTGCCGTTGCTGCTGTCGACTTCCGCCGCAACTGTCGTCGCCAGCATGCCATGGGCGCTCCGACCAAGGTCGTGGAGCGCCCTTTTCTTTGCCACCGGGCTGACCGGCGCTGCGACATGATGTTTCATGGCGGTTCGATTTGTCGGGCTTGGGCTCGCATATCGTTGCTGGTGCCATAGATTACGCGCATCGATCGCCGGTCGATCGCGCGAGGCCGACATCGGTAGCGGTCGACACATGTTCATAATCTCCGGGAGCTGCGTGATGGAATATCGTCGTTTGGGAAAGTCGGGTCTGAAGGTGAGCGAGTTCTCCTTCGGCTCATGGGTTACTTTCGGAAAGCAGGTGAACGGCGGTGACGCCGTCGATCTCATGCGGCTGGCCTATGACAACGGGGTGAACTTCTTCGACAATGCCGAAGGCTATGAAAGCGGTAAATCCGAGATCGTCATGGGCGAGGCTCTCAAATCGCTTGGCTGGAGCCGCGACAGCTTCATCGTCTCGAGCAAGGTTTTTTGGGGAGGCCAGAAACCAACGCAACGCGGCCTCTCGCGCAAGCACGTGACCGACGCCTGCCATGCGGCGCTGAAGCGGCTTCAGGTCGATTACCTGGACCTTTATTTCTGTCACCGCCCGGATATCGACACGCCGATCGAGGAAACCGTCCGGGCCATGCATGATCTCGTCGCCCAGGGGAAGGTGCTCTATTGGGGAACGTCCGAATGGTCCGCACAGCAGTTGACCGAGGCCTATGCGGTTGCCCGGGACCTGCGCATCACGCCGCCCGCCATGGAGCAGCCGCAGTACAACATCTTCGAACGCCAGAAGGTCGAGGCTGATTATCTCCCGCTCTACGACCTGATCGGCCTTGGCACCACAATCTGGTCGCCGCTCGCCTCGGGCGTCCTCACCGGCAAATACAATAACGGCGTGCCCGCCGACAGCCGCATGAACCTGCCCGGCTACGAATGGTTGAAGGAAAAATGGTCGAGCGATTCCGGCCGCGCCCAGCTCAGGCAAGTGGGCGAACTCGCAAAACTCGCGGACGAGATCGGCTTGTCGATCACTCATCTCGCGCTGTTGTGGTGCCTCGCCAATCCGCACGTCTCCACCGTCATTCTCGGCGCCTCGCGCGCCAGCCAACTGCAGGATAATCTCGCGGCCCTCTCACACAGGCACAAGCTGACGGCTGATGTGTTGGAGCGGATCGACCTGATTGCCGGCAACAAACCCGAAGGCCCCCGCCGCTTCTAAACAGTCGCCAAAACTCTGAGGCTGCGGGTGCCGCTTGGCTTGACAACGTGGCGAGGCGCGTTGCATTTTCGCCACAATGCGTTGCTTAGAGGTCACGCAAGGGTTTTAGAGATTTCGCTCCCGATCGAGTCGTTCCGACGCTGGCTCTCCTGAGCCGGCGTTCTTTGGTTTCGATCGGATGGCGGGACGGCGGCGTGCCGTCTGAAGAGAGGCCGAATGACGCAGGATGGGATAGCGCCGGCGGCGGGCGAGGCGGTGACGACGGTGACCGATCGCCGCGCCCTTTTCGCCGTGCCCGGCCTCGTGCTCGCAGGCGGCGCGCTTCTCTGCGCCACCGTGACGCTCTTCGTGCTGCTCGGCCTGACGCCGATCGCGCCGACCTCGCATGTCGTCATCACCTCGGTGATCGTCAATTCCTTCTTCGTCCTGACGCTGCTGGCGCTCATCGCCCGCGAGGTGGCAAGGCTGCTCAAGGCGCGCACACGGGGCAGGGCGGCCGCACGCCTGCACATCCGCATCGTCGTGCTCTTCTCGATCGTCGCGATCACGCCGGCGATTCTCGTCGCCATCTTCGCCAGCATCACGCTGAATGCCGGCCTCGACCGCTGGTTTGCGCTGCGCACCCAGTCGATCGTCAGCTCGTCGCGCAATATCGGCCAGGCCTATATGATGGAGAACGCCAGCTACCTGCAGGGGCAGACGGTCTCCATGGCCAACGACCTGGAGCGCAACCGCGCCCTCTACAGTCTCGACAGGACGGGCTTTGCCGAGCTGATGACGCGCCAGGCGAGGGGCCGCGGTCTGCTTGGCGCCTTCCTTGTCGAAAGCGACGGTTCGGTGGTCGTCCAGGCCGATATCACCACGGAAAAACCGTTGCCGGCCATTCCGCAGGATGCGTTGGAAAAGGCGGCGGCCGGCCAGCCGACGCTCATTCCGCCCGGCGTCACCAACCTCGTCGGCGCCATCATCAAGCTCGATGCCATCCAGGGCACCTTCCTCTATACCGTGCGCGCCGTCGATCCCAAGGTTATGGGCGCCATGCGCATGATGGAGGAAAACGCCACCGAATACCGCTCGATGGAGGCCAACCGCTTTTCGTTGCAGATCGCCTTCGCCGTGCTCTACATCGGCTTCGCGCTGATCGTGCTGCTTGCGGCGATCTGGACCGCGATTGCAGTCGCCGACCGCATCGTCCGGCCGATCCGCCTGCTGATCACGGCGGCCGACAGCGTTGCATCGGGCAATATGGACATCGTCGTGCCGGTGCATGCCGTCGACGGCGACGTCGCCAATCTGTCGCGCACCTTCAACAAGATGATCTCGGAGATCCGCACCCAGCGCGACGAGATCCTCGAGGCCAAGGACGAGGTCGACGACCGCCGGCGCTTCATTGAAGCCGTGCTGTCAGGTGTTACCGCCGCCGTCATCGGCGTCGAGCAGGACCGCCGCATCGCCATCGTCAACAGTTCTGCCGAAACGCTGATGTCGCTATCGGCCGACGAGATGCTCGGCAAGCAGCTGGCCGACATCGCGCCCGAGATCGACCAGGTTCTGACCGAGGCGGCGGTGCGTCATCGCGGCGATTTCCGCAAGCAGATCGCGCTTGTGCGCGGCGGCACGGTGAGGACGCTGAGCGTGCAGGTCACTCGCGAGGAAGTGCGCGACATGAGCGAATCCTACGTGATCACGCTCGACGATATCACCGATCTCGTCATCGCCCAGCGCTCCACCGCCTGGGGTGACGTGGCAAGGCGCATCGCCCACGAGATCAAGAATCCGCTGACGCCGATCCAGCTGTCCGCTGAGCGCATCCAGCGCCGCTACGGCAAGCAGATCAACCAGGACGACCGCACCGTCTTCGACCAGTGCACGGATACGATAATCCGCCAGGTCGGCGATATCGGCCGCATGGTCGACGAATTCTCCGCCTTCGCCCGCATGCCGAAACCGACCAAGGAGGCGAGCGACCTGCGCGATATCCTGCGCGATGCGATCTTCCTGCGCGAAATGGGCAATCATCACGTCACCTTCCAGCAGGAGTTCGGCGATCAGCCGCTGGAGGGCCTGTTCGACAGTCGCATGCTCGGCCAGGCCTTCGGTAATCTCATCAAGAATGCGGTGGAGTCGCTCGAAGCTGTTCCGAGCGACGAACGGGATGAACGCAAGGTGCTTGTCCGTGCCGCGCTCGATGCCGGCCGCGATCGATTCACAGTCGACGTGATCGACAATGGCCGCGGTCTGCCGGTGGAGAACCGCCACAGCATTCTGGAGCCCTACATGACGATGCGCGAGAAGGGCACGGGCCTTGGTCTGGCCATCGTCAAGAAGATCATCGAGGAACATGGCGGGCAGCTGGAGCTGCATGACGCGCCCGCCGATTTCGACCGGGGGAGAGGGGCCATGATCCGCGTGCATCTGCCACGCCTGGATCCGACGCCCGCTGCCCCCGCAGCCAATGACAAGGAAAGCGTTTATGGCCTCTGATATTCTCGTCGTCGATGACGAGCACGATATTCGCGAGATCGTTTCCGGCATTCTCTCGGACGAGGGACACGAGACGCGCACGGCTCATGACAGCGACAGCGCGCTGGCGGCGATATCCGATCGCGTGCCGCGGCTGATCTTCCTCGATATCTGGATGCAGGGCAGCAAGCTCGATGGCCTGTCGCTGCTCGACGAGATCAAGACTCGCCATCCCGATCTGCCCGTGGTGATGATCTCCGGTCACGGCAATATCGAGACCGCCGTCTCGGCGATCAAGCGCGGCGCATTCGATTTCATCGAGAAGCCCTTCAAGGCCGACCGGTTGATCCTGATCGCCGAACGCGCCCTCGAAAATTCCAAGCTCAAGCGAGAGGTCTCCGAATTGAAGCGGCGCACCGGAGACGCCTTGGAACTCATCGGCACTTCGGTTGCCGTCTCGCAGCTGCGCCAGACGATCGAGAAGGTATCGCCGACCAACAGCCGCATTATGATTCTCGGCGCGTCCGGCTCCGGCAAGGAGCTGGTGGCCCGGATGATCCACAAGAAGTCTGCGCGCGCCAATGGCCCCTTCGTCGCGCTGAACGCCGCCAACATCACGCCCGATCGCATGGAAGTGGCGCTCTTCGGCACCGAGGGCACGCCCGGCCAGGCTCGCAAGATCGGCGCACTCGAGGAAGCCCATCGCGGCATCCTTTATCTTGACGAGGTCGGCGAGATGCCGCGTGAGACGCAGAACAAGATCTTGCGCGTGCTGGTCGATCAGCAGTTCGAGCGGGTCGGCGGATCCAAGCGCGTCAAGGTCGATGTCCGCATCATTTCCTCGACGGCCTATAATCTCGAGAGCCGGATCGCCGAAGGCTGGTTCCGCGAGGATCTCTATCATCGCCTGGCCGTCGTGCCGGTACGCGTGCCGCAGCTGGCCGAGCGGCGCGAGGATATTCCCTTCCTCGTCGATCAGCTGATGCGCCAGATTTCCGAGCAGGCCGGCATCCGTCCGCGCCGCATCGGCGACGACGCCATGGCGGTGCTGCAGGCGCATGACTGGCCCGGCAATATCCGCCAGCTGCGCAACAATATCGAACGGCTGATGATCCTTGCCCGCACCGACGGCCCGGATACGCCGATCAGCGCCGACATGCTGCCGACCGATCTCGGCGACATGCTGCCCAAGGTTTCGGCCAAGAACGATTATCACATCATGACGTTGCCGCTGCGCGAAGCCCGCGAGATGTTCGAGAAGGATTATCTGATCGCCCAGATCAACCGCTTCGGCGGCAATATCTCGCGCACCGCCGAGTTCGTCGGCATGGAGCGTTCGGCGCTGCACCGCAAGCTGAAGTCGCTAGGCGTCTGATTTATCGGCGCGGTCCGCCCGCCGCGCCGCGTCTCTCCCACATCCCGAAGACCAGGTTTCCCATGCCGAGAATTGCCTATGTGAACGGCCGCTATGTCAAGCATAGGGATGCCAGCGTGCATATCGAGGACCGCGGCTACCAGTTCGCCGATGGGGTCTATGAGGTCTGCGAGGTCCGTCACGGTTATATCGTCGATCTCACGCGCCACCTGAACCGTCTCGACCGTTCGCTCGGCGAGCTCAGGATCGCCTCGCCGATGAGCCGGGCGGCGCTGACGCAGGTCATCCGCCAAACACTGCGCCGCAACCGCGTCCGCAACGGGCTTTTCTATTTGCAGGTGACGCGCGGCGTCGCCCGCCGGGACCATGTCTTCCCGGCCGAGGGCACGCCTCCCTCGCTTGTGATAACCGCCAAAAGCACCGATCCAAAGATCATCGCCGCCAAGAATGCCAACGGCATCAAGGCGATCACCGTCACCGACAACCGCTGGGATCGCGTCGACATCAAGTCTGTCGGTCTGCTGCCGAATGCCATGGCCCGCCAGCAGGCCAAGGAAGCCGGTGCCCAGGAGGCGATCTATGTCGATGGCGACGGCATGGTAAAGGAAGGGGCGGCGACCAATGTTTGGATTGTCGATTCGAATGGAACGCTGGTGACGCGCCCAGCCGAACACGGAATCCTGCGCGGCATTACTCGCACCACGCTGATGGATGTCGCTGCCAGGCTGGGCTTGAAGATCGCCGAGCGGAACTTCTCCGTTTCCGAGATGCTCGCAGCCCGCGAGGTCTTCCTCACGGCAGCCACAAGTATCTGTTTTCCGGTCATTTCCGTCGATGGTCTGCCTATTGCCAATGGCCATCCCGGCAGCGTCTCGCGGAGAATCCGCGAGGCCTTTTTCGACGTTGCGGAAAAGATTGCGATTTGATACCAAGATTTGCTGGACTGGCGGAATGAGGGTGCTGCCGTGTCTTGCATGGAGAGGTTGATTGATATTCTACCGGCCACGTTAGGTCGGCAATAAAGAAAGAAGCGGCGCGATGGCGGAACGTTCTCAGAATCTGCAGGACTTATTTCTCAATACTGTTCGCAAGCAAAAGATTTCCCTGACAATCTTTCTGATCAACGGCGTGAAACTCACGGGCGTTGTTACCTCCTTTGACAATTTCTGTGTTCTTCTTCGTCGTGACGGACACTCGCAGCTCGTGTATAAGCATGCGATCTCGACGATCATGCCGGGTCAGCCGATGCAGATGTTCGAGAGTGAAGAAGCCGCGTCCTAACAGGATCAGCCGTCATTTCGACACGCGATACCAAGAACGATTCGATAATCCCTGAGGCCGCCAAGCACAGGGACGATATGCGCGCGACCGTTGTCGTGCCGGTTCTGAAGTCGCGCGGTCGCGGCGGCCAGACCGAATCGGCTTCCACCCGCACGCCGGAAAGCCGGCTGGAAGAGGCCACCGGCCTTGCCCAGGCGATTGACCTTGATGTGGTCAACGGTTCGATCGTTCCGGTCAATGATCCGAGGCCGGCGACGCTGCTCGGCACGGGCAAGATCGAGGAGATCAAGGCGCTGCTCGACGAGCGCGATTCGGGTCTCGTCATCGTCGACCATCCGCTGACACCGGTGCAGCAGCGCAATCTTGAAAAGGAATGGAACGCCAAGGTCATCGACCGGACGGGCCTCATCCTCGAAATCTTCGGGCGCCGCGCCTCCACCAAGGAGGGGACGCTGCAGGTCGATCTGGCGCATCTGAATTATCAGAAGGGCCGGCTGGTCCGAAGCTGGACCCACCTTGAACGCCAGCGCGGCGGCGGCGGTTTCATGGGCGGCCCCGGCGAAACCCAGATCGAAGCCGACCGGCGGCTCCTACAGGACCGCATCATCAAGCTCGAACGCGAGCTGGAGCAGGTCGTGCGCACTCGCCAGCTCCATCGGGCCAAGCGCCGCAAGGTGCCGCACCCGATCGTCGCACTCGTCGGCTACACCAATGCCGGAAAATCGACGCTGTTCAACCGAATCACCGGCGCGGGCGTGCTGGCCGAAGACATGCTCTTCGCGACGCTCGATCCGACGCTTCGCCGTATGAAGCTTCCGCACGGACGTACCGTCATCCTGTCCGACACGGTCGGCTTCATCTCAGACCTGCCGACCCATCTCGTCGCCGCTTTCCGCGCCACTTTGGAGGAGGTGCTGGAAGCCGATCTCATCCTGCATGTCCGCGACATGTCCGATCCCGACAACCAGGCTCAAAGCTCCGACGTGATGCGCATTCTCGGCGACCTCGGCATCGATGAGGCCGAAGCGGAGAAGCGGCTGATCGAGGTCTGGAACAAGATCGACCGGCTGGAGCCTGAGGTGCACGACACGATGGTGCAGAGGGCGGCCGGCGCCAGCAACGTCGTCGCGGTTTCGGCCGTCAGCGGCGAGGGCGTCGACACGCTGATGGATGAGATCAGCCGCAGGCTCTCCGGCGTGATGACCGAAACGACGATCCGGCTTCCCGTCGACAAGCTGGCGCTGCTGCCCTGGCTCTACGACCACGCGATCGTCGACGGCCGCGAGGACAATGAGGACGGCTCGATCACCCTCGACCTGCGGCTGTCGGAAACCGAAGCCGCCGAACTCGAGCGCCGCATCGGCAACGGCCCGAAGCCGGCGAAAGAGGATTGGGAGCGGTAGGCGCGCGTTTGGTACTAAGTCGCCGATGGCAGGCGATTTTAGCCCCACCCTCCGTCATCCTCGGTTCAAGGCCGAGGATGACGGAGAGTGGGGATAGCTTCTCGCCAAACCCGGCCTGACCTACCTAGCCACGAGCGCTCTTTCAATCGCCTTGGCCGCCTGCCAGATTTCCTCCATCCGCTCCAGCGTCGCATCCTCCAGCGTCTCGCCTTCCGCTTCAAGAACCTCCTCTATATGATTGAAGCGGCGCCGGAATTTCGTATTCGTTCCGCGCAGCGCCTGCTCCGGATCGGCCTTCACATGGCGGCCGATATTGACGACCGCGAAGATCAGGTCGCCGAGTTCGTCGCTGACCTTCGCGTGGTCTCCCTCTCGGAGTGCGGCCCGCAATTCGCCGATCTCCTCCTCGATCTTGTCGAGGATCGGCTCGGGCGCCGACCAGTCGAAGCCGACCTTGGCGGCGCGTTCCTGCAGCTTCAGCGCTTCGGTCAGCGCCGGAAAGCTACGCTGCACCGAGCCCAGGAACCCGCTCCTGAAATCCTCGGTGATCCCCCGCTTAGCCCGCCGCTCGGCCCGCTCGCGTTTCTCCGCCTGCTTGATCTCGTCCCACTGCCTCTTCACCGCGTCCGGGGTATCGGCTTCCGAGCGGGCAAAGACATGCGGGTGGCGGCGGATCATCTTGGTGGTGATGGCGTTGACCACGTCGCCGAAGGAAAATTCGCCGGCCTCCTCGGCCATGCGGGCATGGAAGACCACCTGCAGCAGCAGGTCGCCCAACTCGTCGCAGAGATCGTCCATATCGCCGCGCTCGATCGCGTCCGAGACCTCATAGGCCTCTTCGATCGTATAGGGCTTGATCGTCTGGAAATTCTGCTCGATGTCCCAGGGGCAGCCGGTTTCTGGATGGCGCAGCGCCGCCATGATCTCGATCAGCCGCGAAATGTCTTTGGAAGGTTCCATGGTGCCTCGGTTCGGCGGCCGTAATTGAGCGGCCTTAGTTCAGCGGAATGTCGTTGGCGCTCTTCGACGACTGGTAGGTGGAAGACAGCGCGTCGTAGCGCGCCTTGATGCGGGCGGTCTGCGCCTCCAGCGCCGTCTTCCGGGAAATCTCCTCGGTTTCGATCAGATCGGCGATGGCAAAACTGTTCCAGAAGGCGTTCTGCCTGCGATAGCCGCCGGGTTCAAGCCCGAAGACCTCCTTCAGGATCTTGAGATCATGCGGAATGGCGAAGGCATCGCGGGAATCCTCATGACTGAAAAAATAGTAGAAATTGTCGAAGCCCGCCCAGGTGATCGCCGACATGCACATGGTGCAGGGTTCGTGCGTCGAAAGGAAGATCAGCTCCTTGGTCGCCGGCTTGTCACCAAGCTCGTAGAACCGCTTCAGCGTATGCACCTCGCCATGCCACAGCGGATTATCGAGCTCGTTATTGGTCTCGGCGACAACGAGTGACAGATCGGATTTGCGCAGGATCGCCGCGCCGAACACCTTGTTGCCCGAGGACACGCCGCGTTCGGTCAGCGGCAGGATATCGTCTTCGATGACCGAGAGCAGGCGGGCAGCGATGGTCTTGTCGGGCATTGGTGTCTCCGGTTTTTCTTCCAGTCTATCGTCTTGGCGGCGCGAGTGAAATGCGACAAACGCCGGTGGACGCCGTTTGTCACAGGCTTTACACTGCACCGCAACAAAGAGAGTGGGAACAGGTGGGTCTCGTCAGCACGGTTGACTTTTCTCAAATCGCCGGAGGCGCGAGCAAAAGAATACGCGCTTGCCGAGGCTTTCGAATTTCTGTTCCTTCAATCGCTTGTCGATCACGGGCATATTCTGGCAACTTCGAAGTGGATTGATGATGTCTCCCAAGACTGAGCAGCTTTCGGTATTTCCAGCCTTCTTTCGCGTGGAAGGCCAGAAGACGGCTGTCTTCGGCAATGGCGACGAGGCCTTCGCCAAGGTGCGGCTGCTGCTCAACACCCGGGCGCAGCTCGTTGCCTATGCCGAGCGGCCGGAAGCCGATTATCATGCCTTCCTGATCGCCAACCGCATCGAGACGGTGCGCACCGGCTTCTCTGCCGGCCAGGTAGAGGGAGCGGCCCTTGTCTTTGCCGCCACCGGCAATGAAGCTGAAGATCGCCGGATCGTCGATGCTGCCCGGGCTGTAAGAATTCCGGCTAACGCCGTCGATCAGCCGGATTACTGCGATTTCTTCACGCCGGCGCTCGTCAACCGCGCTCCCGTCGCCGTTGCGATCGGCACTGAAGGTGCGGGACCGGTTCTGGCGCAGATGATCCGCGCCCAGATCGACCAGCTTCTTTCTCCTTCGCTCGGGCGTCTGGCCGCGCTGGCGACCAATTATCGCAAATCAGTCGAACAGATTGTTCCGCGTGGCGTTTCCCGCCGGGTCTTCTGGCACCGCTTCTTCTCCGGCCCGGTTGCCGACGCGGTCGCCAATGGCAACCTGCCGCAGGCCCACAACGCCGCCGACCGACTGCTCGCTTCGATGGACAAGGTTGCCGGCCATGTCTGGCTGGTCGGCGCAGGTCCTGGGGCTGAGGATCTGCTGACGCTGCGCGCCCAGCGCGTAATGATGGAAGCCGATGTCATCGTTTATGACGCGCTCGTGCCGCAGGCGATCGTCGATATGGGCCGCCGCGACGCCGAGCGGCTTTCCGTCGGCAAGCGCAAAGGCTGTCATTCGAAGTCGCAGGAAGAGATCAACGAGCTGCTCGTCGAACTCGGCCGTCAGGGCAAGCGCGTCGTCCGTCTGAAATCCGGTGATCCGCTGGTCTACGGCCGGGCGGGGGAAGAGATGGCCGCGTTGCGCGCCGCCGGCGTCACCTATGAGGTCGTGCCCGGCATCACCTCGGCCTTCGCCGCCGCTGCCGATTTCGAGCTGCCGCTGACGCTGCGCGGCGTCGCTTCCTCGCTCGTCTTCACCACCGGCCACGATCTCACCGGCGACGTGCTGCCCGATTGGGCAAGCCTCGCAGTCTCCGGCGCGACGATAGCCGTTTATATGGGCCGCACGGTCGCCGCCTCGGTCGCCGAGCGGCTGATGCAGGCCGGCATTCCCTCCGAGACCACGGTTGCCGTTATCGAGAATGCCAGCCGCACTGATCGCCGCCTGCTGCATGGCACGCTCGCCGACCTGCCCGACCTGCAGCATCGCAACGAGCTCACCGGGCCTGTCATGGTCATTATCGGCGATGCGGTCGCCGGCGCCAATTTCGAACTGTCCGAGCCGCTGGTGCGCGAGAACGCCCGGCTCGAGGAATTTGCAAGGAGCTGAATATGGTAGACAAGGTCCTGACCGCCAACCGGCTGACGGACGGCATTGCCGTCTGGCTGGATGCCAACGGCAAATGGTCGACCTCGCTGCAGGAGGCGCTTGTTGCTCGTCACAACGAAGCCGTCGAAGCCTTGGAAGCCATTGGCAAAAAATCCTATGCCGACAATGAGGTCGTTGACGTGGCCGTCGTCGACGTCCAGGAAACCAATGGCATTCTCTGGCCGCTTCGCCTTCGCGAGCGCATCCGCGCGCAAGGGCCGACCATGGAATATGCGCCGGGCTACGCTCCTGCCGATCCCGAATTTATTGCAGTCTGAGGAAGACGATGTACCGTTACGACGAATTTGATCATGCCTTTGTCAGCGAGCGCGTCGAGCAGTTCCGCGACCAGGTTCAGCGCCGCCTTTCCGGCGAGCTTGCCGAGGATGCGTTCAAGCCGCTGCGCCTGATGAACGGCGTCTACCTGCAGCTTCATGCCTATATGCTGCGCATCGCCATTCCCTACGGCACGCTGAGCGCCCGCCAGCTGCGCATGCTCGCCCATATCGCCCGCACTTATGACCGCGGGTATGGCCACTTCACCACGCGCCAGAACCTGCAGTTCAACTGGCCGAAGCTGTCGGAAATCCCCGATGCACTGGCCGACCTGGCGAGCGTCGAAATGCACGCGCTGCAAACCTCGGGCAACTGCATCAGAAACGTCACGGCAGACCACTTCGCCGGTGCCGCCGCCGACGAGATCGCTGACCCCAGGCCCTATGCGGAAATTCTGCGCCAGTGGTCGTCCGTCCACCCGGAATTCTCTTTCCTGCCGCGCAAGTTCAAGATCGCCGTCACCGGCGCGGAGCGCGACCGCGCCGCCATCCAGGTCCATGATATCGGCCTGCACCTGAAGAAGAATGACAAGGGTGAAATCGGCTTTGCCGTCTATGTCGGTGGTGGCCAGGGCCGCACGCCGATGATCGCCAAGTTGATCCGCGACTTCCTGCCGGAGGAAGACCTGCTCTCCTACACCACGGCGATCGTGCGTGTTTACAATCTGCACGGCCGGCGCGACAACAAGTACAAGGCCCGCATCAAGATCCTCGTGCATGAGACGGGTGCCGAGGAACTGGCGCGTCAGGTGGAGGCCGAATTCGCGGCACTCAGGGATAGCGAGCTCAAGTTGCCGGAACAGGATGTCGAGGCGATCGCCGCTTATTTCGCGCCACCGGATCTTCCCGAGCGAGCCGAGGGCTGGGAAAACCTCGCCCGCTGGAAGAAGGCCGATCCGGCTTTCGCCCGCTGGGTTCAGCAGAATGTGCAGCCGCACAAGAACCCCGATTACGGCATGGTGACGATCTCGCTGAAGCCGATCGGCGGCATTCCGGGCGACGCCACCGATGCGCAGATGGATGCCATCGCCGATCTTGCCGAAGAATATGCCTTCGACGAAATCCGCGTCAGCCACGAGCAGAACCTCATTCTGCCGCATGTGGCGCTGGCCGATCTCGAAGCTGTGTATCGCGGCCTCGTCGCCATCAATCTGGCCGAAGCCAATGCCGGCCTGATCACCGATATCATCGCCTGTCCGGGGCTGGATTATTGCGCGCTCGCCAATGCGCGCTCCATCCCCGTGGCGCAGGAAATCTCCCGCCGCTTCGGCAGTCCCGAACGCCAGGCCGAGATTGGCGAGCTGAAGATCAAGATCTCCGGCTGCATCAATGCCTGCGGCCACCACCATGTCGGCCATATCGGCCTGCTCGGTGTGGAGAAGAAGGGCGCCGAACTCTACCAGATCACGCTTGGCGGTTCGGGCGACGAACATACCTCTATCGGCGAGATCATCGGCCGCGGCTTTGAGCCGGACCGGGTGACGGATGCGATCGAGACGATCGTCGACACCTATCTCGGGCTGCGGCTTGATCCATCCGAAACCTTCCTGGCGGCCTATCGCCGCGTCGGGCCGCAGCCTTTCAAAGATGCGCTCTACGGCTCGGCCGCCGAAGCGGCCTAAGGAGGGGTGTGATGACGAAGATCTGGAGAGAATCCGGTTTTGTCGAGAACGATCCGTGGGTGATCGAAACCGACGAGGTGAAGGCGACCGGCGAGCAGAAGCCGCTGCTCAGTGTCGATGAGCTGATCGCCAAGGCCGATGAGAGCAATGATGTCGGCCTCGGCGTGCTGATCAAGCCGGCCGACGACGTGCGCCGGCTTGAGCCCTATCTCTATCGCCTGGAAATCGTGGCGGTTGCCTTTCCGGCTTTTAACGACGGCCGCGCCTTCAGCCATGCCTCGCTGCTGCGTCAGCGCCTGGGTTACACCAATGAGCTGCGCGCCGTCGGCGACGTGCTGATCGACCAGATCCCGCTGATGCTGCGCGTCGGCATCGACAGCTTTGCCGTGACCAACGCCACGGCGCTGAAGCGGCTTGCCGAAAACCGTCTTCCGGCCATTCCCCATCATTATCAGCCGGCGGTGCGTGACGCCGAAGCCGGCAAGGGCTATAGTTGGCGCCGTCAGGCGAAGCCGGCCGCATAAGCGGCCGGTCCGCCTCTTACGATGGCGGAATGATAGCATGAAGACATTCGAAGTGGCGGTGATTGGCGGCGGTCTCGCCGGCACGATCGCCGCAATTGCTCTTGGCCGCGGCGGCCGCAGCGTGGCGCTGGTGGCTCCCGCTGCTGCAAAGGAGGACCGGCGCACCACGGCGCTGATGGATCAATCGATCCGCTTCCTCGATCGCCTGACGCTCTGGGAAAAGCTGCGCCCTGCCGCCGCTCCTCTCACCAGCATGCGCATCATTGACGGAACCGATCGGCTGCTGCGCGCGCCGACCACCACCTTCCGCGCCGCCGAGGTTGGCCTCGATGCCTTCGGCTATAATTTCCCCAACACGGCGCTGACCGAGATTCTCGAAGCGGCCGCGGCCGGCGAGGGCAATATCACCCGCTTCACGGACATGGCCGAATCGATCGACATCTCTGCCGAGAGAGTGTCGATCGCGCTTGCCGGCGGCGAGGTGCTGACGGCCGACTTTGCCGTCGGCGCAGACGGCCGCGGCTCGAAGCTACGCGAGGCGGCTGATATCGGCGTGCGCACCTGGTCCTATCCGCAATCGGCCATGGTGCTGAACTTCGCCCATTCGCTGCCGCATCAGAACATCTCAAGCGAATTCCACACCAAACACGGCCCCTTCACTCAGGTGCCGTTGCCGGGAAGCCGCTCCAGCCTCGTCTGGGTGCAGGATCCCTCCGAGGCGGCCGCGCGCCTGGAGTTGCCGCCGGCCGAACTGGGCTCACTTGTCGAAGCGCAGATGCACTCCATGCTCGGCAAGACAACCATCGAAGAAAGCGTCCAGGTCTGGCCGCTCTCCGGCATGATGGCTCATCGTTTCGGCAAGGGGCGCATCGCACTGATCGGCGAAGCCGCCCACGTCTTCCCGCCGATCGGGGCGCAGGGGCTGAACCTCAGCCTGCGCGATATCATGGTGCTCACCGACATCCTCTGCGACAGGGTGGAACTGCCGGTGCCGGCCGATGCCGGCGAAAGCTTCGACCGCCGCCGCCGCGCCGATATCATAACGCGCACGGCGAGTGTCGATCTTCTCAACCGCTCGCTGCTTTCCGATTTCCTCCCCGTTCAGATGCTGCGCGCCGCCGGCCTGCATATCCTCTCGGCCATTCCGCCACTGCGCAACCTCGTCATGCGCGAGGGCATCGAGCCCGGCCGGGGCTTCCGCGATATTCCGGATTCCTTAAAGGAAAAGCTGAAGCGGAAGAAGGCCTGAGCGGATCGCGATCAGCCAGAGCGAAACGCTCGCCACCGAAAGCACCGTCGTGATCAGGATCGTCGCCGAGGCGCGTTCCTGCCAGACGCCATATTGCTGGCCGATGACGAAGACATTGGTTGCCGTCGGCAGGCAGGCGAGCAGCACGGCCGCCTGGATCCAGACAGGCTCGAAACCGCCGATAACAGTCAGCGCCAGGAACACCGCGATCGGATGCAGGATCAGCTTCGCCGGCACGATATAGGAGATCTCGGCCGGAATCCGCTTGAGCGGCCTCAGAGCCAGCGTCACGCCCATGGCAAAGAGGGCGCAGGGAGCGGCCGCCTGTGCAAGGTAGTCGACGAGGCGCTGGAACGCCAGCGGCTGATCGATGTGGAAGGCGGCAACCGCAAAGCCTGCCGCCGTCGACAGGATGAAGGGATGGAGGCCTACCTTGCGGGCAATATCGGCGGCGAGTCGGCCGGGCGAGCGCTTGTCGTCGCCGGCTGCCGCCATCAGCGCCGGCGCCACGATGAAATGCAGCGCATTTTCGAAGCAGATGATCAGCGCCACCGGCACGGCAGCACCTTCGCCGAGCGCCAGCAGCGCCAGGCCCGGCCCCATATAGCCGATATTGCCGTAGGCGCCGGCAAAGGACTGGATGGTGCATTCATCAAGCGGATTGCCGCGCACGAAACGGCCGATGACAAAGAGAAGGATGAAGACCGCATAGGTCGCCGCGATATCGGTGACGATGAAATCGACCCGCGTCAGCTCTTCGATCGGCGTGCGCGAGACGAGCTTGAAGAACAGCGCGGGCAGGGCGGCATAGATGATGAAGGTATTCAGCCAGCCGAGCGCCTCGGCCGGCTGCTTCGTCGCCTTGGCGGCGGCATAACCGATCAGGATCAGGCCGAAGAACGGCAGCAGCAGGCTGATGATGTCGGCCAAGGGAAAGTCCGGTTTTCGTGGGATGGCTGGCGGGGAAGAATCTCTTCTAGCCGATTTGCATCAGGATCGGAAAGGTCTGCTGGAACCAGATCGCCACATCGCTGACCCAGCCGAACAGGAAGGCGAGGCCGGTCAGGATGAGGAAGACGCCCATCACCTTCTCCACCGTGCCGAGATGGCGGCGGAAGCGCGACAGGAAGCGCATGAAGGCGCCGGAAAAGCCGGCGGCGATCCAGAAGGGAATAGCAAGACCCAGCGAATAGATGGCGAGCAGCCCGGCGCCGGAGCCGACCGTCTCGCGCGAGGCGGCGACCCCGAGGATGGCGCCGAGCACCGGCCCGATGCAGGGCGTCCAGCCGAAGGCGAAGGCAAGGCCCATGACATAGGCGCCCGTCAACGTCGCCGGCTTGCCGCCGGCCTGGAAGCGCGCCTCGCGGGCGAGCAGCCCGATTCGGAAGAGGCCGAGGAAATTCAGCCCCATGACGATGATGATCAGCCCGCCGATCTTGGAGAGCAGATCGAGATGCTGGCGAAGCGCCATGCCGATGCTCGACGCACCGGCGCCGAGCGCCACGAAGACGGTGGCAAAGCCGAGCGTGAAGAGCAGTGCCGAGAAGAGCACGCCGCGCCTGGTATCGGGCGAGACCGCAACCGCGCCGCCGCCGCGGAACTGCTCGACCGAAATGCCGGCCATATAGCAGAGATAGGGAGGGACGAGGGGGAGCACGCAGGGCGAAAGAAAGGATAGCGCCCCTGCCAACAACGCGCTCCACAGGGAAATATCGGCAATCGACACGCATTCTCTCCGGCTGCAATCTGCGCCCTGTTCCTAGCGTCGCAGGCCCGGGATTGCCAATCACCTTTTCGCGTGGCCGAGAAATCTGCCTTTACGCGGGAGAGAAATGTGCCCTACCTTTGCAAAAGCCGAATTTTTCGGTTGACCGCAATGGGTCACCTGCCTATGTTCCGCCCACTTCCAGCCGGGGTGCTTCACACCCGCGGAGAGGGAGAGCGTAGCTCAGCCGGTAGAGCAACTGACTTTTAATCAGTAGGTCTCGGGTTCGAACCCCGACGCTCTCACCAAAAAATCGTCAACGATCAACGGTTTAGATGAGGTAATTGGCGTAAAACTTTACCGCCAATTACCTTGATTTTGCGAATCATAGCGCAAACTTACGGCACACGATTGTCACACGGCACATGGAACGCCTACCGGCAAGGAGAGGCCGGCGGGCGCTCTTGTTGGGGGCCAAGGTTGGTGTTCGCGGCACTGCCGGTTAAAAATCGAAATACACTGTCACACCTGACCGACGACGATAGGGGTAATGGTCGCGATAGCCGTAATAATCGCGACTGCCGTAGTACCGCGGACGATAGCACGAGCCGTAATACCGGCAGTCGCGGTGAGCGTACCGGTGTTTCTTCCAGTGGCCGTACGCATGTCCATTCCCATGACGACGGTAATGGACTAGATCGACGTCGGCGGCGTGCATTGCTACCGATTTCGGCACGACCATCGGCGTGGCGTTTAGCGGCAGGGCGAAAGATGCAGACAAGACCATGGCTGCAAGTGAGGAAAAAAGCATCTTCATCGGCGCATCCTTTCAGGCTGCGATTCTGGGTTAATAAGCATTAACCTCCGATGAACGGCTGCGTGCTTGAAGGGAGACCGGCCGGCGCGCTGCTCGTGTGGGCGCAGGTGGTGCTCGCGCCGGTTGACTACGTCAGCGAAAGCTGGGGATGTTGCGTGGACCTGGGCCAGCGAAAGACAAACCCATGACGGTCGCCAGGGCCCTATTCTGGGGACAATTCGGGAAGGCTCCATCACCGCTGGACGATAACCCGGGTCCCCGGCTGGACCATATCGTAAAGCTCCTCGACATCCTCGCGGTACATCCGGAAGCATCCGCTTGATGCATTGGTGCCGATGGAGGAGGGGTCGTTGGTGCCGTGGATGCGGAGCAGTCCGTCGGCAAGGTAGATTGCGCGGGTTCCTAGCGGATTTGCTGGCCCGGGTTTCACCACTGCCGGGAGACTTGGGTTCTTCTGGCGCATGCTGGCTGTTGGCCGCCATTCGGGATGCATGCGTTTCGACACGACGCGCGTTGTGCCGTACCATTGTTTGCCTTCGCGGCCGACGGCGATGGGGTAGGCAAACTGCTCACCCTCTGACGTCGTGTAGATAAGGGTGTGCTCACGCGTGGCGATGACGATGGTTCCTCTTCCAATTCGCGTAGATGGCTCCCGACGTTCTTGAAAGGGTTCACGATAACCAGGGTCTGGCTCGTAGAAGGGAGGAGGGGGATAGGGGCTGTAAGGGTCATCATAGCCGTAGCCGTCGTATTCGTCGTATCCATCATACGGCGCGTAAACTTGGGCTTGGGCATGGACCGCTATCACAAGCAGGGCCGCCGCAAGGAGAACCAGCAATCTCATTCTTCGCATCCGCTTGTCATACAATCATGATTGGGCCGAATTCTATGGCGGCACTATGGCGGGGTAGGTCTCGATCTGACGGTGATCTTTCGTCGCTCCCGTTCTCCGCTGAGTTCGGGCATCCTGCCCACCAACCCCGACGCTCCCAGCAAATGGCTGGGATCGGTGATGTGTTCTTTGCTGAGCAAGCCTTCGCAAAGCTCAAGGACTGACGGTGCCTCGCCACACGCCTCGACAGATGCGCCCACATCTTCTTCTCGGCCAACTGCATCGCAGCCGCCGTCAACTTCCGGCGCAAATCAATGAGCCGCGAGCCTAAACCCTGCTCAGATGCTTCGGCCAGAATTCCTGGTGGACTTTGGCGGCTTCGTCTTCGAGATCCGTCGGGCCGACCACGGTGACGGTACGCGCGCCGGTCTGCAACACCGCCCGGCTGGGCACGTTCAACCCAATCCCGGCAATCTCGCCGAGCCGCGTTTCGGAGCACGCAAACACCATACGTCCGATCCCCGACCAGTAGATCGCCCCGGAGCACATCGCACAGGGCTCAGTGCTGGTATAGAGCGTGCAATTGGCGAGAAAGGCAGGGTCGTAGTGCTGCGCCGCCAGTTTAATCAGGTTCATCTCGGCGTGGTTTGTCATATCGTGGCCGGTGAAGACGCTGTTTTCGGCGCGCAGGATGATTTCGCCGTCCTTGACCAGGACCGAGCCAAACGGTTCGTCACCGTTTGCCACCGCAGATTTCGAGAGCGCAATCGCGTCGCGCAGAAACGGCTCGTGATCTTCCATGAGATCCTCCAGGGTTAGAGCGGGATGATCTTCCCTCGGATTGGATGGATTTCCAAGCGCCGATAATCAGGTTCAAGATTGATGATCTGCATCGCCTTCAGTGCAGATGCCGACGGGCAGCCCCAGACTTTCATTCTCGGAACCAAAAGCGCCCGCATCGACTTTGACCCTGAGTTACCTTGGAGGTCCCCCTGATGGACAGAACTCCGAAAACGGCCATCCGCGGAATGATGTCGTATGTGCTCGCCCTTCTCGTTCTCGGCATTGTGGCGGGCGCCGTTTACACGATCTACGGCCATCCCACCGATCCATCTGAGCCACCAGCGGCTGAGAGCATCCCGCAGAAGGCGCCGGCTCCGCAGTGAGAGCGAGGTCGCCGTTCGAGAACGAATGGTGGAAGGGAAAGCATTCTGCCGGATCCGGCGCCCACCCGGTCGGGTCGTGTTGAAGCGCCCCCGCTCCACCGCCAGATACTGCGCAAGCGGCGACCAACAGGGCTTTGGAAAGCAAGGCAGAAATTCTGTCGCAAGTCCTTCCCACCAGTAGAGAGCTATATTTATAGGGGGAACAACTTGCGACAGGGTGAAGTCGGCACCCAAGCAGGTATCACGAAATAGACGAGAGTCAGCTGGACCAGGTCGGCCCGCTGTGGCGGATTTTGCTCTCGGGCAGTGTGAACAGAGGAGTTCGCGGATGAGAGACCATGCGGTCGTCATATCAGGGGGAGGGCCGACGGGGCTGATGCTGGCGGGTGAACTCGCCTTGGCGGGCATCGATGTCGCGATCGTCGAACGGCGCGAGAACCAGGAGATCGTCGGTTCGCGTGCCGGCGGTCTGAGTTCGCGCACGCTCGAGGTTCTCGACCAGCGCGGCATCGTCGATCGGTTCCTGGCGGAGGGGCAGATCGCCCAGGTCACCGGATTTGCGGTCACGCGGCTTGACATCAGCGACTTCCCGACGCGGCACAATTACGGGTTGGCCCTGCGGCAGAAGCATATCGAGCGCATCCTGGCCGGCTGGGTCGGTGAGCTGCCGGTGACGGTCCTCCGCGGCCGCGAACTGACCAGTTTCGTGCAGGATGAGACCGGCGTCACCCTCGAACTTTCCGACGGGTCGTCGCTGCGCGCGGGCTATCTCGTCGGCTGCGACGGCGGCCGCAGTCTGGTTCGCAAGATGGCCGGCATCGCCTTTCCGGGATCGGATGCGACGACCAGCAATATTCTCGCCGAGGCAGAGATGAAGGAGGAGCCGCCGCTCGGTGTCCATCGCACAGCGCTCGGCATGCATGCCTTCGGCCGCGAGGAATATGAAATCCGCGACGGCAAGGTGATCTTCGCCAGTGAAGGTCCGATCAACGTCATGGTCCCGGAAAAGACGGCCGGCGGCACAGGCCAGCCGACGCTTGATGATCTCAGGCAAGCGCTCATTGCCGCCTGCGGAACCGATTATGGAATCCACGGCCCGAAGTGGATCTCCAGGTTCACCGACATGTCACGGCAGGCGGAGATCTACCGCAGGGGCAGGGTTCTGCTGGCAGGTGACGCCGCCCATGTGCATTCTCCGGTCGGCGGGCAGGGGCTCAATACCGGTGTGCAGGATGCCGTCAATCTCGGCTGGAAGCTGGCCCAGGTGGTGAAGGGCATATCGCCCGAGGCACTGCTCGACACCTATCATGCCGAACGCCATCCGGTCGCCGCCCGCGTGCTGCGCACGACGATGGCGCAGGTCGCACTGCAACGCACTGATGATCGCAGCGATGCCCTGCGCGACATCGTTCTGGAGCTCCTCGCCCTGGAGGAGGTGCGCAAGACGATTGCCGCCGAGATGTCCGGACTTGGCATTCGTTACGACCTCGGCGAGGGGCACCCGCTGCTCGGCCGCCGCATGCCCGACCTCGACCTGGTCACGACGGACGGCCCCTTGCGTGTCTTTGCGCTGCTGAAAGATGCAAGACCGGTGTTGTTGAACCTTGGGTCGCGCGGTAGCGTCGACACCGGGCCATGGTCAGATCGCGTGCCTCTGGTCCATGCGAGCTATGACGGGCCATGGGAGTTGCCGGCGCTGGGGGCGGTCGCAGCGCCGAGTGCGGTGTTGATCCGGCCGGACGGATATGTGGCCTGGGCGGGCGAGGGGCACCGGAATGGCCTGGACGCAGCGATGAGCACCTGGTTCGGGCCGCCCCGCTGACAGGCGAAAAAGCCGCTGAGCTAGGCGGCCAGCGAAATCGGCGCGCCGTCCGGCATCGGTTTGCCGCGGCGCTCCCACGTCCGGCGGCTGATGCCGAACGCCTCCCAGGGTCGGGTCTGGCTGAAGGCGTTGGCGAGATAGTCGGCTCTGGAAATTGCGCCGGCGCCCCGCCGCTGCTCCTCTTTCCGGCATCGGTCGCGCTGGCGTCTCTTTGCCTTCTGCAGCTTTTCTCTTTTCGCCTTCGGCACGTCGAAGGCGCCGATGGTGCGAATACCGAGCGTGCTGCGTTCGGCATAACTCAGATGCAGGGCGTGGGCGAGCGCGTCTGCGGACAGGGGAGAAAAGCGCAGCTTTGTCCTCTCGTAAATGACTTCCTCTATGGCGGCCTTCCCGGCCCAGGGCAACCATCGCGCCGCCCAGCCGAGTACCACCTCGACAAACCCTTCCCCGAATTCGACAAAAGCGAGGCTGGCGATCACCTCGACATAGATCAGGGCGTCATCCGCCTCCGGCACGATCTCGCCATGACGATGCCGGATCAATTTTTCGATCTCGCGCATCCGGCCGCGAAAATGGTTCCAGCGGCCGCCCCGCATGCGGCGCTGCACGGATTTGTAACCGAGGAGACAATCGCCGATTTTGATCGCGGTAATGTCCCGTGCAAGACCGGCTTCCTCAGCCCGCCCTGCCGATCGACACTGTTCATCCGCGCCGACGAGACGATCCATCGTTTCTCCTTTGCGATCTGCCTCATGAGGCCGAAACGACTGATTGTAGCGGAAGTCGAGGGGGTGATGTTCACTTTTTGTTTGCGGTTTCCACCGATTTTCGCAGTGGTAATGCAACGCAGTAA
This sequence comes from Rhizobium sp. MHM7A, assembly GCF_005862215.1. Lineage (NCBI taxonomy): Bacteria > Pseudomonadati > Pseudomonadota > Alphaproteobacteria > Hyphomicrobiales > Rhizobiaceae > Rhizobium > Rhizobium sp. MHM7A. The sequence continues at coordinate 283,549 of NZ_VCHT01000004.1, forward strand.
CGGATGATCCGAATACCGGATTTCCGGTTGCGAGATCCCGAGCGAACGGGAGACGAGTGGCACCTCCAAACCCGTTGATTTCTATTGGGAACGACCCGTGTTATCATCCGTCTACCGACGTCATAAGCCGGGTTGCCGGCACAGAGACTGGTCCGATGAGCGAAATGGACGTGCTTTTTGCCAGCCTGCGACAGGCGGCTGACCCGCAGACGGTCGAGTGCATCGAAAACGTCGTCAGGCATGGCGCCGATCACGATCTCAACCGCATCAATGCGCTCGCCTTCGCCGATAAGCATCATCTCGATGAAGAAAAAACCATCGCCGCCTTCCTGCATGCGGCCCGGATCGGCGCATTCGAGATGACCTGGAATGTGCTTTGCCCGGGATGCGGCGGCGTCCTTGACAGCGGGGCAACCCTCAAGGGGGTCAATCAGGACACCTATCATTGTGCCCTCTGTGCGGCCGGATACGAACCGACCCTCGACGAGATGGTTGAGGTCACCTTCACCGTCAGTCCGCGCGTGCGCAGGATCGCCGCCCACGAGCCCGACCGGCTGCCTCCGCTCGAATACTACCGGCAGATTTTCTTCAGCTCCGGCGTCGACTTGCCGGAGGATCTGGAAGCGAAGTTCGACCGCATCCTGCTGGAGATGATCGAGCTCGCGCCGGGGGAGAAGGCGTTCGTGTCGCTGCAGTTGCCGGCGCAATTCGTCATCATCTTCGACGCGGTGACGCATTCGGCCCAGTTCATCGACGTGCAGGGGGAACACACTGATGAACGCCAGAATCTCTCGATGGTGATCAGCCGGGGACATGCGCTGAACGAAACCGTGACGATGCGCCCCGGCTTGCTGCGGCTCACTCTCGAGAACCATACCGATCGCCGGGTGGTGCCGAATGTCTGCGTGGCAGGGGATGACCTGCACCACCTCCTGGGCCGCAGGCGGGCATTTCTGACAGCCAAGCGGTTGCTGACGAACCAGAGCTTCCGCGACATCTACAGGACCGATACGCTCGACGTCGACCAGCGCCTCAAGATCACCAGCCTAACGTTCCTCTTCACCGATCTCAGGGGCTCGACGGCGCTTTACGAACGTGTCGGGGATCTTGCCGCGTTCGATCTGGTGCGGGCGCATTTCCGCGTTCTTCACGAGATCGTCGCCACCGAAGCCGGAGCTGTCGTCAAGACGATCGGCGATGCCGTGATGGCGACTTTTCCGAGCCCGGACCGGGCTGTGGCGGCGGCGCTGAGGATGCGGGAGGCGATGCGCCGGCTGAATGCCGAACACGGCAGCGACGACCTCCTCCTGAAGATCGGCATCCACGAGGGACCGTGCCTCGCCGTCAACTTGAACGACAGGCAGGACTACTTCGGCCAGACGGTCAATATCGCCTCCCGCGTCCAAAGCCTTGCCGACCCGAATGTGATCATGACGACCGAGGCGATCGTCGAGGATATCAATGTCTCGGAGATCCTGCGCGACAGCGGCATCACATCGGCCTCGCGGATGGCGGAGCTTCAGGGCATCGGCAGGGAAGTCAGGATCTTCGCCCTGTCGTGATGCATTTCCGCTTAACGCAGGGATGCAGCCGGAAGTGCGTTCGCGCATTGGCGTTGCGGCAAAGATCGACACGCGGCTTTGCATTGCCGCACCTCGTCTCGTATTGGGTGCTGATCATGGCCGCCGACATGACAGCGGGATCATTCCAGCATGGGCTGCCAGCGAGTGGTTTTGCAGTTGGGGGCGGAGACCGCCGGAACATCTGAATTTCCCCAAAATCCCACATCTTCTGCCGTCTCGCCGATGCAATGATGATTGAACAGATCGAGACAATGATCTCGGGAGACTTGCATGAGCAAGAGCGGCTGTCTTGGTTGGATATGCCGCTCGACGTTCGAACATGCAGCGTTTCGGATCCTGTCTGGCGGGTTTGGGGAGCCAAAGGCCCGTGGCTGAAGCTTGAGAACAAAGAGGCCATTCATGCAAACGCTGCTGCTTAACAAAGAGGACGTCGGCAGTCTGATTCGCATGCGCGAGGTCATCGGTGCAGTCGAAGACGCCTACAAAGCCTTCAACAGCGATCAGGTGGTGCAGCCCGATTATATCGGAATACATCTCCCGTCACCTCGCGGGGAAATGGACTTCAAGCTTGGCTACAACAAGGCCAGTGAAGTGATCTCCATGAAGGCATCTTCCGGAGGTTTCGTCGATAACCCGACGGCTCATGGGGTGCCCAGCGGCATGGGTACGATCCTCCTGTTCGATGCGAGAAGCTGCGCGCTGACCTGCGTCATGGACGGGAGCCTGATCACCGGCCTCCGAACCGGAGCTGCCGGAGCTGTCTCCGTGAAAGCATTGGCGCGACAAAACGCCAGGACAGTCGCTTCGATCGGGACTGGAAACCAGGCGAGAATGCAGATCCGGGCGATCAGTGAGATCATGACGATTGAAAAGATCCATGCCTGGGACAGCCATCCGGATACGCTTGCCAGATACAAGGATGATATCGAGAGCGAGTTCGGCATTTCCGTCGTCACGGCGAATTCCAAAAGGGAAGCCGTTGAGCACGCCGATATCCTGGTTACGACCACTCGTGGGAAAGGGTCGCTTGTGGAAGCGGATTGGATCAAGGCCGGCACGCACATCGTTGCTATCGGCACCGATCAGCGGGGTAAACAGGAACTCGATCCTGAGATATTCAGGAACGCCAAGGTGGTCGTCGATTCAATGGCGCAGTGCGCCGAGAAGGGTGAGACCTGGCATCCGTTGAACAGAAATATCATCGCCAAAGACGACATTCATGGAGAGATCGGCGAGATCTTGCTGGGTAGAAAGCCGGGCAGAGAAGATGATGACGAGGTCACCATTTTCGACTCCACGGGAATGGCTATCCAAGACAATGTTACGGCAAGCAGGATTTACCGGAACGCAATAGACAAGGGCGTCGGAACGTTCTTCGAATTCTTCAGATCCTGACATGGGGATCATGCGCTCTTCCGGTCGCCTTGCAGGCAAAGCCAAGACCTTGCCTCACAAATCAACCATCGATCAGCGCTTTGCGCCATGTTCGGAAGAATGTCGGCCTGACCGCGGAAAGGCGAGGAGCATCATGCGCAACTACCCAACCATTCAGGACATTGGCGAAGCCCGGGAAAGGCTGAAGCCCCACATCAGGCACACGCCGCTGCTGCGTGCGGAGAAAATAGAGAAAGCTGTTGGCTGCCAGCTCTATCTCAAGCCTGAGACGCTGCAGATCACTGGCGCGTTCAAAATCCGCGGCGCTCTCAACAAGGCGCTTTCACTTCCGCGAGAAGAGATTGCAAACGGCGTCATCGCCAGTTCGTCCGGCAACCACGCCCAAGGGCTTTCCTACGCTGCGAGGATGCTCGGCGTGAAAGTGATCCTGGTGCTCCCGGTCACCACGCCGAAAATCAAGATCGCCAACACGCGGGCGCTCGGCGCGGAAGTCATTCTGTTTGACGGTGATACCGCCGCCAGATGGAAAAAGGTCTACGAAATCGCCGAGGAAAACAACTACGCGACCATTCACGGGTTTGAGGATCCCGTTGTCATGGCCGGGCAAGGCACGATCGGATGTGAGATACTGGAGGATCTGGACAATGTGGATACGGTCATCGTGCCGATCGGTGGCGGGGGGCTTATCTCGGGGATCGCCACCGCTATAAAGGAAACGAAACCTTCGGTGCGCATCGTCGGCGCCGAGCCGGCCCTGACGCCGAAGTATTTTCACAGCCGGATCAATAAGGAACGCACATCGTTCCCATTGGGAAATACCATCGCCGACGGCTTGCGAATAAGTGTACCAGGTCAGAACCCCTATCCGATTATCGAAAAATACGTGGACGAGATCGTGCTTGTTGATGACGACCATATCATCGCAGGCATGCGCAGCCTGGCTAAGGATGCGAAGCTCATCGCTGAACCGGCCGCATCGATCGGTATCGGAGCCTTGCTCGCCGGCTCGATAGAAGTCAGGCCGGATGAAAATGTCTGTGCTGTTTTGACTGGCGGGAACTGGGACTTGTGCGACCTGGCCGAGATATACCGGACTGCCGAGTAGTAGGGCGCCAAGATTGCCCTGGGAGGACAGGATCGCGCCGTCGACGCCTCACCGGCGGCCTCAGCCCGGAAAAGCTCGACAGCAGCGCCATTGCCGTCATCCGGGGACAAGCCCGAGCCTGACGCAAAGAGAGGTTGAACCTTGTCAGCCGTCTGAATGGGGCGTCGGCCCCGGCATTGCGGTTTAGGCCACCAGGCCCTTGGTCAGTTCCAGTGCCTGCCGTTCGAACAGCCGGCGATAGATGCCGTTGTTGAGCCGGATTAGCGCCTGGTGGTCGCCCTCTTCGACGATCTTGCCCTTGTCGAAGACCAGCAGCCGATCCAGCGCCCGCACCGTGGACAGCCGATGGGCAATCACCAGCGTGGTGCGGCCGTCCATCAGGCGTTCCATCGCCTGCTGGATCTGCACTTCGCTCTCGCTGTCGAGGCTCGACGTCGCCTCGTCCAGGATCAGGATGGGTGCATCAGCGAGGAAGGCGCGGGCGATGGCGACACGCTGGCGCTCGCCGCCCGACAGCTTGACGCCACGTTCACCGACCATCGTCTCGTAGCCCTTCGGCAGGTTCATGATGAAGTCGTGCGCATTGGCCTGTTTTGCCGCCTGCTCGATCTCGCGCCGTGAGGCGTTCGGTCTGCCATAGGCGATGTTTTCCGCCAGGGTCCGGTGGAACAGGATCGGCTCCTGCTGCACGATGGCGATCTGGCCGCGCAGGCTTGATTGCCTGATCTCGGCGATGTCCTGCCCGTCGATACGGATCGACCCCGAGTTCACGTCATAGAGCCGCTGGATGAGCTTGACGAAAGTGGTCTTGCCCGAGCCCGAATGACCCACAAGGCCGACGCGCTCGCCCGGCTTGATGGTGACTGAAAAGTCCTCATAAAGCGGATTGGGATGGGCGCCATACTGGAAGGTGACGCCATCGAAGACGATCTCGCCCGCGCCGATCGCGATCGGCTTGGCGTTCGGCTTGTCCTCGATGCCGAGCGGCATCTTGTCGAGCAGCACCAGTTCCTCCATGTCGTTGACGGCCCGCTGCAGGTTGCGGATGTCCTGGCCGACATTGCGCAGATAGCCTTGCAGAACGAAGAACATCGCCAGCACGAAGGTGATGTCGCCGGGGCTCGCCAGCCCCTGACGCCACATGATCAGGCCCGTTCCCAAAATGCCGGCCTGCATGGACACCATCATGAAGCCCTGGATCGTGCCGCTCGACGTGCCGCGCTTCCATGTTCTGCGTGTGCGGCTGTCCCATTTGGCCAGCACGTGGCCCAAACGGGCCTCTTCGCGGTTTTCCGCGCCGAAGGCCTTGACCACCGAATTGCAGCTGATTGCATCCGCCAGCGCACCGCCGAGCTTGGTGTCCCAGGCATTGGCAAGTCTTGCCGCTGGCGACACGAAGCCCATGGAAAGTGCTACAGTCACGCCGATATAGATCAGCGACCCAGCACTGACGATCAGGCCCATGATCGGCCAGTAGCTGCCGAGCACGATGCTGGCGCCGACAAGCATGACGATGGACGGCAGCAGAGCGACCAATAGCACGTCGTTGAGCAAGTCGAGCGCCCACATGCCGCGAGTGATCTTGCGCACCGTCGAACCGGCAAAGCTGTTGGCGTGCCAGTCGGTCGAGAAACGCTGCACCTTGTGGAAACCGTTATTGACCACATCGGCCATGATGCGCAGCGTTAGCCGGATGATGGCGTTGAAGATGAACCAGCGCAGCACGACGCTGGTGAGGCCGAGCACCACGACGACGACGAAGGCGCTGAGCGCATCATCGACGGCATTGCCGTCTGCAATGGCATCGACGATCCGGCCGGAAAACACCGGAACCATGACCTCGGCCAGAGTGCTGGCGGCAACCAATACAATGATAACGCCCACCAGCGCTGGCCGGTGGCTCCAATGATGAAAAACAAAGCCGAGCACGTGACGATAAGCATCGGCGCGGAAATCGAGCTTCTTGCGAGTCATTTTAGCCAGTCCGGCCCTAGCGGAAACCGGTCCTCAAAACCGAGAGTTAAAAAGGCACAGCCCGCGCGGAAGACGAAGTAATGCTGTCAGATCAATCGGGCTATGAAGGAAGAGAAAACCGCATGTCGCGCACTCGTAAGGCGGGTCGCGAAGAGATATGACCTAGCGTCGGGACATACCATATGGGGAGGTTTCGATGATTGATGCTGTCATTCAACGCCTCCCTAATGTTGGATCTGATGCGGTGAGCGTTTTGTAGCGAAGCAATTCGCCATTGCCAAGAGGGAATTTACAACCGCAAGGAAAGTGATGCGAAAACGACACAATTGGGGGAGTGGGGAACCTCGTCGTGCAGCCGAGGATTGGTAGCACGGACATGCCGCCCATGGCCTTCACACTAACATCGAAGGCAGCGGTATACCGCCATCCCGTGTCATCGACGACGATACCGAGCCGCTTGCCATGCAGCGATTGCGGCATAGTTCGGTCAACCCAATGCTTCGCAAGCTGGTCGGCTTTATCGATAATCGCATTGATGGTGTTCAGCGGCAAAGAGTGGAAATCAAGGAATCTCTAAAAGGTAGAATTCGTAGTGTTTCGTTCTCTGGCTATGCAGGTGGTCGACCGCCCGGCAATGCCGGCTTCCGGTGCGCCGCCTCTCGTTTGCGCAAACTGGCTTTCAATAGCTGCAGGAGCGAGCATTGCCGGGTCTGAATCCTCCTGCGCAGGCGGGGTTCCTGGAAGTATCCAGCTGATATTGATAATCCTCCCGATCCTGCCTTGCGGACGAGGTGCAGGAAGCCGTGACCGTGGACGCGCCGATCATCGCGCCGGTCGTAATCAATTTGAGGAATCGAACCATCTGAGCTTCTCCTGAGGTTGGTTTTGGCAATCTATCATGCCGGCACAAGCAGATGCGAGGCCGCCGGATCGATAGCGCGCATCCGATTGGAAGTGGCTTCGATATTGAGTGACCGTTCTTCGCCGCACGGGAAAATTCAGGATAACCTGGCGGGACTATTCTGCGATTATGGAAGTAAGTCCGCAGTGTCCGTAGGTCAGTGATTCCCGATTTTGCCTTGAACAAAACGGTGATTTTCAGTAATATAATCCCATAAAAAAGTAATATAAATGGGAGGTTACTATGTCGGAAGCTCGGTTCGAGCCGGTTTTTCTTCATCGTCAGCATTTCGTCGCCGAGATCACGTGTCTCGATGAAATCTTCGATTTTCTCGATGAGTGGCCGCAGGACAAGCGAGGTCTGGCATATGACACGCTGCTGAAGGCGTGCAGGGATACGGCGAAGGGGCATTTTCCCCTCAGCGCCGCGCGCGAGAATTTCCGGCGCTTTCTGAAGATGTCGGGCATGCTCGGAGGCCCGAAATTTGAGCGGATGGGCGATCAAAACATCGGCAATGCTTGAAGGACCAGGCTGGTTTGTGCGATCTGGGGGCCGGGCGCCGCGACGTCATGCGCGCGGGCGCGCCTGGGCTCGGATGCCAGCTGGCAGGTGATCGCCTCTTTGTGGTCGCAACGAGTAGGGCAAGCCTCGGGAGGCGCCAACAGTCTCGGCGGATTTCACCGGATCTCTGCGTGTCGCCCGATCGCGACGCGCTTTAGCCTGGGCCGGCATTGGCCCAGTCGCATCGAAACACCAGCATGGGCTTCGAAAATCCTTTGAGGCGCCGTCGGGTCGCATGGGCGAACAGGTCGCTGGCGCCATATTCCCGGAAGATATTCTCCGACACCAGGATCTGGTCGCTGGCGGCGGCTGCGCAGAGGCGGGCCGCGAGTTGCACGGTCGAGCCGAACAGGTCGTTGCTGTCCTCGACCGGCTCGCCGCAATCGAGCCCGATGCGGATGTGGATGGGCTCGGCATTGCCGCCATTATAATGCTGGAATTCCTGTTGGATCGCCCGGGCGCATGCGACGGCCGCAGTCGTTGCCGCGAAGGCGGCCATGATGCCGTCGCCTGTATGTTTGATCTCCCGGCCGGAATTCTTGCCAATGCATCGGCGCACGATCGCGTCATGGGCTCGCACCAGTTCGGTCGCCATGCGATCGCCGAGGCGTGCCGTCATCTCGGTCGAGCCGACGATATCGGTGAATAGGATCGCCCGGTGGCCGGGATCCATTTGCGCCGACGACTGGCCGGGGGCCGGATCGGGGTCATTTATGCGACCGAGAAAGGCCTCGACCGCCGACAGAGCCACCTCGACGATCTCATTGGCGACAAAACCGTGCGCCTCGCGATGCACGCATTGGACGGTTTCCCGGTCGGGCGCATCCACGAGGCAGAAGGCGGTCCCGCGCCGCTCGTCGAACCAATAAGTAAGGAATTTGACGCCGTATTGATCCTGAATATCGATATCCATGCGATGTGCCTGGGCGACCTCGGCGGGCGAGGTTCCCTTAAGATAATGCCGGTCCATGAAGATTGGCATCGCGCGTCCTCCCAAGTCCGTCGCGTGCAAGAGATGGCATTGTACGATCTGGATGCCTTCCCGTCCACCTTCGGGACAACAATCACGGATCATTACAAAGTGTTGCTTTCGCAAACGCAACGCGTTGCTGCGCTTTCGACAGAATATGCAAGGAAATGGCAGGTTTAATGAGTAGGATTGCTGCGCTAAGTCTGATATTTACCATAATCGGTCGCTTAATGACTGATGACCGGTTCCGGAACCCCTCAAGCAGCTTCAGACGGTCCCCCGTTCTCAAGCGCCCTCCGCCGGAGCCTGCATGGAGAGACACGTCTGTCACGGCCATGATTGGCCAAGATGGAAGGTCGCTGCCACGGCATGCAAATTGCATATTGTCGATTAGCTCGCCGAAATTGGGAAAAGCTGAAGCAAAGTGAGACAGACGGCAAATTTTCGACCGGTCGGCCTAGCCTCGATGGGGCTCGGGCATTATGCCGTTATTAACTCTGTGTGGGATGCTGCCCGCACGCTTCTCCATGACTGGCCGGTCGATGACGGCGAAGAATATTTGGAAGCCGTCAAAGCCTGCCTGGATGCGATTATCGGTGACCTGCCGCCCGACAATGTGCGGGCCGCCTTCATCAGGGCTGCGCAGGAGGCGGGCATCGCCGTCATAGAAGCCGCCGACTGAACAGCGCCCGCGCTCCCCCGATCCCGCATGGTTCCACGAAGCTCGTCCCCGCGCTTGACTTCTCCGGCCAAAGGTCTAGATTAGAACAAAACATGAACATTGGAGATGGTCATGACACATACGGAACAGGTGATTGCCAACGCCCTAGCCCTTGTCGAAGCCTCCCGCGCGGCTCGTGAGCGGGATCAACAGCGCCGCGCCGCCTGGCAGAAAAAGGTGGAACTCAGCCGGCCGCTGCCGCCCTTGCCGCGCCCTGTCCAACTGCCGCTGGCGCTGAACTGATGCTGCCGGCAAAGAGTTTGAAACCCCATCACCCCAAGGCCGGTCAGCTAGGATCCGATGACGCCTGGGAAGTGGAAGCCGTGCTCGCCTGGCATGACGATGACGCCAAGGCGGCGATCCGCTCGCTGCTGGATGACTGCCAGCATCTGCGCCGGCAACTGGCGCTGGCCGAACGTGTGATGAGCCGCGGAATGGCGCGCGGCTGGACGCCGCGATACGAGCGCGACGCGCTTTGAAACGTGCCTGCGGCGATCGGCGCGACCGCGGCCGTCAAGACGGTTGTTCTTCGAAAGCCACTCGAAGGCCGACGGTTACCAGGTAGGCCTCTAGCGCTGAGGCCTCACCGGAGGTGACGATGGCGCCGACATAGCCGTCCGAACGCATGGGCACCTAGTAGCCAGGCTCTGGCGCATAGGCGCCGCGGAAATACCCGCCTTCATCAATGACGCTGCGCCGGCCCGATCCTGTGGATGTGCAGCCCGGGCGCGGCGGCACGGCGGCTTGCTCCACCTCATAATCGACCAGTGTCCAATACGGCCCCTTGATGAGGTCGAACAGGCGCACCGGCTGGCCGGCCGCGCCCCTGAGCGGCATCGGGCGCGCGGTCGCCTGCCAGTAGGTCGCCATGGCGTAATTCGCCGTGATATCGGTGGCGATATCGGTCATGGCGCCGAGGAGCCGCAGGAGGGCGGCTAATCCGTCGGGCTGCCGTTCCTGGTATAGCTCTCCTGGAAGGGCAGAGAAGGCGACGAGCATCTGGGCGATATGGCACAGGATGCCCGCCGCGCCGCTAGAATGGCAAGTGTGGTTCTGACCGGGAAGACGCTAGTCGGCCGGCGTCACACGGGTCCAGAACGCGTTGAACACCACCGAATCGAAGAAAGCCGAGGCACGCACGATCCGGCCGTCGCGCATGTCGAGAAACCAGGCATAGGTGTTTGCGTATGGCTCTCCGTCGCGGGCGATGCCGCGGGCGTCGAAAAAGACGATCACAGTGTCGCCGTCGGCATAAACGTTGCGGATCGTCGGCTTCAGCGGCGCCTTCATTCGGGCATTAAACGGGCGGATCACCTCACGCAGGAAGGCCTCGCGGCTGGGATAGGTCTTCGATGCCAGCGAGTAGCCCTCGATTGTCCAGCGGGCGTCGTCGGCGAGGAGGTCGTAGGGGCTGCCTGTGCCGGCCGCCCAGGCTCCGAAGCCAGCCTCGACGGCTGCCTTGTTGCGGCGTTCGGTTTCGGTCAGAGACTGCGCTGCGGCGCGGGCTTCGAGCCCGCCCAGAGCAAGAATGGTGGCGGCGATGCCGAGGATTGCATTGAAGATGCGCCTGCTCAGGGATTGCGGCCGGCAGGCGGTTGCCGTTGCGGTGTAGGGCATGGTTTCCTCCAGAAGGTCGAGTTGGTGGGTTAGCACCCGCTGGCCGGGTGCCGCTTGCGGGCTCGCGGCCAGAAATCTGCTTAGATCTGGTTTTCCCAAGCTCTCAGCTGATGCTCCTTCAGCATGTCCTCGATGACCTTCGGAACGACATTGCGGAACCTGCCGGTGTCGGCTGGAACGACTTCAATCATCCGGTCGATCATTTCCTTCGGGTCCATCTTACCTTCGGGCGTCGCGAAGAAATCGTCGAAACCCTTTCGCAGATCTGCGCGCTTGGTGAAGTTCTTGCCGTCATCCAGCCAGCGGAACGGATTGTCCGCCATCGTCTCGTTGTAGCCGGTGTAGTAGGCCCCCGGATTGATCGTCTGGATCTTGATGCCATAAGGGGCGAGTTCCTGCTGCAGCGCTTCGGCGATCGATTCCAACGCGTGCTTGGTTGAGACATAGGTGCCCCAGTTAGCCGGGGTGAAGAGGCCGCCCATCGAGGATGTGAAGACCACCTTGCCTTTCTTGCCTTCGCGCACCCATCTCTGGACGACGCCCTGAGTCAGCACCAGCGGCAGAAACACGTTGACTTCGTAGTTCTTGCGAACAAGTTCGATTGGGATTTCCCAGACCGGGCCGGCTTCGCCCATGCCGGCATTGTTCCAAAGAACGTCGATATCCCATCCCTGCGCCTGTTTGATGTCGTAGGGGTCGGTGAGGTCGAGACGCTCGACACGAACGTTCTTCAGACCGAGGGCGGCGACCTCCTCACGCAGTGGCGTCACCTGCGAGGAAACCTGCGTGGTCGCGATGATCCTGTGGCCGTTCTTGGCCATGCCGATGGCGGCGCCCTTGCCGAAGCCGGAGCCCGCGCCAGTGATCAAAATGGTCTTGGTCATGAGACATTCCTTTCGATGGTTTCAGGTTGATCGAAGTCAGGTGTTGGCACAGCATCACGTGACGGCCGCAGCCGCTGCCTGTGCAATTTCGAGATCCTGTGGAACCGCTCCGCCGGAAACGCCAACGGCGCCTATCACAGTGCCGTCGCGGGCAAAGAGCGAGATTCCGCCGGCAAACGGAGTCAGGCCGCCGTTGGATAATTCGAGGGCATGGGCGGGAGCGCCGGGCTTGCAATACTCCCAGACGGCCTCACTTGTCGTTTGAAACAAAACGGCCGTCCGGGCTTTTCCCATAGCCAGGTCGATCGAGCCGAGCACCGCGCCGTCCATTCGGCTGAACGCTTTGAGATGCGCTCCGGCGTCCAGGACGGTGATATTGACCGGCACACCGATCTCATTAGCCCGCGCTTCACCTGCGGCGATGATCCTGCGAGCTTCGTCAGTGGTAATCATCTCCTGTCTCCCTTTTTCGTTCAGGGGCGAGCGCTCCCCGCTCGATGAGGCAGGTGTATAGGCGAAACCGGTTTTGCAGTATTTTCAGCTCTTGCTGCGCTATGTGCAGATCTTGCGGTCCGGCGTGTCGGCATGCACGAACGGCGAACCCATTTCGGCGGGCGAAACCCGCTAGCGGGTGAAGAGCGCGCGGTATTGGCCGGGCGTCAAGCCGGTCATCTTGCGGAAGACGCGGGTGAAATTTGCCTGTGAGCCGAAGCCGGTATCGAGCGCGATCTCCACGAGCGAGGACCGTGCGAGCCGCAGCTTTTCCTTGGCAGCCTCCATCCGTCGCTCCGTGACGTAGCGATGCGGGGTCAGGCCGGTAGCCTTGCGGAACATGCGGGCAAAATGAAAGGGGCTGAGGCAAGCCTCCGCAGCAAGGTCATCCAGCGAGATTTCTGCTGCGATGCGGGCTTCGATGAAATCGAACACGCGTTGCAACCTTCTTGGGCTGACAGTCGGCGCCCGTGCGGCCGGTTGCCAGCGAACAGACGAATAGGTGCTGAGCAGGTGCGCCGCCAGCGCCATTTGCACGCCGTCGAGAAAGAGGCGATCAGTTGGCTCAAGGCTTCTGTTCAACAAGCCCCGAAAGAGCTGGCCGATCTGCAGCACCATGGGATCGGGGACGCCACCCGCATAGGCGAGTTGCACCTTGGCCGGGTCGATGTCGAAGTTTGAAAGCGCGCTCTCACCGACGAGCGACGGCGGCAGGAAGATGTGCAGGGACTCGGGCATGGTACCCATGATTTCCACCGCGCTCTCATGGACACCCGCCGGACATACCCAAGCGACGCCGGGGCGAGCGATTGCCTCTCGCCTGTGGCCATCACCAGTCCACCGGATCTTCGACTGACCCGAGAGCAGGACGGCAATTTCCGTACACTCGAGTGTAAGGTCGACTTGCCAGCCCGGATCGAAATGCCTGAGTTCGACCTGCAACGATGAGCAATCAACGAGCCCACCCACTCGCTCGCTGGTCCGATACTTTCTGTCCCCCTGCGATTCTACCAAAGACATGTCGCATCCACGCCGTGAAGATAGATATAAATTCGAATTGTTCAGTCTCGGCAGGCAGGTTGCCGTGTCGCGCTGCCGGCAATCTGCAATCACCTTTGATTTATTGTATGAATAACTTCCGGGATCGCCGCATTTTGCTCTGAGGTGCCCGAGTATTACGATCAGTATTTTTGGTCGAAATTCAGGGAAGTGCAAGTCCCCTGGCGCCAAGCGCTACCGCATCCTTCTCGCGGCTTCGCCATCAAGCATGTCGGCGGCCATGGATGCCGCTGATCCTACTTTGGGATGGCCGATGGGACATTGCGTGGAGACGACGGCCATCAGGCGAAAGTCCGGCGAAATCCGCGCTGTTCAGCTCGTTCCAGTAGAATGGCATCGCCATTGACCCTCGCGTCTCATGATAGAGCTATGGTGGGTATAAGGGCAATCCGCTGACCTGCCGACTGCAACAGACCAGGTAGCTTGCACCAACGCCATTGCGCTCAAACGCCTGCAATGATCTTCTGGCGCTTCTTCACGTCAACGCTTTCCGGTGATTCCCGATGTTCGATATTCTGTGGCGCGGCCTGGCGATCGGCGCCGGCGCAACCATCCTCATGGACCTCTGGGCAATCGTGCTCACGAAGGTCTTTGGCCAGACGCCGCCGAACTGGGCTCCGGTCGGCCGCTGGTTCTGGCATCTCGGCCGCGGCAAGGTCTTTCATGAGAACATCGCCGATGCCGAGCCCTATGCTCAAGAACTCGCTCTCGGCTGGTTCAGCCACTACGCCGTCGGCATTCTCTATGGCATTATTTTTGCACTCATCATGGGAGAGGGATGGCTCGCCGCACCCACATTTCTTCCCGCCTGGATTTTCGGCATCATCACCGTCGGGGCAGGGTGGTTCCTGCTGCAGCCGGGCCTCGGCCTCGGCTGGGCCGCCTCGAGACATCCGAAGCCGAACAAGGTCCGGTGTTTCAACCTCCTTGCGCATACGGTGTTTGCGCTGGGGCTTTACGGCACGGCGTTGATTTTGCGCTGAGATTGACGCTTGCCCCTCATCCGCCGGCCGGCACCTCTCCCCGTCATAGCGGGGAGAGGGTTAGGGTAGGGGTAGTTAGGGTGAGGGGCAGCCCATTGGCACGTGCGAACAATCCTATTTCACCGCGCCGCCCAATTGGCGCCGCGGCGGAAGATCGTCTTCATCTCCGGCACGTCGAATTCCTTGGCTTGGTGGCCGAGCGATGAGTAGAAGACGCGGCCCTTGCCGTATTTGCGCTTCCAGACGACTGGCATGACGACGCCGTCGATCCAGTAGGCGTGTTCGCCCGTAAACCTGGTCGTCGCCAGAACCTCGTTCGAGGGGTCGACATGCATGTAATATTGCTCCGACCTATAGGGGAAATCGGCAATTCCCTCCATCAGCGGATCGTCGGGGCGGGTGATGTTGACGGTATAGTCGATGATGTTGCCGGGATGGGCGACCCACTGGCCGCCGATGATGAACTGATAGTCGACAGAGTCGCGGAAGGCATCGCCCGCGCCGCCGTGATAGCCGGCAATCCCGACGCCGCTTTCGATGGCGGCAGCGAGGTTCTTGACCTCCTCCTTCTCGATCTTCGACATCGTCATGATCGGCACGACGAGGCTGAGATCATGGACGGAAGGGTCGGCGAGCGCCTCGGTCCCATGTTCGAGATAGACCTTGAAGCCGTCTTCCTCGAGCATGGTCTTGATGATTTCGGCGCATTCCTGCGGCTCGTGCCCGCTCCAGCCACCCCAGACAATCAGTGCTTCACGCATTCTCATTCCTCCTGAAATTATTTCGCCAGCCGTCCGTCGACGATGGACTCGGACAAGGGGGCAGGGCGCTCCGCCACCGTGGTGATCGTCACCGTCCGTCCGGTCTCGGACGCTGTATGGAAGGCTTCCATGACTTCGAGCACGTGCAACGCCAGATCGCCATTGGCTCGGTGCGGCCGGTTCGAGCGGATCGCATGCGCCATATCGGCAACGCCGAGCGAGCGGAAGTTGCCTTCGGCATAGGGCGCGGTGACCGGCTGGTCCTCGAAAGCGCCGCCCTTCTTCAGATATTCCACCGGACCGCCGAACTTGTTGGGATCCGGGACGATAAGCGTGCCTTCGGTGCCGTAGACTTCGAGCGGCACATGCTTGTGGCCGGCGACATCGAAGCTCATGGCGATCTGAACGACCGCGCCGTTGGCAAAAGCCATCATGCCGGCGACATGGGTCGGCACGTGCACGGGAATACGCTCGCCATTGCGCGGCTCACTGGTAACAAGCCGTTCGGCGCGTGGCGTCGTCGCAAAGCCGGCGACCTGTGATACCGGTCCGAGAAGATTGACGAGATCGGTAATGTAGTAAGGGCCCATGTCGAGCATCGGCCCACCACCGACTTCGTAATAGAAAGCCGGGTTCGGATGCCAGCGTTCATGGCCCGGGCACATGAAACTCGCCGAGCCGCCGACCGGTTGGCCGATGACGCCCTGGTCGATCAGGGCGCGCGCCGTCTGGTGGCCGCCGCCGAGGAAGGTATCGGGCGCCGCGCCGATGCGCAAATTCCTCGCCTTGGCGGCGTCCGCCAATTTTTTCCCTTCTGCGAAATTAATCCCGAGCGGCTTTTCCGAATAGGTGTGCTTGCCGGCCTCGAGCGCCTGGAGCGCGACGGCGACATGGGCTTTCGGGATGGTTAGATTGACGATGATTTCGACCTTGGGGTCGGCGAAGAGCTCTTCGACTGTCTTGGCGGGAATGTTGAACTCGCGAGCCTTGGCTTCTGCGAGCTCCCGGTTGAGGTCAGCGACCCCGCGGATATCGAGAATGGGAAAGGAGGCCATCGCGGTGAGATAGGCGCCTGAAATATTGCCGCATCCGATGATGCCGATACCGACTTTGTCCATGAATTCCTCCGTTTGATCTTGCTTGTCTCGCCCGTCAAAGGGCCGGCCCCGTGGTGCTCCAGGGTGATTCGTAGAGTTCGTAGAGCGCCACGGCGGCAGCGCCCTGCGCCCAGAAATCATCGCTCGAATCATCGAAGACGAGTTCGCTCACGCCGCGTAGCGACGGTGGGATGGCAAGCGCATAGGCATCGCGCAGGCTGTTCAAAAACGGTTCGCCGAGAGCCAGGCTGGAGCCGACGAGAATGACGCGCGGCGGCGCAAACAGCGTGACTATATTGGCGATGGTCAATCCCACCGCTTCGCCGGCGCGGATGGCGGAGGCGATCAGCCGGTCGTCATCGGCCTTGATCAGCGCCTGGGCATGGGTCATGCCGCGCCCGAGGCGGATCGCTTCGGCAAAACGTCCGTCGGCCTGCTGTTCGCCAAGGATCGCGCTTTCACCGGCCTGGCTGAAAAGCCGCACTACGCCATTCGGCCCCATGCCGAGCACGAGATCGCCGAGATTGTGGCTGAGGCCGCCGGCGCCGCGAAACAGGCGGTTGCCGTGCAACACGCCGAGCCCCAGCGTCTGTTCCAGCGAAATCAGCACCATATCCTCGAGATCCCTCGCTCTTCCGAACCAATGATGGCCGAGCGTGATGGCATGGGCGTCGCTTTCGACAATGGTCGGCGTCGAGAGCCGCGTTGACATCTCGGCGGCGAAATCGACATTGATGTCGCGAAAGATCGGGCTGCTTCTTATGTAGCCGGTACGATGCTCGATGACGCCGGGAAAGCCGAGGCAGATGCTGTCGACATCTTCGAGCGACAGCCCGGCATCGACGACGCAGCGCCTGACTCCATCCTCGACCAGATCGGCGATGACGCCGATCGGCTGGCGGTCGATGCGAATTGGCAAGGCGAGCTTAGACAGCACGTCGCCGCGGAAATTGGTGACGACGAAGACCATGCGGTTGGCGGCGATCTTGCCCCCGACGACACGCGCGGCATCAGGATTGAGTTCCAGCGCCACGCGTGGCCTGCCACGCACGGCCTCATTGCGGATATCGCCTTCATGACGCGGCAGGATCAGTCCGTCGTCGAGCAGGGAGGCGGTAATGGCGGAAACGGTTGTCGTCGACAGTTCGGTCCGCTCGCTGATCTCGATGCGCGAAATCGGCCCATGGCGCCTGATGGTATCGAGCACGTTCAGGCGATTGATCGCGCGCATCAATTCTGGATCTGCAGTCTTCATGAAAATGAGCCGGCGGTCGTTTCGTGGGCGGAAGCTAGTATTTTTAACGGGTTACGAAATAAATAACGGGCAATCCTGTGCTGCTGTCAAGCGCATTTGACAAAAATAGAGGCAATTGGGTTGACATCGGGCGAAAGCTCCGGTGAATTAATCCGCATTGGGGAAAAATTGTGAGGATGGTCCCCAGGGAGGAAATCATGAACTTTTCAAATAAGGGCGCCATTTTCGGCGGCAGGCGCTTCGCATCCATTGCCGCAGCAGCCGGCATGTTGCTCCTGGGAGCGGGCGCTGCCTCGGCGACAACCGTGGTGAAGTGGCTACACCTCGAGCTCGACCCGAAATTCGTCGCGGCTTGGGAAGACATCGTCAAGAAATACGAAGCTCAGCATCCCGACGTCGACATCCAGATGCAGTTCCTCGAAAACGAGGCATTCAAGGCCAAGCTTCCCACGCTGCTGCAGTCCGACGACGTGCCGGATTTCTTTTACAGCTGGGGCGGCGGCGTCTTGAAGCAGCAGGCCGAGACCGGCGCGCTTCAGGACGTGACGGCGGCACTCGACGCCGATGGCGGCAAGCTGCGCAACGCCTACACGCCTTCATCAGTCAGCGGCCTTACCTTCGACGGCAAGACCTGGGCTATTCCTTATAAGGTCGGATTGGTCAGCTTCTTCTACAACAAGGAGCTCTTCGCAAAGGCCGGCGTGAAGGCCGAGGAGATCAAGAGCTGGGTTGATTTTCTTGAGGCGGTAAAGAAGATCAAGGCGGCGGGAATTGTCCCGATCGCAGGAGGCGGCGGCGACAAGTGGCCGATCCACTTCTACTGGAGCTATCTCGTCATGCGCGAGGGCGGCCAGAAGGTCTTCGAAGCGGCCAAGAACGGCGAAGGCGAAGGTTTCCTTGATCCCGCGATCATCAAGGCTGGCGATGACCTCGCCGAACTCGGCAAACTCGAGCCTTTCCAGCCCGGCTATCTCGGCGCTACCTGGCCGCAGACGCTCGGCGTTTTCGGCGACGGCAAGGCCGCGATGATCCTCGGCTTTGAAAATACCGAGGCCAACCAGCGCAAGAATGCCGGCGACGGCAAGGGGCTCGCGACCGAGAATATCGGGCGTTTCGCATTCCCGACCGTCGAGGGCGGCGCCGGCCAGGCGACAGATACGCTCGGCGGCCTGAACGGCTGGGCCGTCACCAAGAAAGCCTCTAAGGAAGCGATCGATTTCCTTGCGTTCCTGACGAATGCAGAGAACGAGCGGGCAATGGCGAAAGCCGGTATGCTCCTCCCCGTTGCCGTCGGTGCCGGCGATGGCGTCACGAGCCCGCTGCTCGCCGAATCGGCGAAGCAGCTTTCGGGCTCGACCTGGCACCAGAATTTCTTCGACCAGGATCTCGGCGCGGCCGTCGGCCGAGTCGTCAACGATGTGTCGGTGGAGATTGTCTCCGGACAGATGAACTCCAAGGACGGCGCCCAGATGATCCAGGACGCTTTTGAGCTGGAACAGTAACCAGCGCCTGCGAACCCTCCCTGGCGCTCCGTTAAAGCGGGGCGCCAGCATTGCTGCCGATGAGATGCGAAAGCAGGAACCATGGCCAATATTTCAGTCCCAACGATGACATCAGCCGCGAGGCCGGCAATAAGAGCGTCAAACAGGAGAAGTTCGGTCGCCCACGATCGGTTAGCCGTGCTTTTGCTCTTCCTGCCCCCGGCGCTGCTGCTTTTCACGCTCTTCGTCATCTTGCCGATGGGTGAGGCGGCCTGGTACAGCCTCTACAAGTGGAACGGCTACGGCACGCCGAGCGAGTTCATCGGCCTGCGCAATTTCCAGGTTCTGTTCCGCAATGCGGCCTTCACCCAGGCGCTCATCAATAACGGCCTGATCATCGTCATCTCGATCTGCATCCAGGTACCCCTGGCCATCTGGCTTGCCACCATGCTCGCCCACCGCATTCCCGGCGTTGTCGGCTTCCGCCTGATCTTCTTCTTGCCCTATGTACTGGCCGATGTTGCTGCAGGCCTTATCTGGCGTTTCGTCTATGATGGTGATTACGGTCTGTTCGCCGCCGTTTCCAACTTCTTCGGCTTCGCCAATCCTTACGTGCTCGCAGACAAGGATGTGGCGATTTACGCCGTGCTTGGCGTCGTCGTCTGGAAGTATTTCGGCTTTCACATGATGCTGTTCATCGCCGGCCTGCAATCGGTCGATAAGAACGTGCTGGAGGCGGCCGAAATCGACGGCGCCACCGGCTGGCAGAAGTTCCGTTACGTCACCTTGCCGCTGCTCGGTTCCACCTTGCGTCTCTCCATCTTCTTCGCCGTCGTCGGCTCGCTGCAGCTCTTCGACATGATCATGCCGCTGACCGGCGGCGGCCCGTCCAACTCCACCCAGACGATGGTCACCTTCCTCTATACCTATGGCGTCATGCGCATGCAGGTGGGCCTGGGCAGCGCCGTCGGCGTGGTGCTCTTCATCATCTGCGTGACGCTCGCCTTCGGTTACAAAAGGATTTTCATGCGCCATGACTGACATGAGCTCTTCCGTCCGCATGAGCACGTCAACGCGTGTCTATCTCTACGTGTCGCTGAGCCTGATCGCTGCGATCGTACTGGTGCCGCTGCTGACGACGGCGCTCGGCGGCTTCAAGACACTGGGTGACCTGCGCACCAATCCCTTCGGCCTGCCGACGGATTGGCAATGGGCGAACTATACCGACATCCTCTTTGGCGAGCGCTACTGGATGCAGATCGGCAATTCGCTTGTCATCGCAGCGCTGACCGTTCTGCTGACGCTGATCGTCTCGTCGATGGCCGCCTTCGCCTTTGCCCATGTCCGTTTCTTCGGCTCGTCCTTCCTGCTCAACTATTTCCTGCTCGGGCTGATGTTTCCGGCGGCGACCGCGATCCTGCCGCTCTTCATCCGCATTCGTGATCTCGGGCTGTTGAATACCTACTGGGGCGTGGTGCTGCCGCAGGTGGCCTTCGGCCTCGGCATGAGCATCCTTTTGTTCAGGAACTATTTCCGCAATCTCCCGGAGGAGCTGTTCCAGGCGGCCTTCGTCGACGGCTGCGGTTATCTCAGGTTCTTCTGGCACATCTCGCTGCCGCTATCGCGTCCGATCGTCGCCACCGTCAGCATCATCTCCTTTGTCGGCAGCTGGAACAGCTACATCCTGCCGCTCATCATGCTGAACTCGGAATCCAAATACCCTTGGCCGCTCGGCATCATGGTCTATCGCGGCGAATTCGGGACGGAATGGCAGCTGGTGCTCGCCTTCATCACGCTGACCATCCTTCCCACAATCATCGTCTTTTTCGTCGCCCAGAGGCACATCATCGCCGGCTTGACGGCCGGCGCCGTGAAGTCCTGAGCTGAACCATTGGAGGTGCAACCATGGCATCCGTTGAATTGATCGATGTGAGCAAGGCCTACGGCGCGGTCGACGTCATCCACGACATTTCGCTTGCGATCGACGATGGCGAATTCGTCGCGCTGGTCGGCCCGTCCGGCTGCGGAAAATCGACGCTGTTGCGGATGATCGCCGGCCTTGAGGAGATCACTGACGGCGAGATTGCCATCGGCGGCAAAGTCGTCAACGGCATGACGCCGCGCGAGCGCAACATTGCCATGGTATTCCAGTCCTACGCGCTCTATCCGCATATGACGGTGGCCGAAAACATGGGCTTCAATCTGAAGCTCGCCGGCGTCGCCAAACCTCAGATCGAAGCCCGTGTCGCCGAAGCCGCCCGCATGCTCGATCTCGCCAAGCTGCTCGACCGCAAGCCGGCCCAGCTGTCCGGCGGCCAGCGCCAGCGTGTCGCCATGGGCCGCGCCATCGTGCGCAACCCAGCCGTCTTCCTGTTCGACGAGCCCTTGTCCAACCTCGACGCCAAGCTGCGCGTGCAGATGCGCTCGGAAATCAAGACACTGCACCAGAAGGTCAGGACAACTTCGATCTATGTCACCCACGACCAGATCGAGGCGATGACCCTCGCCGACCGCATCGTCGTGCTCAACCAGGGCAGGGTGGAGCAGGCGGGGACACCGCTCGAACTCTATAAGAAACCCGCTAATCTCTTCGTCGCCGCCTTCATCGGCTCACCGGCGATGAACATGCTCGAAGGCACGGTGGATGGCGAAAACGGCGAACCGGCCGCCCGTCTCGACGACGGCACGGCGATCCGCATCGCGCCCGACCGGAAGGTCAGGCGCGGCCAGGCCGTCACCATCGGCCTGCGCCCGGAGCATCTCGTTCCCGGCATATCAGCCGGCACGCCGCTTGCCGGCCGCACCATGCTGGTGGAACCCACAGGCGCCCAGACCCATGTGGTCTTCGACCTTGCCGGACAACAGGTGACGGCGATCGTCGATGGCGAATATCCCGCCCGTTACGGCTCCGTCTTTGAAGCGAGCATCGCCAGCGACCAGGTGCATGTTTTCGACCGCGGGACTGGTGTGGCGCTATAAGCCGGAGCCTCGGCGTAAGGGCGCTGCTCTCCGGCTAGATATATGAACCTGGCGCATGCCCTCATACGGTTGCCGCCACCTGCCGGGGTCGAGACCAGTGGCACGACCCCGGCAAGGTTAGGGTGAGGGGCAACCGACTGGCGCGAACATCTCCGCCCATTATTCGGCCGCAATCCGTTCGACGCCGTTGGCCTGGACGATCTTCTCCAGCAGTGCCAGCTCTTCCGGCGTGAGATCCGTCAGAGGCGGACGAACGGGGCCGGGGTTCTGGCCTAGGACACGAAGCCCGGCCTTGATGATGGAGACGGCATAGCCCCGTTTGCGATTGCGCAGGGCGACGAAGGGGAAGAAGAAGCTTTTCAGTATTTCGTCGACGGTCGGCTGATCGCCGCTGCGCAGGGCGCCATAGAAGCGCTGGGCCAGTGCGGGGACGAAGTTGAAGACCGCGGAGGAATAGGTGGTCACGCCGGCGGCGAAATAGGCCTGGGCATAGACCTCATGGGTCGGCATCCCGCCGACATAGACGAGACGGTCGCCGAGCCGCGTGGTGATCTCGATGACCTTGTCGACATCGCCGACGCCGTCCTTGAAGCCGATCAGGTTGGGGCATTCCTCGGCAAGCCGAGCGATGCTGTCGGCCGTCAGAATGGCGTTGTCGCGATTATAGACGATGACGCCGACGCCAACCGCTTGGCAGACAGCCTTCACATGGGCGATGAGGCCGGCCTGCTCGGCAAACATTAGATAGGGCGGCAACAGCAGCAATCCGTCCGCGCCGGCCCGTTCGGCCGCCTTCGCGATCTCGATGGCAAGCGATGTGCCGTAGCCGGATCCCGAGATGATCGGCGTATTGCCGGCCGAGGCCTTGGCAGCCCGGATGACGGCGGGAATTTCGCTCGGATTGAGGGAGAAGAATTCGCCGGTGCCTCCGGCGGCAAAGAGCGCAGCGGCGTCGTAACCGGCAAGCCACTCGACATGACGGCGGTACTTCGCTTCGTCGAACTTGAGTTCATCGTTGAAATGCGTCACCGGAAACGACAGCAGACCGCTGCCGACGGCCTTTTTCAATTCAATCGGGTTCATCATGACGTCCTATTGCTTAGGTGTTGAAAATCGATTGTCTCAGGCGCTCTCGAGCACTTGCAGAAGTGCCGCGATATAGCCGTAACAAAAGGCAAATGCGGTGGCGGACGGGTCCCTGCCGCTGACGGTCGGCACATGGTCGGGCATCAGCATGTACTTGTAGCCGACTTCCTTGTAGATTCTGGCGGAGCGGACCATGTCCATGTCGCCCTCATCGGGGAAAGTCTCCATGAAGGACAGCTTGCCGCCGCGAATATTGCGGAAGTGGACATTGAATATCTTGTTGCGCTCTCCGAACCAGCGAATGATGTCGTCGATCTCTTCGCGGGGATTTTCGAGCATCTCGCCGATCGAGCCCTGGCAGAAATTGAGGCCGTGATAAGGGTTTTCGCGCATCTGCACGAATTTCTTCAGCCCTTCCACCGTCCCCAGCACGCGCGTGACGCCGCGATAGCCGGGCGGCGTATAGGGATCGTGGGGATGGCAGGCGAGCCTGACGCGATTGCTTGCGGCGACCGGAACGACGCGTTCGAGGAAGTAATCGATCCGCTCCCAATTTTCGTCCTCGGAGAGCACGCCGGCAAGGCCGGGCGCGGCCTGCTGGTCGGTCTTGTCCCATCGGAAGCTCGCATTCATCGAACCGCCGCGTCCCGGTTCGTCGGGCGTGCGCGGAATGCCGATCAGGTTGAGATTGTATTTCACTGCCGGAATGCCGGCCGCCGCGACATTCTCGATCATCTGGCAGACCGCATCGATCTGCCGGTCGCGGTCAGGCCCGGCAAGAAGGATGTCCGGATAGGAGGCTTTCTCGATCGGCTGCGAGGGCAGGGGCAGCTGAATCATGTCGAGGATCAGGCCGAAGCTTTCGACCTTGTCTCGATGGCGTTCGATGTCGGCAAGCGTCCAACTGCTCGGCTTTCCCGGCGGATCGGCGCTGATATGCTTCACGCCCAATTGCGCGAAGATCCGATAGTCGTCATCGTCGCGCGCTGCCACCTGTGTTCCAAGATACATCAGAGACCTCTCAAAAATCATCAATGTCATATGACATAATATGAATCTTAGAGGGTGTCGAGCCCTATTGCTGTTCGGCCAGCATCCGATAGCGTCGCTGGCTTGCCATCAAATGGGCACGCATCGCCTGGCGGGCGCGGTCGGGATCCTGATCGGCGATCGCCGAGAGGATTTCCACATGTTCGGCATGGACCTTTTGAAGATACTCGCGGTCATTGGCCTCCGGCAGCGTCGGAAACTGCCCGCGGGGAATGGCGCGTGGGCCGAAATGGCGCAACACGTCGACATAGAAACGGTTGTTGGTGGCGGCCGCGATCGCCATGTGGAAGGCATAGTCGGCCTCGACCGTCTGCTGTCCCGACTCGATCAGTTGCGCCATTCGGCGGTTGGCCTCTCGGATTGCTGCTTCCTGCTCGGCCGTGCGGCGATAGGCGGCAATCGCA
Source organism: Rhizobium sp. MHM7A (assembly GCF_005862215.1). Classification (NCBI taxonomy): domain Bacteria; kingdom Pseudomonadati; phylum Pseudomonadota; class Alphaproteobacteria; order Hyphomicrobiales; family Rhizobiaceae; genus Rhizobium; species Rhizobium sp. MHM7A. The sequence goes on from NZ_VCHT01000004.1 coordinate 307,907, forward strand.
GCCGCTTCACCTTCGGCGGCCAGGCGAAACTCCAACAACTCCAGGGTTTCCGGGATGCTTTTGATCTCCACCGGCGTCAGCGACATGACCGAATGGATCTTCGGATCCGCGACGAAGACACCTTTGCCCTGGATCGGCCTGACGAAACCTGCGGCCCTTAAATCGGCAATCGCCTCGCGCACGACGGTGCGGCTGACGCCGAAAGTCGATTCGAGCTGCGGCTCGGTCGGCAGCTGGTCGCCGACACGCAATTTCCCTGTCTCGATTTGCGCTCGCAACTGATCGATGACCTGCTGCGCCAGTCTTTGCCGACCACGGCCGAGTGTCGTCATTCTCGCTTCCCCAGTTCCTTTGCCTCAAGTCTTCCGCACGGGTCTTGCAAATCGTACCGGACTTCGATAAATCATAATACGACATACGGACGACATAATATGTCTCCTATAGTAATCCAGGGAGGAGTTACAATGAAGCATTTTTCTAAGGGCCTGTTCGTCGGAGCCTTCGTCGGCGCCCTGACGATCGCCGCACCGCTTTCGCACGCAGCCACGCCGAAGGACCAGCTGGTGATCGGGACATCGCTGGCACAGGTCCTGTCGCTTGATCCGCATCAGGCGACCGAGGGCAAGGCCGTCGAGATCATGTCGAACCTTTACGACCGGCTGGTGAACAGCACGCCCGATGGCAAGATCTTGCCGCAGCTGGCCGCGAGCTGGAAGGTCGACGACAAGGGCATCACCTTCACGCTGCGCCAGGCCAATTTCGCCTCCGGCAATCCGGTGACGGCGAAAGATGTCGTCTATTCAATTGGGCGGCTTCTGAAGCTCGACCAGGCTGCTGCGGCGAACCTCAAGCGCGTCGGCTATGACAAGAACAATGTCGACAAGCTCGTTACTGCAGTCGACGATAAGACCGTGCGCATCGACTTTTCCGGTCAGGTGACGGCCGAGATGCTGCTCTACCGGCTCGCGGCATCGACCACCAGTATTGTCGACAGCGTCGAAGTGCAGAAGCATGTCGTCGACAACGACTGGGGAAATGCATGGATGCGCACGCACTCGGCCGGCTCCGGTCCGTTCACCCTGAACCGCTGGTCTCCGAACGAACTTGTCATTCTCGACGCCAACAAGGATTATGTCACCGGCGCTCCGAAGATGAAGCGCGTCATCGTCCGGCATGTTCCGGAAAGCCAGGTCGAGCGGCTAATGCTCGAGCGCGGCGACATCGATATCGCCAGCGCCATGACGGCAGCCGATCTCGCGACCTTCAAGGACAAGCAGGGCTTTACGATCCAGCGCATTCCGACAGGCGGCTTCTACGTGCTGTCGATGAATGCCGGCAACCAGTACCTGTCCAATCCGAAGGTGCGCGAGGCCATTGCCTATGGCATCGACTATAAGGGAATCGAGAAGACGATCATGCGGCCCTACGGTCGGGCAAGAAACGTTCCCGTGCCGGAGAATTTCGAATCTGCGATCCCGAACCCCGACTGGCATCTCGATGTCGAAAAATCCAAGCAGCTGTTGGCCGAAGCAGGGTTCAAGGACGGCTTCTCGCTGACGCTGAAGACGATCGCGCAGACGCCGCGCATCGACCTTGCCACGGCGATCCAGGCGTCGCTCGCCCAGGTCGGCATCAAGATCGACATCCAGCAGGGCAACGGCTCGGAAATCATCGCCGCCCATCGCGCCAGGGATTTCGATCTTCTGATCCCGCAGACCAGCGCCTATATGCCGAACGTGCTCGGTTCGATGGAGCAGTTCTCGTCCAATCCCGACAACTCGAAAGAAGCCAACAATGCCGGCAACTTCGTCTGGCGTTCGGCCTGGGACATCCCGGAGCTGACGGCTCTGACGTCCAAGGCATCCATGGAGGCGGACGCCAAGAAGCGCGGCGAGCTCTATGTCGAGATGCAGAAGTTGTTCGTGGAACAGAAGCCGGCGGTGCTGCCGATGTTCGAGCGTTTCGAGCCGATCGTGCTGTCGAGCAAGGTGCAAGGATATGTGGGGCATCCGACCCAGCTGACGCGTCTCGAGAGCGTCATGAAGTCTGAAGCCCAGTAATACTCCCGAGGCAGCCGATCATGAAGGAACTCTCTGTAGCCGAATTTGGCCGACGTCTGGCGCATCTGCTCGTCAGCCTTTTCATCCTCTTATGTGTGACCTTCGTGATCGGCCGCGTCCTGCCCACGGATCCCGTCGGCGCAATCGTCGGCGAACTCGCCGATCCCGCCGCCTATGCGGCGATGCGGATGCGTCTTGGGCTTGATCTGCCGATCTATCGGCAGTTCTTCCTCTATCTGAACGGGCTGGCGCATGGTGATTTCGGCACGGCCGTGCTCACCGGCAATCCCGTCTCCTCGGACCTCGCTCAGGCCTTTCCGGCGACATTCGAGCTTGCGACGCTGGCGGTGATCATTTCGACCTTCGTCGGCGTTCCGCTCGGCCTGGTCGCAGCACTGTTTCGCGACAGCATGATCGACAAGGTCGCACGTGTTGTCGCCCTCGTCGGCCATTCGATCCCGGTCTTCTGGTTCGGCATCGTCGGGCTCGTCATCTTCTATGCCGGCCTGAACTGGGTCGGCGGGCCGGGCAGGGTCGATGTGTTTTACGAAGGCCTCGTTACCCCGCAGACCGGCCTGCTGTTGATCGACAGCCTCCTGCAGGGCGAAACGGAAATCTTCTGGAACGCGCTCGGCCACATCATTCTTCCTGCCGTCATCCTCGCCTATGCGGCGATGGCCTACATCACCCGCATGACCCGCAGCTTCACGCTTGAGCAGCTGAGTCAGGATTATGTCATCGCTGCCCGTGCCAAGGGTGTCAGCCCGACCGGCACGATCCTGGGCCATGTCCTGCCGAATATCGCGGTGCAGCTCATCACCATTCTCGCAATTTCCTATGGCGGTCTGCTCGAAGGCGCTGTCGTTACCGAGATCGTTTTCTCCTGGCCGGGCATCGGCCAATATATGACGAACGCGCTGATGATCGGCGATATGAACGCCATCGTCGCTGCCACCATCATCGTGGGATTCATCTTCATGTTCCTGAATTTCCTGGCCGACGTCGCCTACGCCGTGCTCGATCCGCGCATGCGGGAGGCAGCGCGATGAGTGACGCCGTCCACAGCGAGATCCGGATCCGTCCGCCAAGTATGCCGAGCCGCGTTGCCGCTTCGTTCGGGCGCGCCGGCCGAAAACTGGCCGACGAGCCGCTTGGCCTTGCCGGCTTCGTTATTCTCGGTCTCCTTTGCGTGGTCGCCATTTTCGCGCCGCTCCTGGCCCCTTACGATCCGACTATCCAGTCGCTCGGCGATGCCCTGCAGCCGCCAAGCCTTGCCCATCTCGCCGGCACGGACGAGTTCGGCCGGGATATTTTGAGTCGCCTGATCTTCGGCACGCGCATCACCATCCAGACGGTGCTGTCGGTATCATTGATCGTCGGTCCGATCGGATTGCTGATCGGCGTCGTCGCCGGGTTCTTCGGCGGCAATACCGATGCTTTCCTGATGCGCGCCACCGATATCGTGCTGTCCTTCCCGTCGCTGATCCTGGCGCTTGCCTTTGCCGCCGCCCTCGGCGCCGGCCTCGGCACAGCGATAATCGCCATCTCGCTCACGGCATGGCCGCCGATCGCAAGGTTGGCACGCGCGGAAGCGCTAGTCGTCAGAAACGCCGATTACGTGGTCGCCGCCCGCCTTTACGGCGCTTCGCCGATACGCATCCTGCTCCTTTACATCGCACCGATGTGCATTCCGTCGGTCATCGTCCGTCTGACCCTCAATATGGCGGGCATCATCCTGACGGCGGCCTCGCTCGGCTTCCTCGGCCTTGGCGCCCAGCCGCCGGCGCCGGAATGGGGCGCGATGATTTCCAACGGCCGCAAGTTCATGCTCGATTACTGGTGGGTCGCCGTCATGCCGGGTATTGCCATCCTGCTTAGCAGCCTTGCCTTCAACATCGTCGGAGATGCTCTGCGCGACATTCTGGATCCCCGCCATGCCAGATCGTGAAATGACAGTTCGTAACAAACAAGCTGGTGATCGCCAGCCCGTTCTTTCGGTCAAGGAGTTGAGCGTCCGTTTTGGGCGAGGGGCTGTGCCCGCCGTCTCCAATGTCAGTTTCGACGTCGGGCGGGAACGTGTCGGCATTGTCGGCGAATCCGGTTCCGGTAAATCGACGACCGGGCGCGCTATCATGCGCCTCCTGCCGCCGGCCGCAGTGGTCTCGGCCGAGCGCCTGGACCTTGCCGGCAGTCCGCTGCTTGCAAAGACCGAACGTCAGATGGGCGCGCTGCGCGGCAAGGACATCGCGCTGATCATGCAGGATCCCCGCTATTCGTTGAATCCGGTGCTGTCGATCGGCAAGCAGATCGCCGAGGCCGCCCGCCTTCACCTCAGCCTGCGCGGCAAGCCGGCGCAGGATGCGGCCCGCTCCATGCTGGAGCGCGTGCGCATCACCGATCCTGATCGGGTGATGGCGCTTTATCCCCATCAGATATCGGGGGGCATGGGCCAGCGCGTGATGATCGCCATGATGCTGCTGGCGCGGCCGAAGCTCGTCATCGCTGACGAACCGACCTCGGCTCTCGATGTCAGTGTGCGAAAGGACGTGCTGCTGCTGCTTGATGAACTGGTGCGCGAGAACAATTCGGGTCTGCTGCTGATCAGCCACGACATTCGTATGGTGGCTGCATTCTGCGAACGCATCATCGTCATGTATGCCGGCCGCATCGTCGAAACGCTGACCAGCCTCGAAGAGGCCCGTCATCCCTATACGCGTGGGCTGATAGCAGCGCTGCCCGACCCCAAGAATCCGGTTCGCAGGCTTGCGGTTCTCGACCGGGCGAAACTCGATCTGGAGGCGGCGCAATGATCGATGTCCGTGATCTCGATGTCGTCTTTTCCTCTGGCAAGAACAGGAATCATGTCGTCAAAGGCATCAGTTTTCAGGTGGGCCAGGGCGAGACGCTCGGCATCGTCGGCGAGTCCGGCTGCGGCAAATCGACGGTGCTGCGCTGCCTCGCCGGCATGGAGGCCGGTTGGACCGGCCAGATCGAGCTTCGCGGCAAGCCGATCGGCAAGAAGCGCTCCCGCGAGGAGCTGACCTCGGCCCAGATGGTGTTTCAGGATCCATATGGATCGCTGCATCCCCGACATCGCATCGGCACCGCGCTCGCCGAGCCGTTACGCGCCATGCGTCACTCCGACATCTGGTCGAAGGTCGAAAGGGCGTTGATCCAGGTAGGCCTGCCGGCAAGCTTCGCAAACCGTTTCCCGCACGAACTTTCCGGCGGCCAGCGCCAGCGCGTGGCGATTGCCCGGGCGCTGATCCTGTCACCGCCCATCCTGCTGCTGGACGAGCCGACATCGGCGCTCGACGTCTCGGTCCAGGCCGAAATCCTCAACCTGCTTGCCGACCAGCGCGAGGAGAAGGGACTGACCTATCTGCTTGTCAGCCACGATCTCGCAGTCATAGCCCATATGTGTGACCGGGTGTTGATCATGAAGGACGGGCGCTTCGTCGACGAACTCACCAAAGAGGATCTGCAGGCCGGCACCACGCATGACGCCTATGCGCGCGAGCTGTTCGAGGCGAGCTTCATCGAAGCATGACGCGTTTGATCGTCACCGGTCCGTGGTTGTGGCATTGGCAGAGCGGACGGGTGCGACGCTGCCCCTTTCGACCAGATGACAGGATAGCTCGACACGGCGGCGCGGCAAGGCAAGGCCGAGCATCATATCGCGCAGGAGGTCGAGCGCGGTGGCGCCGAGTTCTCGCATCGGAATATGCACCGTCGACAGCGGCGGATTGAGAAAGGCCGATTGCGGCAGATCGTCGATGCCCATGACGGAGACGTCCTGCGGCACGGCATAACCCATCGCCTGCAATCCGCGTATGGCGCCGTTGGCGAGACTGTCACCCGCGGTCAGAACGGCGGTGAAGCAAAGGCCCTTGTCGCCAACGAGGCGGGTGATCGCCTCGGCGCCGAGTTCCGGCAGCCAGTCGTCGACCTCGAGTACCAGATCGGCATCGGCCTTCAGCCCATGATGCTGCAGCGCGTCGCGCCAGCCCTCCAGGCGCCGTTCGATCGTCCGCCGTCCCGGCCGCAGCATGAACAGGATGCGTTGATGCCCTGCCTCGATCAGCCGCTCGGCGGCGATGAAGGCGGCCGAGCGGTTGCAGGGCGTCACGCTCGAAAGCCGCATATAGGGATCGTCGCTGTTCACCAGCACGACGGGCTTCCCGAGAGCGGCGGCGGCCGCCAGCATATCCTCGTCGTCGACGGTCAGGATCAGCATGCCGCCGAAACTTGCATCATTGTGCATCTCGGCGATGACACGTGCTTCATCGGACTTGTCGGCGACCGGACGCATCGCCATCTCAATACCGAGGGCGGAGGCGCGCGCGTTCAATCCTTCGAGCACGTGAAGCGTGAACTGGTTGCGGACATAATCGATCATCGCCGCGCCGGAGGCAACGAGCATGACCTTCTTGCCGGCGACACTCGCCGGTAGGGCGTAACTGACCGCGCTTGCGGTTTCCAGCACCAGCTTCCGGATCTCAGGCCTGACGCCCTTTTCGCCGGCGAGCGCGCGCGAGACTGTGCTGATCGACACGCCGCATCGCGCGGCAATGTCGTCGAGCCGTGTGCGCCTGCCCTTTTTCTGCTCCGTGGACATGGGGTCTCCTCGCTCGCTCAAGTTATGCAAAAATCTTTCAGATTGCGCAAATGGCATGCCTGTGCACAATTGTTGTCGAGGAGTCCGCGACAAGCGGCAGAGCATGGGAGGCTTTGAAGATGCGGCTTGACCGCCATCCAATGCGTCGGCGTTTTCTCGGAAAGACCAAAGTCAGAGCGGATTTCAGATGACTGCTGAGCCGCAAGCCCATCTCCGCCGCGAAACGGCTAGGAATAACGCGATCGTCTATTGGCAGCTCGGCCCACTCTCGCAGGCGCGCTATGATGTTGCCGACTGCCCGATGGAAGGCAGCATGGATCCTTTCTTCTTCGTCACCAAGACGAAGAACTTCATTCCGCACGAATATCCTTGCCGCACAGAATTCAAGGCATCCTTCTCCGGCCGAAGACCGCAGCCGGCCGCCGAATTCGAGGCCGCCCGCTGGTGGTTCCCTTTCTCTTCGCCGCGCGTCGATCTCTCCGGCTTCTGGTTTCGCCCGACGCGCATCGGCTGCTGGGCGCGCACCTTCCTCGACGCCCGCACGGCTGGGTCCGCCACGCTTCGCCTCTCGACTTGCGGCGGCGCCATCCTCTTCGTCAACGGTCGCGAGCAGGGCTTCATGGCGCCTTACGAGCGCAATCTGGAAAATCAGCAGTCTTTCGAGGTCGAGCTCTCCCCGGGCCTCAACGAGGTCCGCGTCTATTTCGACGATCTCGCCGAGCGCGACGCCCGCTTCTATTTCCAGCTCGACTATCTCCAAGGACCTGAGGTCGAAACATCGGGGGGGCCGCTCCTATGAACATACGCTACGCCCCGGCCGCTCGGTCGAGCTGTCGGCCATCGCCCGGCTGCTCTGGGGCCGCGGCTGGTACGGCCGGCGAGTCCACGCGCTGCCGCAGCTTGCCGTCTGCATCCGCGATCACGGCCTGCGTTTTCCGGAAGAGCTCGCGGCGATCGCCGCGCACCAGTCCGACAACGCGCAGGAATGGAGATTTTCCCAGGGCGAGAACCGCTTTGCCGCCCTCTATCACTACAAGACACGCGATACCGCGCTCGGCACCATCGCCAATTATCGCCCCGGTGCCTGGGGTTATCAGGAGACGGTGCTGCATTTGCGCTTGGGCCGCCGGCCGGAGGCGCAGATCTGGATCAACCATCCTGGTGAAACCATCCAGTTCGGCTACGGCCGGCCGAGCTTCTGGGGCGGCTGCGGAACCCTGCCGCGCGTGCATCAGTACCGCGATCTGGCCATCCTCGATTTCGATATCCATGAGGGGCAGCCGGATTTCACCCATGCCTGGTTCCCGCTCGAAGCCTTCGACGAGACGGCCGTCGGCGGCAATCTGGCGCTTGCCCGTTGCGGCAGCGGCCTTGCGATGCTGATCGGCAACGGACCGCTTGAGCCGGTGAAGCTGGGGCCTACGACGGATGTCGAGCTGCGCCTGGCCGGCCGCAAAGGCCGCTGGATCGTCCGTCTCTCCGATCTCGAGCGCGAGGGTGATATCGGCAGAATGCGGTCGCGGTTCACCGCCCTCGCAGCACGCCGGGACGCAGCCGGCGCATTGATCATCCTCGATCCGGATTATGGAGAGGTGGTCTTCGAGGAGGATGGCACGGTGCGCGCCGAGGGCCGTATTCTCAGGCCGTCGGACTGGTCTGTGCGGGGAGAAGCGATACATCTGGAGATACCGGGCAGCCAGCCTCGGCGCGCCGCCTCGTAGACGACATGTCCGGCAGGTGGAGGACCGGCCGGGCGCAGGAATTCATCGGTCAAGAGGAGGAGAAAATGACCAGAATGAAATCGATAGGCGCGGCTTTGGCTGCGGTTCTCTTGAGTTCGGTTGCCGCCCAAGCCGGCGACGTGCGCATCATGTGGTATTCCGATGGCGGCGAAGGCGCCGTCATCAAGGACCTGCTGGCACGCTTCTCGAAAGCCAATCCCGACGTCAACGTCATTCTCGACGAAGTCTCCTATGACGTCGTCAAGGAGCAGCTGCCGGTCCAGCTGGAAGCGGGGCAGGGACCGGATATCGCCCGCGTCACCAATCTGAAGGCGCAGGCGCAGCACTGGCTCGATCTTCGCCCGCTCCTCGCCGATGCGAAATATTGGGACGATAATTTCGGCGCCCAGGCCGATTGGATGCGTCCCGACGGTTCGAACGCCATCACCGGCTTCATGACGCAGCTGACGCTCACCGGCGGCTTCGTCAACAAGACGCTGTTCGATCAGGCCGGTGTCGAAATTCCCGGCCCGAAGGCGACCTGGGACGATTGGGCGGCGGCAGCCCGGAAGGTAGCCGACAGCCAGAAGGTCTTCGCCATGGCGATCGACCGCTCTGGCCACCGCGTTTCCGGCCCGAACATCTCCTACGGCGCCAACTATATCGCCGCCGACGGCAAGCCGGCGCCCATCGATCAGGGCGCCAAGGAGTTCCTCAGCCGCTTCGTCAAGTGGAACGAGGACGGCACCGTCAACAAGGACGTCTGGGTCAGCGCTGCCGGCACCACCTATCGCTCTGCCGCCGAAGACTTCATCAATGGCGGTCTTGCCTATTATTATTCGGGCAGCTGGCAGGTTTCTGCCTTCGCCCAGAAGATCGGCGATAGTTTCGACTGGGTCATGGCCGGAAGCCCGTGCGGCACGGTCGCCTGCAGCGGCATGCAGGGCGGCGCCGGCCTCGTCGCCGTCAAGTACACCAAGAACCCGAAGGATGTCGCCAAGGTGATGGATTACCTGGCAGGTGCCGACGTGCAGAAGGAATTTGCCGAGCGCAGCCTGTTCATTCCGGCGCATAAGGGGGTGGCCGCCGGCCAGGTGGACTTCAAGACGGACAATCCGCATGTGCAGGCGGCGCTGAAGGCCTTCGTCGAATCGGCCGGTCAGACGGCCGCGCCTGCGGTGAAGCTGCCGGGCTGGAAATGGTCGGACGCCTATTACAGCGCCATCGTCGCCCGCATCAGCCAGGTCATCGCCGGCGAAATGAAGCTCGACGACGCCTATGCCCGCATCGACGAGGACATCAAGGCCAAGGTCGCCGGCAACTGACGGAAGAGCGGATGGCGGAGAAGACGGTTTCTTCCGAACCGCCGGCGAAAGCCGGTCTGCGGCAGGCGCTCAATGCGCCTGTCCGCCTCTTCATGGGGATGATCGACATTCCCATGCGCGCCTGGCAGAAGCTGACGGGCCTGAATGGCATGGCCGGCGTCTTCCTGGCGCCTAACATGCTGATCTTTTCCGTCTTCGTGCTCCTGCCGCTGGTCATCAACTTCCTCTATTCGACGACGAGCGGCGGCGCCATCTTCCTTCAGAACCGGACCTATGTCGGCGATCAGCAGTACCGCATCCTGTTCGATTGCGGCTCCTATCTCGACCCGTCCACTTGTGCTGCCGACACCTTCTGGGCGGCCGTGCGCAACACCGCCGTCTTCGTCGTCTTCCAAGTGGCGGCGATGCTGATCGCCGCGCTCGCGACGGCTTTGATCCTCAATCGCGAACTTTCCAATCGTGGCTTCTGGCGCGCAGTCTTCTTCTTTCCGGTGCTGCTGTCGCCCGTCGTCGTCGGCCTGATCTGGAAGTGGATCCTGCAGCGTGAAGGCCTGTTGAACTATGCGCTGAGCCCCTTCGGTTTCGAACCCTTCTCCTGGCTGAGCGACCGTTTTTGGGCCTTCTTCTTCGCCGTCTTCGTCTCGGTCTGGGCGCATATGGGCTTTTATGCGCTGATCCTGCTCGCCGGCCTTCAGGCGATCCCGAGGGATCTCTACGAAGCGGCGGCTATGGACAAGGCAAGCCCAACCCGTATCTTCCGGCGCATCACCCTGCCGCTGCTGATGCCCAATCTCATTGTCGTCCTGGTCCTGGCGCTGATCCGCGCCGTGCAGATTTTCGACGAGGTTTTCGTGCTCACTGGCGGCGGGCCCGGAACCAGCACCATGTACATCACCCAGTTTATTTACGAGACCGGCTTTGCGAGTTCGCTGCGCAACCCGGGGCTCGCCTCGGCCGCCTCGATCCTGATGGGCATCGTGCTCGTCATCCTGACGCTGGTGCAGCTCGCCGCCAGCGGCCGCAACGAGAAGAAGGGGAAACGTCTATGAGCGCCGTCGCCACCTTCCTGCTTCGCCGCCGCGGCCGCGGCTGGCACTGGACCGACGTCGTCACCTGGATCTGGCTGATATCAGGCGTCTTCCTGATGTTCGGCCCGGCCGTCTGGCTGGTCTTCTCCTCCTTCAAGACGCCGGCCGCCCTTGCCGAGTTCCCGCCGTCCTTCCTGCCCTATGTCACCGAGCAGGCCGTGGTGCCGGGTTACGACAAACCATTGCCGCTCTACAACGTGACGATGCCGGATGGCAGCACCCACGTGCTCGCCGAAGTCCGCCGCATCGGCATCATGGGCCAGATGATCGATCCGAAACAGCCCGGCGAAATCGTCAAGGTCAACATCAAGGACCGCGCGCCGGTGCGTAAGGTCGAATTCGCCGCCGGCAACTACACAGAGCCTTTCCAGCGCTTCGATTTCTTCCTGTTCCTGCGCAATTCCGTCTTCGTAACTGTTGTGGCGACGGCAATCACGCTGCTGGTCAATTCGATGGCCGCCTTCGCGCTGTCGAAATACCAGTTCCCCGGCCGCACCGCCGTCATGCTGATGATCCTGGCAACGCTGATGGTGCCGCTCTCGGTGATCGTGGTGCCACTCTATTCCGTCATCGGCAGCTTGAACCTTTTCGACAGCCTCTGGGGCGTCATCCTGCCGACCGTCGCCACGCCCACGGGCGTTTTCCTGCTGCGCCAATACATGCTGACGATACCCGACGAGCTGATCGACGCGGCGCGCATGGACAAGGCCAGCGAATGGCAGATCTACTGGCGCATCATCCTGCCGCTATCGGCCCCGGCGCTGGCGGTGCTGGCGATCTTCTCGGTGGTCTGGCGCTGGAACGACTTCCTCTGGCCGCTGATCGTACTGTCGCGCAAGGAGCTCTACACGCTGCAGGTCGGCCTCAACGTCTATGCCGGCGAACTCAATGTGCAATGGCACTATATCCTCGCCATGACCGTCGTCTCGATGATCCCCGTTGTGCTGATCTTCGTTTTCCTGCAGCGCTTCATCACAACGGGCATTGCCGGTTCCGGACTGAAATAGGCCGGCCGATCTAGAAATGAAACAGGAGAGTGCATGAGCGGTCTCGAGCTCAGGAACATCGTCAAGAATTTCGGCGCCGTCGAGGTCATCCGCGATGTCTCGCTCGCCGTCAATGACGGCGAGTTCGTCGCTTTCGTCGGCCCGTCCGGTTGCGGGAAATCGACGCTGCTGCGGCTGATCGCCGGCCTCGACAAACCCACGGGCGGCAGTATCGCCATCGACGGCAAGGACGTCACCGCGATCGGCGCGGCCGACCGCGGCCTTGCCATGGTCTTCCAGTCCTATGCGCTTTATCCGCACATGAGCGTGCGCGAGAATCTGGCCTTCGGGTTGGAGAATACCAAGGTGGCCAAGGCCGAGATCGAAACCCGCATCGCTGATGCCGCCAGGATGCTGGAGATCGACCCGTTTCTGCAGCGCCGCCCGGGCCAGCTCTCCGGCGGCCAGCGCCAGCGCGTCGCAATCGGCCGCGCCATCGTGCGCCGGCCGGATGCCTTCCTGCTCGACGAGCCGCTGTCCAATCTGGACGCCGAACTCAGGGTCAGCATGCGGGCCGAACTCGCCGCGCTCCACGCCCGCCTGAAGGCGACGATGATCTATGTCACCCATGACCAGGTCGAGGCGATGACGCTCGCAAACCGCATCGTCGTCTTGAGAGGCGGCAGGATCGAGCAGGTGGGAACACCGCTGGAACTTTACAACAAGCCGGCCAATCGCTTCGTCGCCGGCTTCATCGGCGCCCCGCACATGAATTTCCTGGAAGGGTCGGTCGTCGGCCACGACGGCGGTTTCACCCAAGTCGAAACTGTCGGCGGCCATCGCCTTTCCGTGATTGCCAGAGAAGCAGGTCCGATAGGCGAGAGGGTCAGCATCGGCATCCGGCCGCAGCACATCACCCTTGCGGATGCAGCCGCCTTAGGCAGGCTGGACACGCGGGTCACCCTTGTCGAGGAACTGGGTTCTGAAACCGTGGTCCACACTGAAGCCGCCGGCAAGAAGCTGATCGCCGTCTTCGCCGGCCAGCAGAGTATGAAGAGAGGCGACAGCCTGCCGCTGCATCTCGACCCCGCCGTGCTGCACCTCTTCGGTGAGGACGGCGGGCGTCTGTCTTGAGCCCTCAGCGTCCATCCACAACGGCGCCATTCGTCAAATCGCAGCTTCGCTCTGCCGTCCGCAAGAAAATCTTATCTGTAGCCAAAGTCTCAGAGCGAAGTAAGCGCAGGCAATTAGCGATGACGGGACAGCAAAAATGAAAAAAACAGATAAAAGACGAAGATCCATCCGGCCTCCATCGAAAAATAACAAAACGTAAATCAGCATGGCAAGGCACAAAGAAAAAACAAATGTTAGCGCAGACCAGAAAAATGGACGTGAATGTACTTGCTTATATTTAAAAATATAAAAGAAATATATCCCGAACATGACTGGTATGGAAAAAACAAACTTTAAAAAAAGTGTTATCAGTCCGATGTCTCCAAAGAACATAGGGACATGGGCCAAAGTCATGCCCACAAAATACGATTGAAAGAGCAGGCCTCTCTGAGGCATTCCGAGATTGAGTTTCTTCATATTCGCTTTCGGGTCGCGTTATAGTCTATGATGCTATCCAAATGCCAGCCCAGCTTCAAGGTCACGAAAAAGCCCGCGCCGGAATGGAGGGCGCGGGCTGAGTTTTACGGTCACGACAGCTTAGTGGCTGTTCTTGTGGCTTTGTTGACCAGCCTTCACATGCTGCTCATGGCTGCCGCCGCGGGTTCCGCTGGACTGCGCGTCGCGGCCGCCTGAAGAGGCGCTGCGGGTATTGGAGTCGTTCTTGTGACTCTGCTGCCCAGCCTTGACGTGCTGTTCATGGGTTCCACCTTGGTTTGCCATTTGGTTTCTCCTTGGTTTTGAACTGAGGCCACGTCGACCTCGTGTTGACAACCTCGCCCCGGCGCATGCGTTCCGCATTTTAACATTTCGTGATCTCGCCGGAAAAGAGGATGAGGAGGCGGGCCGGGCGGGTAGGGAGCTCGTCTGCCATTTCGTTGGCCATCGGAAGAAGGCGGAGAAATTCCGATGTTCTCCAGCACCGCCGCGTCCGCCTGGCGCGGCCCGCAACCTCGCTTCGAAAACCGTCCTTCGGCAAAAAGGTTCCAGGAAAATCAGCCGCATCCGTGCTCGTTCACGGCCCCCGAGACGGCCCCTCGACTCTTTTCAAATGGACGGACCGCTCTAGCTTAAATGGGATCTGATGAAAGGAGAAAACCATGACCGACGCACCGAAAACGGCGACCCCGGCGCGAAGAGTGTTGCGCGGCCGCCCCTACAGTATGAGCGAATTTGCCCGGAAATACCGGTTGGACGATAAGGAGGCCAAGCGCCTCTACGAGAAATTTGGCCCCTCGGCCACGGAGCTCGATCTGCTGATGGCGGCAAAGCGCCGTCCCCCGCGGCTCCCCACCAAACTCGACTCCTGACGGCGGACAATGAGGCTCAGAACGGGAAGCTGCCTTTGCGGAGCGGTCGCCTATCGGGTGGAAGGCGAGCCGCTTCGCGTCGGCCTCTGCCACTGCGCTGATTGCCGCAAATCGAGCGGTTCCGCCTTCGTCTTCTTCGCGCTCTGGCCTCGCTCCGCTTTCTCCCATAGCGGCGAGGTTTCAACTTTCGCCGGCCGCAGCTTCTGCCCCGCCTGCGGCGGCAGGCTTTTCTGCCTTCAGGAGCAGGCGGTGGAAATCCGTCTCGGCTCGCTCGACAATCCCCCGACGGATCTTGAGCCGAACCATGAAGTCTGGGTCAAGCGGCGCGAATCGTGGCTGCATCCACTGCCGGATGCCAGACAATACACAGAGGACACCGACTGACGGGCGATGATTTCTGCCTGTCCGGAGCGCGAAAACGCTGCAGATTTTAGGGCGACAGGCTCCGCCGCGGCAAACTTGACTTTTCTTACCAATATTTCATTTCACCCGTCCGTAATTCCGTGCCACTTCGGCGGCAACGCTAATTCCCGGTTCATCTGCAGTGTGATTAGTTCATTGCAGGGCCGAGGCGGCCACTGACCGATCGAGGATGACATGAACAAAATCGTAAGCGGCGACGAAACCGGAGCAAAGGCCGGCGCGACGCCCGACCTCGCAACGGTTCTTGCCGCGTCGGCAAGGCAGAACAAGCGGGGCCGCTGGCGCGGACGCCTCCTGGTTCTCTTGATCCTTCTCGCTGCTGCTGCGGCTGCTGCTTATTTCTACGTCGGCCGTGGGCAAAGCGAAGTGAGCTACACCACGCAGCCGGCAAAACGCGGCGCGCTGACGGTGCTCGTCACTGCCACCGGTTCGGTGCAGCCGACTGAGCAGGTGGATATATCGAGCGAGCTTTCCGGCACTGTCCGCGACGTTAACGTCGATTATAACAGCACCATCAAGGCGGGCGATGTGCTGGCGCTGCTCGACACCAACAAGCTCGAGGCGGATGTGAAGAGCTCGCGCGCCAAGGTCAATTCGGCCAAGGCGAATGTCGCCAAGGCCAATGCCGATCTCGAATCGGCCAGCACCTCGCTCGAACGGCTGAAGAGCCTTGTCAGGAGCAACGTCTCCACCCAGCAGAGCCTTGACGACGCCACCTATAAATATGATTCCGCCGTCGCCGCCAAACAGATCAACGAAGCCGAGGTTCTCGCCTCAGAGGCCGACCTGCAGCTTGCCGAAGTCAATCTCGCCAAGGCAAAGATCGTCTCGCCAATCGACGGCGTGATCCTCACCCGTTCGGTCAACCCGGGCGCCACCGTCGCAGCCTCGCTTTCGGCGCCCATCCTCTTTACCATTGCCGGCGACCTGAAGAAGATGGAGCTTCAGGTCGATGTCGACGAGGCCGATGTCGGCAAGATCGCCGTCGGCCAGAAGGCGAAGTTTACCGTCGATGCCTATCCCGATCGGTCTTTCCCGGCCGAGATCGAGCAGATCCGCTTCGCCTCCGAAGTGGTCAACAATGTGGTGACCTATAAGGCGGTTCTCTCGGTCGACAATGCCGACCTGCTGCTGCGCCCCGGGATGACGGCCACCGCCGACATCACCGTCGAGGCTGTCAAGGATACGCTGATGGTACCGAACGCCGCGTTGCGTTATGCCCCGCCGCAGGCGGAACGACGCGGCCGCGGCATTCTCGGGATCTTCGGCCCGCCACGCCGACGCGGGGGCGATACCGGCCAGGCGCTGACGGGAGCTCAGCGCCGCGTCTGGGTCCTGCGCAACGGCCGCGCCACGCCCGTCGTCATCGAGGTCGGCTCCTCCGACGGCCAGTTCACCCAGGTGATCTCCGGCGAACTCAAGGAAGATGATGCGCTGGTGACCGACGCCGCCGTGCGGACCAATTAGGCGGAGAGACGGATGGCAAGCCCGCCGCTCATCGAATTCAGGAAGGTCTCGAAAGTCTACGGCGCGGGCGAGGCTGCGATCCGCGCTCTCGATCATGTCGATCTTGCGATCGACGCCCACGAATTCGTGGCGATCATGGGGCCATCGGGCTCCGGCAAATCGACGGCGATGAACATTCTCGGCTGCCTCGACGTGCCCACATCGGGCGATTACATCTTCCAGGGCATCCCCACCAGCGGCTTTGACCGCAGCGGGCTGACGCTGTTGCGCCGCCACATGCTGGGCTTCGTCTTCCAGGGCTTCAATCTCCTGTCGCGCACGTCAGCGGTCGAGAATGTCGAACTGCCGCTGATCTATCGCGGCATGGGGGTGCGCGAGCGGCGCGAACGGGCGCGCGAGGCGCTGGCCCTGGTCGGTCTGTCCGGCCGGGAACATCACAAGACGCAGGAACTGTCCGGCGGCCAGCAGCAGCGCGTCGCCATCGCCCGCGCCATCGTCACCGAGCCGGCGCTGCTGCTCGCCGACGAACCCACAGGCAATCTCGACACGAAGACCAGCGTCGAGATCATGGGCCTGATGACGCGGCTGAACCGCGAGCAGGGCATCACCATTGTCATGGTCACCCACGAGCCTGATATCGCCGCCTATGCCGGGCGGCTGCTGCGCTTCGTCGACGGTAAGCTCGAGACTGAAGTCGAGCACCGCAGGAGGGCGGATCATGTTCTTTGAAACGCTGAAGCTCGCCTTGCGCGCCATCAGCCGCAACATGCTGCGTTCGTTCCTCACCGTTCTCGGCGTCGTCATCGGCGTTGCCGCCGTCATCGCGCTGGTCACGATCGGCAACGGCACGACCGCCCAGGTCTCCACCGAACTGTCGCGTCTCGGCACCAACATGCTGTTCGTCCGGCCCGGCCAGTTCGGCCCCGGCCGGGCGAGCTCCGAGGCCAAGCGCTTCAGCGTCAAGGATGTCGCCGCCATCCGCGACCAGATCGGCGGTCTGAGGGCGGTGGCGCCGCTCAACCAGACGACCGCGACGGTGATCTTTGGCGGCCAGAACCATTCGACTAGCGTCTCCGGCACCACGAACGATTATTTCGTCGCGCAGGACTGGAACCTGGCGCTCGGCCGCATTTTCACTCCAGCCGAGGAGCGCGGCCAGTCCCGCTGCATCGTCGGCGAGACGGTCCGCTCGCAGCTCTTCGGCGCTGGCGATCCGATCGGCCAGCAGATTCGCGTCGGTAAGGTCTCGTGTCCGGTGATCGGGGTGCTCGCCAGGCGCGGCCAGTCGGGCATGGGCACCGACCAGGATGATGTCGTCATCATGCCGGTCAAGGTGTTCCAGCGGCGCATCAGCGGCAACAGCAACGTACCGCAGATCATCATCTCGGCGCGCGACGGCGTCTCCACCGCCAAGGTGCAGGCCGATATCGAAAATCTTTTGCGTGAGCGCCGCAAGATCATTCCCGGCCGGCAGGACGATTTCAACGTCAACGACATGACGCAGATCGCCGAGGCGATGACCGGAACGACGACGCTCCTGACCGGCCTGCTCGGCGCCGTCGCTGCAATCAGCCTGCTCGTCGGCGGCATCGGCATCATGAACATCATGCTGGTTTCCGTCACCGAACGAACCCGCGAAATCGGCATCCGCCTGGCGATCGGCGCGCTCGAAAGCCAGGTGCTCACCCAGTTCCTGGTCGAGGCGGTGGCCCTCTCGCTCTTCGGCGGCATCACCGGCATTGTGCTCGGCCTGAGCCTCGGTCTGGTGGCGGTCACCCTCCTGAAAGTCCCCTTCGTCTTCAGCCCGATGATGGTCGCCGTCGCCTTCCTCTTCTCCGCGGCAATCGGCATGATCTTCGGCTATTTCCCGGCGAGACGAGCAGCGCAGCTCAATCCGATCGAGGCGCTGCGGCACGAGTGAATGGCGGGCTCGGTGTATGGCGGCTTTGGTTGGTCGGCTCCGGTGGTGCTTCGAGAAAGCGTAGCTGTAACAATTGCGGTTCAGCCATGCGGCCTCGGCATCTATTTGTCACTCCCTGGATTCCTGGCGGCGCCTTGTCTTCGTTTCTTCACCGTGCCACAGTGTGATATATCAGTTTGGCGGCGGGATTATCGGCATGCAGACGTCACAAAGCCACCGTGCCTATCTGGCGCTCGAGCATCTGATCGTCACGCTTGTCTTGAAACCCGGCGCGCTTGTCACCGAAAAGCAACTGATCGACATGGCGGGCCACGGGCGAACGCCGGTGCGCGAGGCGATTCAGAAACTCGCCTGGCAGGGGCTGATCCTGGTGAAGCCGCGGGTTGGGCTGCAGGTTGCCGAGATCGCGCCGGAGGATCATGGCAATGTCATGCAGGTGCGCCGTGAGCTGGAGCCGATCGCGGCAAGCCTCGTTGCCGAACATGCAACGGACGAGCAGCGCCTCCGCCTCAGCGATTGCGCCGACGCCATGGAAAAATGCGCCGCCACCGGCGATCTCATTGGCTTCTTCGCCGCCGACAAGGCCTTTGACGAGATACTCGAGGATGTCTGTCCGAATGGCTTCATCACGGCCGCGCTCGGCCCGGTGCAGACGCATTCGCGTCGCCTCTGGTATTCCACCGCAAGCCCCGAGCGCATGGACCGCGCCATCGCGCTGCATGTCACCGTCATCCGGTCCATTCAGCAGGGCAGGCCCGATGATGCCAGTGCGGCCATGGCGGCGTTGATCGACTATCTCGCCCGCAAATAGAAACGGCCCCGTTTCCGGAGCCGCTTGCAGATATGCTCGTCAAAAAAGCGTCAGCCGACGAAGGCGCGCTCGATGACGAATTCGGCCGGCTTGCTGTTGGCGCCCTCATTGAGGCCCGCCTTCTCAAGCAGTTCCTTGGTGTCCTTCAGCATGGCCGAGGAGCCGCAGATCATGCCGCGGTCGATTGCTGGATCAAGCGGCGGCACGCCGAGATCGGTAAAGAGCTTGCCTGACGAGATCAGGTCGGTGATGCGGCCCCGATACTCGAAGTCCTCGCGCGTGACGGTCGCATAATGACGCAGTTTGTCGCCGACGACTTCCTTCAGCAGCTCATCGTTCTGGATCTCGTGCACGAGGTCGAAGCCGTATTTCAGCTCGGCGACATCGCGTGTGGTATGGGTGAGGATGACCTCCTCGAACTTCTCATAAGTTTCGGGATCGCGGATCAGGCTCGCGAAAGGCGCAACGCCGGTTCCCGTCGAGAACATGTAGAGGCGACGGCCGGGCGTCAGCGCATCGAGCACCAGCGTGCCCGTCGGCTTCTTGCGCATCAGCACCTGGTCGCCGGGCTTGATTGCCTGCAGATGCGAGGTCAGCGGGCCGTCCGGTACCTTGATTGAGAAGAATTCAAGCTCTTCGGCCCAGGCAGGGCTGGCGATCGAATAGGCACGGAAGATAGGCTTGCCTGCGACCATCAGGCCGATCATCGCAAATTCGCCGGAACGGAAACGGAAGCCCTGCGGCCGGGTCATCGTAAAGCGGAAGAGCCGGTCGGTGTAATGCGTCACGCTGAGCACCGTCTCGGCGTAGACGCCGGCGGGGATGGACGATGCGAAGTCTTCGGTCTTTGCAGGCGCGTTCATTGCGGTAGAGGATCCCGTTTCGTCGGATGAACTATCGGATGCGAGGCAGATATTACATATCCGGCCCGAATTAAAGGCAATCCATTCCATCCAGCGCTCATGAAGGGAAATATGCGTGTTATTGTCAGGATTCAAGGCGAGCGGAGAATGTCGTAATTCCCGCTGGCGAAGCTCGGCAAAGGATGCATATTAGAGCGGCGCGCCGCGACCGGATGCAGATTTTCGGCAAAAGCGGTGCGACAACAAAGACCTACGGCGTCGAACCCGATTCAGAAACAGGGTCCGGTGATGATGGCGAGAAAAACACGCTTGCCGGGGCGAGCGCGACAGACGGTCGGGGGAATATGAAGATTTTCAACTATAAGCGTGTTCCTTACGCGGAAATGCGCGCCTTTTCCGTTCATATCCTTACGGCGTCCGGTTCCTTCCTTGCCTTTCTCGGCGTCGTTGCTGCCGCCGAGCACCGCTTCATCGACATGTTCTGGTGGCTGGGGCTGGCGCTTCTGGTCGACGGCATCGACGGGCCCATTGCCCGCAAGGTGCGCGTCAAGGAAGTGCTGCCGAACTGGTCTGGCGATACGCTCGACAATATCATCGATTACGTCACTTATGTGCTTCTGCCGGCGTTTGCGCTCTATCAGAGCGGCATGATCGGCGAGCCCTGGTCCTTCGTCGCCGCCGGCATGATCGTCGTCTCCAGCGCCATCTATTATGCCGACATGGGCATGAAGACGGAGGAGTATTTCTTCTCCGGCTTTCCCGTCGTCTGGAACATGATCGTCTTCACGCTGTTCGTCATCGATGCGAGCGCCACGACCGCGCTGATCGTCGTCACGATATCGGTGGTGCTGACCTTCCTGCCGATCAATTTCCTGCATCCGGTTCGCGTGAAAAGGCTGCGCCCGCTCAACCTCGGCGTCTTCTTCCTTTGGTCGGCGCTCGGCGTCTATTCGCTGCTGATGCATTTCGAGATGCCGGAATGGGCGCTCATTCTCTTCATCGTGACCGGGCTCTATCTTTACGTCATCGGCGCGGTGCTGCAATTCTTCCCCTCCCTTGGACGCGAAGCTTAGGACAGGCAAGATGACGAAGACGCATGCGGTTTCATTCTCGAAGACGGGCGGACCTGAGGTTTTCGACTATGTCGACATCGATCTTGCGCCACCCGCGGCAGGCGAGGTGCAGATCCGGCAGGCAGCGATCGGCCTCAACTTCATCGATGTCTACTTCCGCAACGGTACCTATAAGCCGCCGCACCTTCCCTTTGTCACCGGCAAGGAGGGCGCCGGAACCGTGACGGCGGTCGGGCCTGATGTTGCCGATTTCAAGCTTGGCGACCGTGTCGCCTATGCCAGCGCCGACGGCGCCTATAGCGCCGAACGCAATATCGAGGCGCGCCATCTGGTGCATGTGCCAGACGGCATAGAGCTGGAAACGGCGGCGGCGATGATGCTGAAAGGCATGACTGCCGAATATCTCTTGAACCGCACCTTCAAGGTCGGGCCTGAGACAACGCTCCTGTTCCATGCCGCCGCCGGCGGCGTCGGTCTGATTGCCGGCCAATGGGCAAAGGCGCTCGGCGCCACCATCATCGGTACCGCGGGCTCCGAAGACAAGATCGAGCTAGCGCTCGCCCATGGTTACGACCACGTGATCAACTACAAGAGCGATGACTTTGTCGGTCGTGTCCGCGAAATAACCGGCGGCAAGGGCGTCGATGTCGTCTATGATTCGATCGGCCGCGATACTTTTCCACAGTCGCTCGATTGCCTGAAGCCGCGCGGTCTGTTCGCCTCGTTCGGCCAATCCTCCGGGCCGATCGAGAACTTCACCCTGTCCCAGCTGGCGCAGAAGGGGTCACTCTTTGCGACGCGTCCGACGCTCTTCACCTATATCGCCGCGCGCCAGGAATTGGTCGATAGTGCACAAGCGCTATTTGATGTTGTGCAAAGCAACAAAGTGCGTATCAATGTCAACCAAACCTATCCGCTGCGTGAGGTCGGGCGGGCTCACGCGGATCTGGAAGCAAGAAAAACTACGGGAACGACGCTGCTGATTCCATGAGATCCGAACGGACCGGTTGGCAGAAGAAATGAGGGGAACGTGTCTGCATTGAATGTGCCGGATTCCGGTGCGTTGTTATCCATCCAGAAGCTGACGAAGTTTTTCGGTGGCTTTGCCGCCTGCAATGACATCGATCTCGACATAGCGCCGGGCGAAATACATGCACTTCTCGGTGAAAATGGCGCAGGCAAGTCCACTTTGGTCAAGATGCTGTTCGGCGTTCTCGAGCCGACGCACGGGCACATCCTCTGGGAAGGAAGAGAGGTCGCCATCACCTCGCCGGGCGAGGCCCGCAAGCTTGGCATCGGCATGGTCTTCCAGCATTTTTCACTGTTCGAGGCGCTGACGGTCGCCGAAAACATAGCGCTGTCGCTCGACGACGCCATCCCGATCGACAGGATCGCCGAGGAGGCGAGGGCGCTGTCGCTAGCCTACGGCCTGCCGCTCGATCCGCATGCTCATGTCGCCGATCTCTCGGTCGGCGAGCGCCAGCGCATCGAGATCGTCCGGGCGCTGCTGCAGAATCCAAAGCTCATCATTCTCGACGAACCGACCTCGGTTTTGACGCCGCAGGAAGCCGACAAGCTGTTTGAAACGCTGTTCAAGCTGCGCGCCGAGGGGCGTTCGGTTCTTTATATCAGCCATCGGCTGGAGGAGGTGCAGCGCATCTGCGATAGAGCAACGGTGCTGCGCCATGGCCGTGTAACCGGCGCCTGTGATCCGAAGCAGGAAACACCCGCATCGCTCGCCCGCATGATGGTCGGCAGCGAGGTAGCCGCCGTTACGCATCCGGGGCGCAGCGACAAAGGCGAGGTGCAGCTGGCGGTAGTCAACCTTTCGGTCGCTGCCCGCACGCCTTTCGCCATGCCGTTGCGCGAGGTATCGCTGACCGTGCGTTCCGGTGAGATCCTGGCGATTGCCGGTGTGGCGGGCAACGGCCAGAGCGAGCTCTTCGACGTTCTCTCGGGCGAATATCCGGTCGCTTCGCCCGAGGCGATCGTCATTCGCAAGAGACACGTCGGCAATCAGGGAATTACCGCCCGCCGCCTGCTCGGTGCCGGATTCGTGCCGGAGGAACGCCACGGGCACGCCGCCGTCTCTGCCTTGAAACTGTCGGATAATCTCGTCCTTGCCCGCAGCCAGTCGGATCGCAAGGCCTTTCTGGGCCTGCTCGGCATGATCCGCCGCCGGGCTGTGAAATCCGCCGCCAGGCGCATTTCCGAGGCGATGGATGTCCGCAAGAGCGGCGATGATCCGGCCGCCGGCTCTCTTTCCGGCGGAAACCTGCAGAAATTCATCGTCGGCCGCGAACTCGACCGCCAGCCGGCGGTGCTTGTCGTCAATCAACCGACCTGGGGCGTGGATGCCGGGGCGGCAAGCCGCATCCGCCAGGCTTTGGTCGACCTTGCAAAGGCCGGCTCCGCCGTCGTCGTCATTAGCCAGGATCTCGACGAGATCTTCGAGGTCGCGACAGATATTGCCGTCATCTCCGAGGGCCGCCTTTCCAGGCCTTTCCCGGCGAGTGAACTGACGCGCGAAAATATCGGCCTGCTGATGGGCGGCCTGCACGAGAGCGGTTCTGCCGCGGAGGCAGCCCATGCGCATTGAACTGGAAAAACGCCCCGACGTTTCGAAGCTCTTCGGCTTCGTTTCGCCGCTCCTCGCCCTCGTCCTGACGCTCACCTTCGGCGCCATCATGTTCGCCATGCTCGGCAAGGACCCGGCCGCGGCGCTGAGCGCCTTCTTCGTCGAGCCGCTGCTCGAGGTCTGGTCGCTGCACGAACTGGCGATCAAAGCCGCGCCGCTGATCCTGATCGCCGTCGGCCTTGCCGTCTGCTACCGCTCGAACAACTGGAATATCGGCGCCGAGGGACAGTTCACCATCGGAGCCATCACCGGCTCCTATCTGCCGATCGTCTTTTACGACTGGCACTCGCCGCTCGTGTTGCCGCTGATGCTGGTGCTCGGCGCGCTTGGTGGTGCGCTTTTCGCCGCCGTTCCGGCGCTTTTGAAGGCGCATTTCAACACCAATGAGATCCTGACGTCACTGATGCTGGTCTACATCGCCCAGCTTTTCTTGGACTGGCTGGTTCGGGGCGCCTGGCGCGATCCGAAGGGCTTCAACTTTCCCGTTTCGCGCGATTTCGCGCCTGAGGCGGTGCTGCCGGCGATCTGGGAAGAATCTGGCCGCGCTCATTGGGCGTTCGTCTTCGCCATCATTGCGGCGATCGGCGTCTGGTTCATGTTGCGCTATACGTTGAGAGGCTTCGAGATCGTCGTGCTCGGCCAATCGGAAAGGGCAGGGCGCTTCGCCGGCTTCTCCGCGAAGAAGATGATCTGGTTCAGCTTTCTCTTCTCAGGCGCGCTTGCCGGCCTTGCCGGCATCAGTGAGGTCTCCGGCTCGATCGGCCATCTCCAGCCGGCGATCTCTCCCGGCTACGGTTTCACCGCCATCATCGTTGCCTTCCTCGGCCGCCTCAACCCGCTCGGGATCATCGCGTCAGGCCTGGTGCTGGCGCTGACTTATCTCGGCGGCGAGGCCGCACAGCTTTCGATTGGCATTTCCGACAAGGTCACGCGCGTGTTCCAGGGTCTGCTGCTCTTTTTCGTGCTCTCCTGCGATATGCTGATCTATTACAAAATCCGCATTGTCTGGTCGCGGGTCAGGGGCGGGGCGGTATGAGCATCTTCGAAGCCATCCTGCTGACGGTTATCACCGCCTCGACGCCGCTCGTCATTGCAGCCCTCGGCGAACTCGTGACGGAGCGCTCCGGTGTTCTCAATCTCGGCGTCGAAGGCATGATGATCATCGGCGCCGTCGGCGCCTTCGCCGCCGCTCAACTTACCGGATCGGCCTATATCGGCATTGTCGGTGGCATCGTCAGCGGCGCGCTGTTCTCACTGCTCTTCGCCTTCCTGACGCTGACGCTCGTCACCAACCAGGTGGCGACGGGCCTTGCCCTGACGATCCTCGGCCTTGGCGCTTCCGGCATGCTCGGCGAAGCCTTCGTCGGCGCGCCTGGCATCCGGCTTCTGCCGATCGAAATTCCAGTTCTTTCGGCCATTCCTTATGTCGGAACCGTCCTCTTCAAACAGGATCTGATCTTCTACCTGTCGATCCTGCTCGTTATCGGCGTTAACTGGTTCCTCTTCAGGAGTCGAACCGGCCTGAAGATACGCGCCATCGGCGATAATCACGCCTCCGCCCATGCGCTCGGCATCAACGTCATCCGCACGCGTTATCTCGCCGTTATGTTCGGTGGCGCGTGTGCCGGCCTTGCAGGGGCACAACTGTCGCTGATCTATACGCCGCAGTGGACCGAGAATATGTCGTCCGGGCGGGGCTGGATCGCGCTGGCGCTTGTCGTCTTCTCCTCATGGCGGCCTTGGCGGCTGCTGGCCGGCGGTTATCTCTTCGGAGCTGTGACGATCCTGCAGTTGCACGCGCAGGCCTTCGGCATCGGCATTCCGTCGCAGTTCCTGTCGATGCTGCCCTATGCGGCGACAGTTGTGGTCCTCATCATGATCTCGCATAATCGGCGCACGACGATGATCAATACGCCGGCCTCGCTTGGCAAAGCCTTCGTGCCTGACCGGTGAGCAACAACAAAAAAGACGGGTTTCAAACTTCCAACCAACAGGGATCAAAATGAAAAAACTTGCACTTGCTCTCGCAGCGACAGCTGCCCTTGTCCTGAGCATCGGTCCGGCCGCCGAGGCTGCCGAAAAGACCAAGGTCTGCTTCGTCTATGTCGGCACCCGCACCGATGGCGGCTGGACGCAGGCCCATGAAAACGGCCGCCTCCAGGTCGAGAAGGAATTCGCCGACAAGGTCGAAACATCCTTCCTCGAAAGCGTTCCGGAGGGTCCTGATGCCGAACGCGCCATCGAGCGCATGGCCCGTTCCGGCTGCTCGCTTATTTTCACCACATCCTTCGGATACATGGACGCGACTGTCGCCGTCGCCAAGAAGTTCCCGAAGGTGAAGTTCGAGCATGCGACCGGCTTCAAGGCCGCCGACAATGTCGCGACCTACAATTCGCGCTTCTATGAAGGCCGCTACATCAGCGGCATTATCGCCGGGAAGCTGTCGAAGACCGGCACGGCAGGCTATATCGCCTCCTTCCCGATCCCCGAGGTGGTGATGGGCATCAATGCGTTCGAAACCGGCGCCAAGTCGGTCAACCCGAACTTCAAGATGAAGGTCATCTGGGTCAACACCTGGTTCGACCCCGGCAAGGAAGCCGATGCCGCCAAGGCGCTGCTCGACCAGGGCGTCGACATTCTCACCCAGCACACGGACACGACCGCTCCGATGCAGGTTGCCGAGCAACGCGGCGTTAAGGCCTTCGGCCAGGCGTCCGACATGATCAAGGCTGGTCCAAACGTACAGCTCACAGCGATCATCGACACTTGGGGCAATTATTACGTCAAGCGCGTCCAGGCGCTTCTCGACGGCACCTGGAAGTCGGAACAGAGCTGGGATGGCCTGAAGGACGGCATTCTGACAATGGCGCCCTATACCAACATGCCCGATGACGTGAAGAAGCTTGCCGAGGAAACCGAAGCCAAGATCAAATCGGGCGAACTGCATCCCTTCACCGGCCCCATCAACAAGCAGGACGGCACGCCCTGGCTGAAGGCTGGCGAGAAGGCCGATGACGGGACGTTGCTCGGCATGAACTTCTATGTCGAAGGCGTCGACGACAAGCTGCCTGCGCAATAACTTCTGCAGCCAGTTTGCAAATTCAAAGGGCGTCCTGGAGACGCCCTTTTTTCTGCTCATACGCTAAAAAAAGCGATTTACAAAAGTAATACTATATGATTTTTTGACCCTGCGCCGCGAAGGAGCGGCATTGGGAGGATATCATGAAATTGAAGACTGCACTTTTGAGTGCCACGATTCTGGCTGCCTGCATGTTCGGTTCGGCTTCGGCCAACGGCTTGACCGTCGGTTTCTCGCAGATCGGTTCGGAATCGGGCTGGCGCGCGGCTGAAACGACCGTGACCAAGGAGCAGGCCAAGAAGCGCGGCATCGATCTGAAGTTTGCCGATGCGCAGCAGAAGCAGGAAAACCAAATCAAGGCTTTGCGCTCCTTCATCGCCCAGGGCGTCGATGCCATTCTGATCGCTCCGGTCGTCGAGACCGGCTGGGATGACGTTCTGAAGGAAGCCAAGGAAGCCAATATCCCGGTTATCCTTCTCGACCGCACCGTCAAGGCTCCGGACGATCTCTATCTGACGGCTGTCACCTCCGACCTCGTCCATGAAGGCAAGGTTGCCGGCGACTGGCTCGTCAAGACCGTCGGCGACAAGAAGTGCAATGTCGTCGAACTGCAGGGTACGACCGGCTCATCGCCGGCCATCGCCCGCAAGAAAGGCTTCGAAGAGGCCCTCACCGGCCACGACAATCTCAAGATCGTTCGCAGCCAGACCGGCGACTTCACCCGTACCAAGGGCAAGGAAGTCATGGAAAGCTTCCTGAAGGCTGAAAATGGCGGCAAGGATATCTGCGCGCTCTACGCCCACAACGACGACATGGCTGTCGGCGCCATCCAGGCGATCAAGGAAGCCGGCCTGAAGCCCGGCAAGGATATCCTCGTCGTTTCCATCGACGCCGTGCCGGATATTTTCAAGGCGATGTCCGAAGGTGAGGCCAATGCTACGGTCGAACTGACGCCGAACATGGCAGGTCCCGCTTTCGATGCGCTCGAAGCCTATCTGAAGGACAAGAAGGCTCCGCCGAAGTGGATCCAGACCGAGTCGAAGCTCTACACGCCGGCCGACGAGCCGATGAAGGTGTACGAAGAGAAGAAGGGTCAGGGCTACTGATTTGAACCTGGAACCGTACTGGCCCATCATGGGCCGGTACGGAACTGCCGGTGCCGGCCGGGCGTCTTGCCCGGCCTTGGCGCAGGCGCAAGGCGCAATATCAGGAAACAGCAGCCCTCATGGTTCACAATATCGAGAATATTCTCGCAGCCTCGGCCATATCGAAGTTCTTTCCCGGCGCCGTCGCGCTTGACAAGGTCGATTTTACGTTGCGCCGCGGGGAGGTTCATGCGCTTCTCGGCGAGAACGGCGCCGGCAAGTCGACGCTGATCAAATGCATCACCGGGGCCTACCATCGCGATGGCGGCAGCCTGACGCTCGACGGCCAGGAGATCAATCCGGCCAATACGCTCGCCGCCCAGAAGCTCGGCATCGGCACCGTTTATCAGGAAGTCAACCTCCTGGCCAATCTAAGTGTGGCCGAAAACCTGTTTCTCGGACGCCAGCCGCGGCGTTTCGGTATGACTGATGTCCGCGCGATGAACCGCAAGGCGCGCGAACTGCTCGCCGGCTACGGCATCGATATCGACGTCACCGCCGAACTTGGACGTTTCTCCGTCGCCGTCCAGCAGGTGGTCGCCATCGCCCGCGCCGTCGATCTCTCCGGCAAGGTCCTGATATTGGACGAGCCGACGGCGAGCCTCGACAATCAGGAAGTGGCGCTGCTCTTCCGCATCATCGAGGACTTGAAAAAGCGTGGCCTCGGCATCGTCTTCATCACCCATTTCCTCGAGCAGGTCTATGCGATCAGCGACCGCATCACCGTGCTGCGCAACGGCAAACTCGTCGGCACCCGCGACGCCGCCGATCTGCCGCGCCAGGGTCTGATCGCGATGATGCTCGGCCGGGAACTCGCCCAGGCCGAAGAGACGGTCAGGGAACACAGCATCGCCGCGGGCGAGGTCCGCTACCGCTTTTCCGGCTACGGTAAACGCGGCAAAGTCAAGCCTTTCGATCTCGACGTCCGGGCCGGCGAGGTAGTCGGCGTGGCCGGGCTGCTCGGTTCCGGGCGCACCGAAACCGCCGAACTGCTCTTCGGCGTCGAACATGCCGACAGCGGCAGTGCAACGATCGACGGCCAGCCCGTGACCCTTTCCAGCCCGCGCGCCGCGATCGCGAAGGGCTTCGGATTCTGCCCTGAAGACCGCAAGACCGACGGCATCGTCGGCGACCTCTCGATCCGGGAAAACATTGCGCTTGCGCTGCAGGCCCGCCGCGGCTGGACCAGGCCGCTGTCGCGCGCCGAGCAGAATGCGCTCGCCGACCGCTACATCAAGGCGCTCGACATCCGCACGACCGACCGTGAAAAGCCGATCCGGCTGCTTTCCGGCGGCAACCAGCAGAAGGCGATCCTCGCTCGCTGGCTGGCAACCAATCCCAAGTTTCTCATCCTCGATGAACCAACCCGCGGTATCGATGTCGGCGCCCATGCCGAGATCATCCGGCTCATCGAGCAGCTCTGCGCCGAAGGCATGTCATTGATCGTAATTTCCTCGGAACTTGAAGAGCTTGTCGCCTATAGTTCACGTGTCATCGTACTTCGCGACAGGCAGCATATCGCCGAACTCACGGGCGAGCGAATTACTGCCGCCGGTATAGTCGATGCCATCGCGGCCGCCGAGCACAAGAAGGAGGATGCATGAAGTCCTCCTCGAATGCGCTGGGCTATCGCCTGGCGCCGCAATTGATCGCGCTCATTGTGATTCTTCTGCTGAATTTCATAACGTCACCTCAGTTTTTTAATGTGGTGGTTCAGAATGGGCGGCTCTACGGCAGCGTGATTGACGTGCTGAATCGCGGTGCGCCGGTGGCGCTGCTGGCGATCGGCATGACGCTGGTTATTGCTACGAAGGGCATCGATTTGTCCGTCGGCGCGGTCATCGCCATCTGCGGCGCTGTTGCTGCTTCATCCGTCGTTTCTGGAAATTCCGTCACTTACACGATATTCCTGACACTGGCGATCGGGCTTGCCTGCGGCGTCTGGAACGGTTTCCTGGTGGCGGTCCTCAACATCCAGCCGATCATCGCCACCTTGGTGCTGATGGTCGCCGGCCGCGGCATCGCCCAGCTCATCACCGAAGGCGCCATCCTGACCTTCAATGATGACGGCCTGATCTTCTTCGGTAGCGGCTCGATGGCTCTGCTGCCTATGCCCGTCGTCATCTGGCTGCTTGTCGGTCTGCTCGTCATCCTGCTCGTTCGCCGCACGGCGCTCGGCATGCTGCTCGAGGCTGTCGGCATCAACCGCCGCGCCAGCACGCTCTCCGGGATTCAAACGCCGGTGCTGCTGATGGCCGTCTATATGCTGAGCGGGCTCTGCGCCTCGATCGCCGGCATTATCGTCGCGGCCGACATCAAGGGCGCGGATGCCAACAATGCCGGTCTCTGGCTGGAGCTTGACGCCATCCTCGCCGTCGTCGTCGGCGGCAATTCGCTCCTCGGCGGACGATTCAGCATCGTCGGCTCGCTGGTCGGCGCGATGATCATCCAGGCGGTCAACACCGGCATCCTGTCCTCGGGATTCCCGCCTGAATTCAATCTGATCATCAAGGCTGTCATCATTATCGTCATCCTCATCATCCAGTCGCCGGCGGTGCAATCGCTCGCCATCTTCGCCAGCCGCGGGCAGGGCGGAAGGGAGTAGCCGAAATGAACTCCAAATACCTGCCGCTGCTCGCGACCATCGTAATCTTCGTGCTCGCCTATGCCGGCTGCACGCTTCAATATCCGAACATGCTGTCGACCCGCGTTATCGGCAACCTTTTGACCGATAACGCATTTCTCGGTATTGCCGCCGTCGGCATGACCTTCGTGATCATCTCCGGCGGCATCGATCTGTCGATCGGTTCGATCATCGCCTTTACCGGCGTCTTCCTGGCGGTCATCCTGCAGAATACGTCGATCCATCCGCTCCTCGCCTTCGCGCTGGTCCTCGTCATCACCACCGCCTTCGGCGCCGTCATGGGCGCCATCATCCACTATCTCGAAATGCCGGCATTCATCGTCACGCTTGCCGGCATGTTCCTGGCGCGCGGGATCGCCTTTGTGCTGTCGATCGACAGCATTCCGATCAACCACGATTATTATTCGACGCTGACGAGCCTCTATTGGCGGCTGCCCGGAGGCGGGCGGCTGACGCTGATCGGCGCCGTGATGCTTCTGGTCTTTGCCGCCGGCATCTTCATCGCCCACCGGACCCGCTTCGGCACCAACGTCTATGCGCTTGGGGGAGGGCCGCAGACGGCGCGGCTGATGGGTGTGCCGGTCGGACGCACGACGATCCAGATCTATGCGCTGTCGGGCTTTCTCGCCGGTCTATCCGGAATCGTTTTTTCGCTGTACACCTCTGCCGGATATTCTCTTGCTGCAGTCGGCGTCGAACTCGACGCCATCGCTGCGGTGGTCATTGGGGGGACGCTGCTGACCGGAGGAGCGGGATTCGTGGCGGGAACCTTGATCGGCATTCTGATCCAGGGACTCATTCAGACCTACATCACCTTCGACGGCACGCTGTCGAGCTGGTGGACGAAGATTCTGATTGGCCTGCTGCTGTTTGCATTCATACTGATGCAGAAGGCGATCCTGTTCCTTTCAAGCCTGAACAAGAGGTATGCCTGAGGGGGTGATCGTTTGCGCAATAAACTGATCGAGACACGCAAGACAGGGCGCCGAGCCCGTACGAGCCACGCACAGGTGGTCGACGAGCTCGGGAAGGCGATCGTCGCCGGTACCTATCCCGTCGGCTCGATCCTGCCGGGCGATACGGAACTGGCGCAACGCTTCAAGGTATCGCGTACGGTGCTGCGCGAGACGATGAAGACGCTTGCTGCCAAGGGCATGGTGGTTGCCAAGGCGCGGGTCGGCACGCGTGTGACCGAGAAAAACCTCTGGAATATGTTCGACAGCGAAATCATCGCCTGGCACTTCGACAATGGCGTGACCGAAGAATTTCTGCTGCAGCTTTACGATATCCGCCTTGCCGTCGAACCCTTCGCCGCCGGTCTGGTCGCCGAGCGCGCCGATGCCGAGGAAATCGAAATGCTGCGCGGGCTGGCTCAGGAGATGGCGGCGAGCGGGCATACGGCCGACAGCCTGGCACTCGCCGACCTGCGCTTCCACCTGGCAATTGCCGAAGCCTCGCACAATCCCTTCATGCGCACCCTCGGCAGCCTGATCGAAGCGGCCCTGGTCGGCATGTTCCGCATCAGCACGCCCCCCTCCGAAAACGGATTCGCCAATATCGCCGATACCCATATGCGCATCGTCGATGCCATCGTCTCCGGCGACAGCGCCGCCGCTCGGCGTGCGATGGAAGTCGTCATCCTGGACGGACGCGACCACGTGCATGAGGCCTTCGCGGCCCACGGTTCTCCTGTTGTCTTGGGACCGATTTCGCCGGCAATCTCATCCTAGTGACGCTTTGACCCCGCGGCGCATTCGAGCTTTTTAGCCACTCAATGGACGTCGTAGCACCTTGAACTGCCGCGCAATTTCGTCCTGAAATGGATTTCCGATTTCGGGAATTATGCAGTATGAGGCAGAAAAGCCGCCTCATCGCGCGGATTCGCGGAGCACATCATGGAACGCACTTGTCTTGCCGTCATCCTAGCCGCCGGTGACAGCACGCGGATGAAATCCTCGAAATCTAAGGTGCTGCATCCGGTCGCCGGACGGCCGATGATCGCGCATGTGGTCGAGGCGGTCGCCTCCGCGGATATCTCCTCCGTAGCACTGGTCGTCGGCCGCGACGCCGAGAACGTCGCCAAGTCCGCGAGCATCGACGGTGTCGCCATCGAAGCATATCTGCAGCAAGAGCGTCTCGGCACCGGCCATGCGGTGCTGGCGGCACGCGAGGCCATCGCCAAGGGTTATGACGATATCCTCGTCACCTACGGCGACGTGCCGCTGCAGACCGACGGACCGTTGAAAGCCGCCCGCCAGGGCCTCGCCGAAGGCAGCGACGTCGTCGTCATCGGCTTTCACACCGACCGTCCGACCGGCTATGGCCGCCTGCTCGTCAAGGACGGGGAGCTCATCGCCATCCGCGAGGAGAAGGACGCCACCGACGCCGAGCGCGCTGTGACCTGGTGCAACAGCGGACTGATGGCAATCAACGGCAGCAAGGCGCTCGATCTCCTCTCGCGCATCGGCAATGCCAATGCCAAGGGCGAATTTTATCTCACCGACCTCGTCGAGATTGCCCGTTCGCTTGGCGGTCGCGTCACAGCCGTCGATGCCCCTGAAATCGAGATGACCGGCTGCAACAACCGCGCCGAACTCGCTGTTATCGAACGCTTCTGGCAGGAGCGTCGCCGCCGCGAGATGATGCTATCAGGCGTTACCATGATCGCGCCGGAAACGGTGTTCCTCTCCTATGACACCGTCATCGGCCGGGATGCGCTGATCGAGCCGAACGTCGTCTTCGGGCCCGGCTCGGTGATCGACAGCGGCGCCGTCATTCATGCTTTCTCGCATATCGAGGGCGCCCATGTCAGCGAAGGCGCGACCGTGGGCCCCTTCGCGCGGCTGCGGCCGGGTGCGGATCTCGCCAGCGGTTCGAAGGTCGGCAATTTTTGCGAGGTCAAGAACGGCCGGATCGGTGAGGGCGCCAAGGTCAACCATCTCACCTATATCGGCGACGCGGTCGTTGGCGCCGGCAGCAATATCGGCGCAGGCACGATCACCTGCAATTATGACGGCGTCAACAAGAGCGAAACGGTGATCGGCGAAAACGCCTTCATCGGATCCAATTCCTCGCTGGTCGCGCCGGTGACCATCGGCGACGGCGCCTATATCGCCTCCGGCAGCGTTATAACAGCCAACGTGCCGGCCGATGCGCTGGCGCTCGGCCGCGCCCGCCAGGAGATCAAGCCCGGACGCGCGACGTTGCTGCGCGAGCGCGCGCTCGCCATCAAGGCCGCAAAGAAGGGGAAAGGCTGAGGCTGTTTTCCGTAACCGGCGGAAATTGAAAGTGACCGCCGAGGCCATTGAGAAATAAGCCGGAATTGTTAGGACTGGCCTCATTATTGAAGCCTTTATGGGGATATTGCATGTGCGGCATTGTGGGGATCGTCGGAACTCAGCCTGTTGCCGGGCGCCTGGTGGATGCGCTGAAGCGTCTCGAATATCGCGGCTACGATTCCGCCGGTGTCGCCACGATCTATGAGGGGATGATGGATCGCCGCCGCGCCGAGGGAAAGCTTTTCAACCTTGAAAAGCGCCTCGATGCAGAGCCGCTGCCCGGCACCGTCGGCATCGCCCATACGCGCTGGGCTACGCACGGGGTCCCCAATGAGACCAATGCCCACCCGCACTTTGTCGAAGGGGTTGCGGTCGTCCATAATGGCATTATCGAGAATTTCTCCGAACTTCGCGACGAACTGACCGGAGAAGGGGCGGTCTTCGATACCCAGACGGATACCGAAGTGGTCGCGCACCTGATGGCGAAATACCTGCGTGAGGGTCTTGAGCCGCGCGCAGCCATGATCAAGATGCTGAATCGGGTGACCGGCGCCTATGCGCTGGCCGTCATGCTCAAGGCCGTTCCCGACACGATCATGGCCGCTCGTTCCGGCCCGCCGCTCGCCGTCGGCTATGGTCGCGGCGAAATGTTCCTCGGCTCGGATGCGATCGCCCTCTCGCCCTTCACCAACGAGATCACCTATCTCGTCGACGGCGACTGCGCCATCATCACTCGCGACGCCGTCTCCGTCCTGGATTTCACTGGCAAACCGGTCAAGCGCGCGCGCCAGATCTCGCAGGCGACTGCCTATGTCGTCGACAAGGGCAATCACCGCCATTTCATGGAAAAGGAAATCTACGAGCAGCCGGAGGTGATCTCCCATGCGCTCAGCCACTACGTGGATTTCGCGGAAAACACGATCGGTGCCAATGCCGCCGCGATCGATTTCAAGGCGGCAAGCAGCCTTGCGATTTCGGCCTGCGGCACTGCCTATCTTGCAGGCCTTGTCGGCAAATACTGGTTCGAACGTTACGCCCGGCTGCCTGTTGAAATCGATGTCGCCTCCGAATTCCGCTACCGCGAAATGCCGCTCTCGCCATCGCAGGCCGCACTCTTCATCTCCCAGTCCGGCGAGACCGCCGACACGCTGGCGTCGCTTCGTTATTGCCGGGACAACGGCCTCAAGATCGGCGCTGTCGTCAATGTCCGCGAATCGACGATTGCCCGCGAATCCGACGCCGTGTTCCCGATCATGGCCGGGCCCGAGATCGGCGTCGCCTCGACCAAGGCCTTCACCTGCCAGCTTGCCGTCTTGGCGTCGCTGGCGATCGGCGCCGGCAAGGCGCGCGGCACGGTGAACGCGGATGAGGAGAGGGCTCTCGTTCGCCATCTCGCCGAAATGCCGCGGATCATGAGCCGCGTGCTGAACCTCATCCAGCCACAGATGGAAAGCCTGTCGCGCGAACTGTCGAAGTGCAAGGACGTGCTCTATCTCGGCCGCGGCACCAGCTTCCCGCTCGCCATGGAAGGCGCGCTGAAGCTCAAGGAAATTTCCTATATCCACGCCGAAGGATATGCCGCCGGCGAATTGAAGCACGGCCCGATCGCGCTGATCGATGAGAACATGCCGGTCATTGTCATCGCCCCTTATGACCGCTTCTTCGAAAAGACAGTCTCGAACATGCAGGAGGTCGCGGCGCGCGGCGGCCGCATCATTTTCATCACCGATGAAGCCGGTGCGGCGGCCTCGAGACTGCCGACCATGGCGACGATCGTCCTGCCTGTCGTCGACGAAATCATCGCGCCGATGATCTTCTCTCTGCCGATCCAGCTGCTCGCCTATCACACCGCCGTATTCATGGGCACCGACGTCGATCAGCCGCGCAACCTGGCGAAATCCGTGACCGTGGAATAAGCCTGCGGGAGCCGGGTCTCCGCGCCGAAACGTATTGTGCGGCGGATCGAATTCTGGCAATTTTGGTATGCGGACAAGGGGGAAGGGCCGGAGTTCCGGCCTGTCCACGACTGAGATGGAGTTCATCAGGAAGCGATGGCCGACAATGCCCCCAGAATGCCGGTCGCGACCCGGCTGAGGAACAATTTTCTCGCAGGTCTGATCATCTGCGCGCCGATCGCGATTACCATCTGGCTGACGTGGACCTTCATCCACTGGTCGGACAGCTGGGTCAGGCCCTATATTCCGGCGCGCTGGAACCCGGAAAGCTATCTCAATTTCGCCATCCCCGGTTTCGGCCTGCTGATTGCCGTCGTCCTGATCACCGTCGTCGGCTTCCTCGGCAAGAACCTCATCGGCCAGAGCATCGTCCGTTTCGGCGAATCGGTCGTCCAGCGCATGCCGTTAGTGCGCACGATTTACAGAAGCGTGAAGCAGATTTTCGAAACCGTGCTGAAGGAGCAGTCGAATTCCTTCAAGAAGGTCGGTCTGATCGAATATCCCGGTCCCGGCCTCTGGGCGCTGGTCTTCGTTGCCACCGACGCCAAGGGCGAGATTGCCTCGAAGTTCAATGCCATGGGTCAGGACATGGTCGCCGTCTTCCTGCCGCCGACGCCCGTGCCGACAGCCGGTTTTCTCATTTTCGTGCCGCGCGAAAAGATCGTCATGCTCGACATGAGCCCGGAAGACGCCGCCAAGTTCCTGATTTCGGGCGGTCTCGTCGCCCCGGACCATAAACCGTCCGAGCCGAAGCAGAAACATCTGCCGCGGCCGAAGCCGGTGGCGGTTTCAAAGGCAGACTAGCCTGCTCTCAGGAAACGGATCGCCTCGTCGCGGCGGAAGAGATAGAGCAGGGTGCGGACCGCCTGTCCTCTTTCGCTGGTCAATTCCGGATCGCGCTCGATCAGATAGGCAGCGTCCTTGCGGGCGATCTCGAGTAGATCGGCATGTGCCTCGAGGCTGGCGATGCGGAACCCCGGCGTGCCGGATTGCCGCGTGCCGAGCAACTCGCCTTCGCCGCGCAGCTTCAGATCTTCCTCCGCGATTCGGAAACCATCCTCCGTTTCCCGCATGATCGAAAGCCTGGCGTGACCGGTCTCGCCGAGCGGTCCCTTGTAGAGCAGGATGCAGGTCGAGGCCTCGTCGCCTCGCCCGACACGGCCGCGCAGCTGATGCAGCTGCGCCAGCCCGAAGCGTTCGGCGTGTTCGATCACCATGATTGTCGCATCCGGCACGTCGACGCCCACTTCGACGACGGTCGTGGCGACCAGAAGTCGGGTCTCGCCGTTCTTGAAGGCCATCATTGCCGCATCCTTTTCCGCGCCGCTCATGCGACCGTGGATCAGGCCGATATCCGGGCCGAGTGCCGAGACGAGCGTCGCATGCCGCTCTTCGGCCGACATCAGGTCGAGCTCCTCGGATTCTTCGACCAGCGGGCAGATCCAGTAGGCTTTCCTGCCCTCGGCGATCGCGCTCTGCAGCCGCCCGACGATCTCTCCGGTCCGTTCCATCGGCACGGTGATCGTCTGGATCGGCTTGCGGCCGGCCGGTTTCTCGGTCAGCTTGGAAACATCCATATCGCCGAAGGCGGCCAGCACCAGGGTGCGGGGGATCGGCGTCGCCGTCATGACGAGCATATGCGGCGAGATGCCTTTGGCGGTCAGCCGCAGGCGCTGATGCACGCCGAAACGGTGCTGCTCGTCGACGACGGCAAGCATCAGATTGGCGTAACTGACGCTCTCCTGGAACAGGGCGTGCGTACCGATGATGATCTGTGCGGCGCCGGAGGAGATGCGCTCGAGGATCTCCTCGCGCTCGCGTCCCTTGGTGCGCCCGGTCAGCACCTCGATGCCGAGCCCGGCGGAGGCGGCGAATTTCGAGATCGTCGCGTGGTGCTGACGGGCGAGGATTTCGGTCGGCGCCATCAGCACAGCCTGGCCGCCGCTCTCGATCACCGCCGCCATCGCCATCAGCGCCACCAGAGTCTTGCCGGAGCCGACATCGCCCTGCAGCAGCCGCAGCATCCGCTCGGCTCCGGCCATGTCTTTCAAAATGTCGGCGATCGCCTCGTTCTGGCTTGATGTGAGCGAGAAGGGCACCGTCTTCAGGATCATGCTGCTGACGGAGCCGGTCGCATGCACCGGCTGACCCGCCACTTTGCGCAGCCTCTGGCGCACCAGGCTGAGCGATAGCTGACCTGCCAGAAATTCGTCATAGGCGAGTCGCCGGCGGGCAGGGGCTTGCGGGTCGATATCGGCGGGATCGCGCGGCTCGTGCAGCATATGAAAACCGTCACGGATCGACGGAAGGCCCTGTCGCTGTGTCAGCGCAGGGTCGATCCATTCCGGCAGTTCGGGAAAGCGCGGCAGGGCGGCGTCGATGATCTTGCGCAGCGTTTTCGGCGAAAGCCCCGCCGTCAGCGGATAGATCGGCTCGACGAGCGGAAGGCTCTCCGCCTCCTCGGCCCTGACGATATAGTCGGGATGAACCATCGAGGCGCGGCCGTTGAACCAGTCGACCTTGCCGCTGACCGTTACCTCGGCGTCTACAGGCAGTTGCTTTTCCAGCCATGCCGCCTGCCCACGGAAGAACACCAGCGTCAATTCGCCGGTCTCGTCATGCAGGAACACGCGGTAGGGGATATTGCTCTTGCCGCGCGGCGGCGCCTGGTGGCGGTCGACGCGAGCGGTGATCGTTACGATCGCGCCCTGCGGCGCCAGGGCTATCCCCGGCTGGTTGCGCCGGTCGATAAGCGAAAAGGGCGCGTGGAACAAAAGGTCGATGACCCGGCAATCCTCCGCCGTGTCGCGCCCGAGCAGCTTGACCAGCAACTCGGCGATCTTCGGGCCGACGCCCGGAAGGCCCGAAACGGGAGAAAACAGAGGGTCGAGAACGGCGGGGCGCATGCGGCCAAAATGCGACGAACAATGCGGCCTTGGCAAGGCTGACAAGCCGCTTTCGAGGGTCTATAGAGGCGCATCAACAGGAAGGTAATGCCATGACAGGTGTCACACTCACGAGTGCCGGTCTCGACCCGCGCCGCCGCCGAATCCTTTTCCGCTGCTGGCACCGCGGCATCCGCGAAATGGATCTGGTTTTCGGTCAGTTCGCCGAAGCCGAGATTACAAAGCTTTCCGACGCCGAGCTCGACGAATTCGAAACGATCATGGCGGAAGAGGATAATGATCTTCTTCGCTGGATCATGGGAACATGGCCGGTGCCGGAGCGTTTCCAGACTCCGATGTTTGCCCGCCTTGCCGCCTATAAGCCCGATTTCGACAAGCCCCTCAGGACGCCGGAATGATCCCTGGTTTCGATGCGAAGAAGCTTGCGGCCGTTGCCGAGCCGCTGACGATCGGCAATGTGCCTGCGGGCCTCGAGCCGCTGCTGCTCGCCGAACTGGCCCGGGCGGGCGAGCCGGTCGCCTATGTCATGTCGGACGGCCACCGCATGGCCGATCTGGAACAGATGCTCGGCTTCGTCGCCCCCGACATTCCGGTCCTCACCCTTCCGGCCTGGGACTGTCTGCCCTACGACCGCGTCTCGCCGAGCGCCGATACTTCGGCCCGCCGGCTTGCCGCGCTCGGCGGCCTCATCGCCCATCGCAAGAAGCCGCATGCCGCGATCGTGCTGGTCACTGCCAACGCCATGCTTCAGAAGGTGGCGCCCCACGACGTCATCGAGAGCCTGAGCTTTTCCGCCCGTCCCGGCAACCAACTGCGCATGGACGATCTTGCCGGCCGCCTGGAGCGCAACGGCTTCGACCGCGTCGCGACCGTGCGCGAGGTCGGCGAATATGCCGTGCGCGGCGGCATCCTCGATGTCTTCGTGCCGGGTTCAGAAGAGCCGGTGCGCCTCGATTTCTTCGGCGATACGCTGGAGAGTATCCGCAGCTTCGATCCGGCTAGCCAGCGCACGACGGGCCAGGTGCGGTCCCTCGACCTCAACCCGATGAGCGAGGTGACGCTCACGCCTGATACGATCAGTCGCTTCCGCAAGAACTACCTGTCGGCTTTCGGCGCGACGACGCGCGACGATGCGCTCTATCTCGCCGTTTCCGAAGGCCGCCGATACCCCGGCATGGAGCATTGGCTGCCGCTTTTCTACGAGAAGCTCGATACTGTCTTCGATTATTTGAGCGGCTTCCGTATCGTTACCGACCATACTGTGCGTGAGGCGGCGGAGGAGCGCTCCAAGCTGGTCCTCGATTATTTCGATGCCCGCCTGAATTCCGGCCAGCCGGCCAAAGGCCAGATGGCGCAGGGCACGCCCTACAAGCCGGTGGCGCCGGGCCAGCTCTACCTCGACAGCAAGCTCTTCACCAAAACTCTCGACGCACTCGGCGCGATCCGCGTCAGCCCGTTCAACGAGGTCGAGGGCGAGGCGAGGCGTGTCGTCAATGTCGACGCTCG
Source organism: Rhizobium sp. MHM7A (assembly GCF_005862215.1). NCBI lineage: Bacteria > Pseudomonadati > Pseudomonadota > Alphaproteobacteria > Hyphomicrobiales > Rhizobiaceae > Rhizobium > Rhizobium sp. MHM7A. Next base: position 347,894 of record NZ_VCHT01000004.1, read on the forward strand.
CCAGGGTCAGCGCTGGGCCCGCTCGAATGCCGAGGGCGGCGGCGATGCCGAACGCATCAATATCTTCGACGTCGTCGTCAAGCATATCGCCGACCGACGCGCGGCCGGCGCAAAAGTGCTCGTCACCGCCTGGACCGAGGGCTCGCTCGAACGCCTGCTGCAGGTGCTGAACGAACATGGCCTGGAAAAGGTCAAGCCCGTCGAGGCGCTGAAGGATCTCGGCTCGCTCTCGAAAGGCGAGGCCGCTGCTGCGGTGCTCAATCTCGAATCCGGCTTCGAGGCGGGTGAGCTCGTCGTTATCGGCGAGCAGGATATTCTCGGCGACCGTATGGTGCGCCGCTCCAAGCGCCGCAAGCGCGCCGCCGATTTCATTTCCGAGGTCGCCGGTCTCGACGAGGGCTCGATCGTCGTCCATGCCGAACACGGCATCGGCCGTTTCATCGGGCTCAGGACCATCGAAGCAGCGGGCGCCCCTCATGCCTGCCTCGAACTGCAATATGCCGACGAGGCCAAACTGTTCCTGCCGGTCGAGAATATCGACCTGCTCTCCCGCTACGGCGGCGAGGGCACCGATGCCCAGCTCGACAAGCTCGGCGGTGGCGCCTGGCAGATGCGCAAGGCCAAGCTCAAACGGCGTCTGCTCGACATGGCCGATGCGCTGATCCGCATCGCCGCCGAGCGCCTGACGCGTCATGCGCCGATGCTGACGGCGCCGGACGGCCTGTACGACGAGTTTGCCGCCCGCTTCCCCTATGACGAGACCGAAGACCAGGACAACGCCATCGACGCCGTGCGCTCCGATCTCGGCGCCGGCCGGCCCATGGACCGCCTCGTCTGCGGCGATGTCGGTTTCGGCAAGACCGAAGTGGCCCTGCGCGCCGCTTTCGTTGCAGCAATGAACGGTGTCCAGGTCGCCGTCGTGGTGCCTACGACGTTGCTCGCCCGCCAGCATTTCAAAACCTTTTCCGAGCGTTTCCGCGGCCTGCCTGTGCGTATCCAGCAGGCCTCGCGCCTTGTCGGTTCGAAGGAACTGGCACTGACCAAGAGGGAGGTGGCCGAAGGCAAGACCGATATCGTCGTCGGCACCCATGCGCTGCTCGGCGCCGGCATCAAATTCGCCAATCTCGGTCTGCTGATCATCGACGAGGAACAGCATTTCGGCGTCAAGCACAAGGAGCGGCTGAAGGAGCTGAAGAGCGACGTGCATGTGCTGACCCTATCGGCGACGCCGATCCCGCGTACGCTGCAGCTTGCCATGACCGGGGTGCGCGAGTTGTCGCTGATCACCACGCCGCCGGTCGACCGCATGGCGGTACGCACCTTCATCTCGCCCTTCGACAGCCTGGTCATCCGCGAGACACTGATGCGCGAGCACTATCGCGGCGGCCAGAGCTTCTATGTCTGCCCCCGGCTCGCCGATCTCGCTGACGTGCACGCCTTCCTGCAGTCCGATGTTCCGGAATTGAAGGTTGCCGTCGCGCATGGCCAGATGCCGGCCGGCGAGCTCGAAGACATCATGAACGCCTTCTATGAAGGCCGCTACGACGTGCTGTTGTCCACAACCATAGTCGAATCCGGCCTCGATGTGCCCACGGCCAACACGCTGATCGTCCACCGCGCCGACATGTTCGGCCTAGCCCAGCTCTATCAGCTGCGCGGCCGCGTCGGTCGTTCGAAGGTGCGCGCTTTCGCGCTCTTCACGCTCCCTGTCAACAAGGTGCTGACGGCGACGGCCGAACGCCGGCTGAAGGTGCTGCAGTCGCTCGATACGCTCGGCGCCGGCTTCCAGCTGGCAAGCCACGACCTCGATATCCGCGGCGCCGGCAACCTGCTCGGCGAGGAGCAGTCCGGCCACATCAAGGAGGTCGGCTTCGAGCTCTATCAGCAGATGCTGGAAGAGGCGGTCGCCGAGGTCAAGGGTGTCGACGAGATCTACGATACCGGCTGGTCGCCGCAAATCTCCGTCGGCACGACGGTGATGATCCCCGAGAATTATGTGCCGGACCTACATCTGCGCATGGCGCTGTACCGCCGCCTCGGCGAAATCGGCGAGCTCAAGGAAATCGACGCCTTCGGTGCCGAGATGATCGACCGCTTCGGGCCGATGCCAATCGAGGTTCAGCATCTCCTGAAAATCGTCTACATCAAGTCGCTCTGCCGCACCGCCAATGTCGAGAAACTCGACGCAGGCCCGAAGGGCGTCGTCGTCCAGTTCCGCAACAAGGAATTCCCCAATCCGGCATATCTGGTCGGCTATATCGGCAAGCAGGGCACGATGGCCAAGATCCGTCCCGATCACAGCCTGTTCCTGACCCGCGATCTGCCGACACCGGAAAAACGCCTTCAGGGCGCTGCGGTTATCATGACGCAACTGGCCGAGATGGCGAAGTAAACAGAGGGAGATGTGTATGGCGACATATGGCGCGACGATCGCCTGGGAGCGGAACGGCGAGACTTTCACCGACAACCGCTACAGCCGTGCCCATCGCTGGACCTTCGACGGCGGTATCGAGGTGAGGGCGTCCTCATCCTCTCATGTCGTCCCGCTGCCCTATTCGGCCGAAGACGCCGTTGATCCGGAGGAGGCTTTCGTCGCCTCGCTCTCCAGCTGCCATATGCTTTGGTTCCTGTCGATTGCCGCCAAGCAAGGCTTTTGTGTCGACAGCTACACCGATGCCGCCGAGGGCGTCATGGAGAAGAATGGCCAAGGCCGTTTTGCCATGACCGTGGTGACTCTGAGGCCGCATGTCGTCTTCAGCGGCGAAAAGCAACCTTCGCCGAGCGAGCTCGAGGCCCTGCATCATCGCGCTCACGACGAATGCTTCATCGCCAATTCGGTGAAGACCGAGGTGCGCTGCGTTCCGGTTCTGGGCTGAGCTGTCGCAAAATCGCGTGAAACCAGATTTGGCGGCTTCAATCCGCTGGCGGTTCGGACCAGCCGATTAGCTTTGCCCATTCATTGGCGCCCTCCATCATGATGTCGAACACCGGATCCTTGATGTCGTAGTAGAAATCGACGTCGTCGGGAAAACGTTGGGCAAGCCGCTGCTTGATCAAGGCATAGGCGCTTGCCGCTATCGGATGGGCGCGCAGGAAATCGCGGCAAAGAAGAGAGTATCGCTGATTGAAACGGCCGTTCTCGCGGATGTGCAGATTCGCCGGACGCCCCTTGCTGCGATAGAAGGCCTTGCGCAGTTCGCCTCCCGCCAGATCAAGTCCTGGAGGGCAGTGATCGATGACGATCGGTCTGCGCTCGAAGCCCGCCTCTTCGAATGCGTCGGGATCGACGTCCGCGAGATCGTTTACCGTCAGTTGAATATCGATGATATTCTTGGCGGGAACTCCGGGAACCGCCGTCGAGCCGATGTGGTGCAGATATGCCCCAACGGGCGCTGCTCCCATGATTGCGGATTTGAGGGTCGTGAATTCCTCGACCCAGCTTGCTGCGGCGCCTCGATCTCGATCCGCACGGCGGGACTCAGTTGAGGCCCGATCGCGCCTCGGCCTTCGCCTTGGCAATATCGCGCAATGCGTTCGCGAGCACGTCCGGCGTCTGGGCGCCGCTCACGGCATATTGCTGGTCGAAGATGAAGAACGGCACGCCGTTGACGCCCATCTCTTGCGCTGCCGCGATCTCCGCCACGATCAAATTGCTATCGGCATCGGAAGCAAGTAGCGAGGCGATGACGGCGCCGTCGAGACCGGCTTTCTCGGCAATATCGAGCAGCACTGCGTGGTCGCCGACATTGCGGCCCTCCTCGAAATTCGCCTTGAACAGCGCCGTAACTACCTTGTCCTGCTTCTCGCGGCCTTCGATCATCGCCCAGTGGATCAGCCGATGAGCGTCAAGAGTGTTGGGACCGATCTTGATCGCCTCGAAATCGAAGGCGATGCCGACCTCGCGGCCGTAATCGGTGAGCATCTTGTGCGCCTGCGCCACGCGCTCCTCGCCGCCAAGCTTCTCTGCCAGTGCCTTCTTCTGGTCGACACCTTCCTTGGAATATTCGGGATTGAGCCGGTACGGCCGCCAGTTGATGTCGACGCCGATCTCGTCCTGCACTTCGGCGATGGCGAGCTCCAGCCGCGCCTTGCCGAGATAGCACCAGGGGCAGACGACATCCGAGACGACGTCTATGGTGATACGCTCCATGATGATGTTCCTTATCTCTGTGCGCCTCCGCGGCTGCCATCAGGCGCGGCGGTTCGCTGGTTTTTACTGCACGCTCGCATCCCACCATACCGGCAGCTGATAGCCGCTGAGTGGCACGCTGTCAGGACGGCCGATGCGTTTGCTGCGCGCCACCCATTGCTGGTCCATATGATAAAGCGGCAGCACGTAATGGCTGGAGAGCAACAGCCGGTCATAGGAGCGGACCGCCGCGGTGAAATCCTCCGCTGAGCGCGCTCTGAGCAGATGGTCGATCAGCGTATCGAGATCGGGATCGTTTGCGCCGGCAAAGCTGTCGGTACCCTCGCGTGTGCGAGCAGCCGAAGACCAGCGGCCGAGCTGCTCGTTTCCAGGCGACAAGGACGAGGTGTAGGACTTCATGATCATGTCGTAGTCGAAACTGTTCGTCCGGCTCTGATATTGCGTATCGTCGACGGTTCTGATTGAAGCGGCGATGCCGATCGCCTGCAGCGAACGCTGATAGGCGACGGCGAGCTTCTCCTGGTCGGCGTTCTGCGTCATGATTTCGAAGGCGAGCTGGCGGCCGGAGGCGTCAAGCATCCTGCCGCCCTGGATCGTGTAGCCGCCGTGTTTCAACAATCCGACTGCCTGTTTCAGCACATTACGGTCACGGCCGGAGCCGTCTGTGACCGGCAGCTTATAGGTGCCATCGAGAATATCCGGCGCGATTTTGTTCTTTATCGGCCCGAGCAGGGCAAGCTCCCTCGCATCGGCGGGAACGCCGAAGCTTGAAAGCTCGGAATTCTGCCAGAAGCTCTGCGTGCGTTTGTAGGCGCCGGAGTAGAGGTTCTTGTTCGCCCACTCGAAATCGAATACCAGCGACAGGCCTTCGCGCACCTTCGAATCCGCAAAGATCGGACGGCGCGTGTTGAACACGAAGCCGAGCATGCCGCTCGGCAGTTTCGGCGTGAACACGTCCTTGATCACGGCTCCCGAGCTGACAGCCGGGAAATTATAGGCATTGGCCCAGTGACCGGGATTGCCGTCGGGATAGATGTCGACATCGCCCTTTTTGAAGGCCTCGAAGAGTGTCGTGTCTTGCAGATAATATTGTACGATGATCTGATCGTAATTGTCGGTGCCGACCTTGGCGGGAATATCCTTGCCCCAGTAATTCGGGTCGCGCTCATAGGTGATGCTCTCGCCCGGTTTCACCGCTTTCACCTTATAGGGTCCGGAGCCGACCGGAGGTGTCAGCGAGGTGCGATCGAAGGTTTCGGGATCGATCGCGTGCTTCGGCAGCACCGGGAAAAGGCCGAAAATCAAAGGCGTCTCGCGGTCGGCTTGCTCGTTGAGGGTGAAACGAACACTATGTTCGCCGACCTTCTCCATCTTGTCGACGACTTTCAGGCGGTTCGAGAAGGGAACGCGCCCCTTGTCTCGCAGCAGCTCGAAGGAGAACATCACGTCTTCGGGCGTCACCGGCTGCCCATCCGACCATTTCGCCCTTGGATTGAGGTTGAACTGGATGAAGCTCCTTTCATCATCCGATTCCACCGCCTCCGCAAGCAAGCCGTAGAGCGTAAAGGGCTCGTCACGGGAGCGCTGCATCAGCGATTCGTAGACGAGATTGCCATATTCCGGATCCCACATGCCGCGCGCCGTCGTGCGCATGCTCTTCAGAATGAACGGATTGAGGTTGTCGAAGGTGCCAACGACGCCATAGGTGATCTTGCCGCCCTTCTTCACATCGGGATTGACGTAAGGGAAGTGCTTGTAGTCAGGCGGCAGGGCCGGCTCACCATGCATCGCGATGCCGTGCAAAGGTTCAGCGGCGACAGAACCGCACAGCAGCGTGAAGACGAGAGGGACGATGATCCTGAGCATTCGGCAATCCTTGATCCGTGAAAACGGGCATGATTCATGCCGGAGATTAGCATGGGGTCGACCAATTCCAACACGCGGGGGCGATTTCTTTGCCCGGGAGACGAAATTGCTCCTTAATTCGCCAAAGAAATGCTGGATATCTTGAACGCTGCGATGTAACAGGTGAACCCGAAGTTTCGGGGTCATGCATTTGCCTTATTTTTCCATGAGGTGAGTGCCGAACGACCCGATGGTTGGGGCGGCACGTCGCTGCCCCGAACGGATATCAGGAGACGGAATTCGTTATGATGTTCAAGTCTGAAAAGAAAATGCGGGCAGCACTGTCCGTTCTGGCAGTGATGTTCGGCGCCGCTTCGGCTCCAGTCTCCTCCTTCGCGCAGGACGCGGCGGCGCAGGCCCCGGCCGATGCTCCGGCACAGGCCGCCGGCGCTCCGAAGCTCGGCTGGTACAAGACCTGCAGCAAGCAGGAAGACAACGACATCTGTGTTGTCCAGAACCTGATTCTCGCCAATGGCGGCCAGCTCGTCACGGCTGTTGGCCTGATCTCTGTCTCCGGCAAGATCAACCGCAAGCTCCTGCAGGTCTCGGTTCCCACTGCACGTCTCATTCCTCCCGGCATCAGCATGCAGATCGATGGCGGCAAGGGCCAGAAGCTCGACTACGCCGTCTGCCTGCCGGACAAGTGCACCGCTGAAATTCCGCTGACCGACGCGATGATCGCCAGCCTCAAGAAGGGCAGCGACGTGATCTTCACCTCGATCAACTTCCGTCGCGCTCCGAACCCGATCAAGATCTCGCTCGAAGGCTTCACCGGCGCTTATGACGGCGAACCGGTTTCCGAATCCAAGCTCGCCGAAAGCCAACGCAGCCTGCAGGAAGGCATGCAGAAGAAGGCTGAGGAAGCCCGCAAGAAGCTGGAAGACGCGCAGAAGGCAGCCAAGGCGCAGTAACAACTGCCGCCATATGAGATAGGAACCCGGCTTCGTGCCGGGTTTTTTATTGATGGATATTGATCCTCCTCGGCTTGCGAGAGGGTATTTTGTCAAAAGAAAGGCCTCGCCGGGATTGCGAGGCCTTGTTCATGCGTTCGATCTGACCGACTTAGTGGGCGAAGCTCATCTTGGGTTTGAACTGCCCCGACGGGGCTTGATCGAAAATCTGGTAGATCTGCGGGTTGCGAAGCGGCGTGCCGCTTTCGTCATTCACCAGGTTCTGCTCCGAGACATAAGCGACATACTCGCTTTCGTCATTCTCCGCGAGCAGGTGGTAGAAGGGCTGGTCCTTGCTCGGACGCACCTCGGCAGGAATGGAATTCCACCACTCCTCGGTATTCGCGAACTCTGGATCAACGTCGAAGATGACGCCGCGAAACGGAAATACCTTGTGCCGGACCACTTCGCCGATACTGAACTTTGCTACTCTTTCTTTCATGGTACGACTTCCTTTCATCACCAAATTTGGTGACTGGTGCGGTGCAAATCAAGATTTTTGCACCAGGGCGTCACATGAACGTCATATCCTCCTTCTGCCGTTCATGACCGGGGAGGTGAAAGTCCCGGCGAGCCGGGACTTTCAGTATCGCGGCCAATCAGGCCGAATAATACATGTCGTACTCGACAGGATGCGGCGTCATTTCGAAACGCATCACCTCAGCCATTTTCAGCTCGATGAACGCATCGATCTGGTCGTCGTCGAAGACGCCGCCTGCTGTCAGGAATTTGCGATCCTTGTCGAGGCTTTCGAGCGCTTCACGCAGGCTGCCGCAGACGGTCGGGATCTTCTTCAGTTCCTTAGGCGGCAGGTCGTAGAGATCCTTGTCCATGGCCTTGCCGGGATGGATCTTGTTCTTGATGCCGTCGAGGCCAGCCATCAGCATGGCGGCGAAGGCGAGATAGGGGTTGGCGGTCGGATCCGGGAAGCGGACTTCGACCCGCTTGGCCTTCGGGTTGGAGCCGAACGGAATGCGGCAGGAAGCCGAACGGTTGCGCGCCGAATAGGCGAGCAGGACGGGCGCTTCATAACCCGGCACGAGACGCTTGTAGGAGTTCGTCGACGGATTGGTGAAGGCGTTGATCGCCTTGGCGTGCTTGATGATGCCGCCGATATAGAACAGGCAGGTCTCGGAGAGGCCGGCATATTCGTCCCCGGCGAAAGTCGGCTTGCCGCCCTTCCAGATCGACTGGTGCACGTGCATGCCCGAGCCATTATCACCGAAGATCGGCTTCGGCATGAAGGTCGCGGTCTTGCCGTAAGCGTTCGCCACCTGGTGCACGACATATTTGTAGATCTGCATCTTGTCGGCGTTGCGCACCAGCGTATCGAACTTGATGCCGAGTTCGTGCTGGGCTGCAGCGACTTCATGGTGATGCTTTTCGACGACGACGCCCATCTCGGCGAGCACCGTCAGCATTTCCGAACGCATGTCCTGAGCGCTGTCGACCGGTGGAACCGGGAAATAGCCGCCCTTCACGCGCGGGCGGTGACCAAGGTTGCCGGTTTCGTAATCGGTGTCGTCGTTCGACGGCAGTTCGGTCGAATCGAGCTTGAAGCCGGTGTTGTAGGGATCGGCCTTGTACTTGACGTCGTCGAAGACGAAGAATTCTGCTTCCGGGCCGACGAAAACCGTGTCGCCGATGCCGGATGCCTTGAGATAGGCTTCGGCCTTTTTGGCGGTGCCGCGCGGATCGCGGTTATAGGCCTCGCCGGAGACCGGATCGAGGATGTCGCAGACGATAACCATGGTCGACTGAGCGAAGAACGGATCCATGTGCACCGTTTCGGTGTCGGGCATCAGCACCATGTCGGACTCGTTGATGGCCTTCCAACCGCCGATCGAAGAGCCGTCGAACATCACGCCGTCAGCGAACATGTCCTCGTCGACGCTGGCAACGTCCATCGTGACGTGCTGCAGCTTGCCCTTCGGGTCGGTGAAGCGCAGATCGACGAACTTGACGTCGTTTTCCTGGATCTGCTTCAAAATTTCGCTTGCGGTCGCCATTAAATACCTTCCTCCAATTTGTGATAACAATAGGTTGGCGCGGTGACGGTATCGGACTTTGCGCGCTTGGCAAAGTGGTCAGATGGCATCGATGCCGGTCTCGCCGGTACGGATGCGGATAACCTCTTCGACATTGGAGACGAAGATCTTGCCGTCGCCGATGCGGCCCGTCTGCGCCGCCTTGCGGATCGCGTCGATGACGGCCTCCGCGTTCTCGTCGGCCAGCACCACCTCGACTTTCACCTTCGGCAGGAAATCGACGACATATTCGGCTCCGCGGTAGAGTTCCGTGTGGCCCTTCTGACGACCGAAGCCCTTGGCTTCCGTGACTGTAATACCCTGCAGGCCGACTTCCTGAAGGGCTTCCTTCACTTCGTCCAGCTTGAAGGGCTTAATGATCGCTTCGATCTTTTTCATGAGAAAATGTCTCTCCGCTTCTCCTGTTATGGCAGGGATGTTCCCGCTCGCGGATATGATGCAGATATCGTGCCAGTTTGAAATCCATCTTGTCGAAAAAACACGTCGATTTTCGCCGAACCGGCGCGTCTGCGGGGAATTCGATGTCGATTTGATGAAGAGAGAGGTGGAAAAACATCGATCATCAACGAAAAATCGCTCGGATGCCGAAAAAGTCCGGTTTTTCTCCAGTTGCAGAAGAACATTGCGAGTCGGTTAAAAGGTAGGCAAATGCACAATTTTCACTCTTCCATGCGCAACTCTGGACGGTTGTTTTTTGTGCGTTTTTTGAATTGAATAGGCTGATGAGCAAATATCCCTCAGACCTCCTGGTGACGCCTGCCGAAATGAGCGCCATCGACGCTGCCGCGGCTGCGTCCGGAATCGATTCCTTCAGCCTCATGGAAAGAGCAGGGGCTGCCGCCGCGGCCGCCGCGCTCAGGCTTTATCCGGGGGCGCTGCGGTTCGTCGCGCTCTGCGGTCCCGGCAACAATGGGGGCGACGCCTATGTCGCGGCAAGGCATCTGCGGGAGAGCGGAGCGACCGTGGCGCTTTTTCATCTCGGCGATCCGGCAAAGCTGAAAGGCGATGCCGCCCGCGCGCGGGCCGGCTGCCTGTTGGAGGGACAAGAGATCGGCCTCTACCGGCCGCAAGACGGTGACGTCGTCATCGACGGTTTGTTCGGAGCAGGGCTCGGCCGCGCGGTGCCGGCCGATGTGGCTGACTTGATCAACCGCGTCGCCGAGGCCGGTATCGCAGTGCTCGCCATTGATCTGCCCTCCGGCCTCGATGGCCGCACCGGCAAGGTGCTGGGTGCTGCCTTCCGGGCTTGCAACACCATCACCTTCATGACCCGCAAGCCCGGCCATCTCCTGATGCCGGGCAGGGAGCTTTGCGGCGAGTTGGAGGTCTTCGACATCGGCATTCCCGCTCGGATCATCGGGGCCGAGGCGGGCGGTGCCATCGCCGAGAATACACCTGACGCCTGGAAGGGCGTGCTGCCGGCCGAGCAGCTGGAAACCCACAAATACAAGCGAGGTCATCTGGTCGTTTTCTCGGGCGACGCCGACAAGACGGGGGCTGCGCGCATGTCAGCGATCTCCGGTCTGAAAGCAGGCGCCGGCCTGGTGACGATCGCCGCCTCCGGGGCAGCGATGGCTGCCAATGCCGCGCATCTCACAGCCGTCATGCTGCATGCAGTCGAGGACGAGGCGGACCTTGCTGAGTGGCTCTCCGACAAGCGGTTGCAGACTTTCGTCCTCGGTCCCGGTTTTGGCATCGGCGCGAGAGCCCGCGGCTTCGTCAGCGCGCTTGCCGATCGACGGCTCGTGCTCGATGCCGACGGTATCTCTTCGTTCAAGGACGACCCGCAACAGCTTTTCGGCCTTTTTCGCGGCGAGCCGCGTCTGGTGTTGACGCCGCACGAAGGCGAATTTTCGCGGCTTTTTCCTGACATCGGCGACGACGAAAATCTGGGGAAGGTGGACAAGGCGGCAGCGGCCGCCCGCCGCGCCAATGCCGCGATCGTCTACAAGGGGGCCGATACCGTCATCGCCTCGCCGGACGGGCGCGCGCTCATCAATACCAATGCACCTGCCTGGCTTGCCACCGCCGGTTCCGGCGACGTGCTCGCCGGCATTATCGGCGGATTACTCGCTCAGGGGCTGCCGGCTTTCGAGGCCGCGGCCGCCGGGGTCTGGCTGCATGGAGAGACAGCCCACCGCGCCGGCAAGGGACTGACGGCGGAGGATCTCGCGGCGGCGGTATTGCCGCTTTAACCCGACTTATTGCTCGACCAACTTCTGCAGGGCGATCGCCCCGTGCGGCGCATTGACCTTGCCCTCATGGATCATGAAGGCGAAGACGTCGCGCGGCTCGGCCTTCACTTTCCGATCCTCGTCGATCAGCGGCAGATCGTCCGGAACCTTGCCCTCGGCCCAGCTCTGGAGCCGGTCTGCCCAGGCCTTCAGATCCTTGTCGGGATAACAGGTCGGAATATCGTCCGATCCCTTCTGCAGCCTCGCATAGACGAAATCGGCGGTAACGTCGGCGATCATCGGATATTCGAAATGTTCGGCGCAGACCGGCGCCACCCCATATCTAGCCAGCAGCGCGACGAATTCCGGCACCTTGAAGGAATCGTGCCGCACCTCGACCACATGGCGGAGCGCCAGCCCGTCCTGCTTTGGCGGCAGCAGCTTCAGAAAAGCCTCGAAATCTTCCGGATCGAACTTCTTCGTCGGCGCGAACTGCCAGAGCAGCGGCCCGAGATGGTCGCCGAGTTCGCTGATTCCGGATGTGAGGAAGCGCTCCATCGATTCACCAGCCTCGGCAAGCACTCGCCGATTGGTGACGAAACGCGTCGCCTTCAGCGAAAAGACGAAACCCTCGGGCACATCGGCCGCCCATTTAGCAAAGACCGCCGGCTTCTGCGTGCTGTAATAGGTGCCGTTGACCTCGATGACCTTCAACTGGCGGCTGGCATAATGCAGCTCGTCCTTCTGTTTCAGGTCTTCTGGAAAGAAATGCCCGCGCCAGGGCTCGAAGGTCCAACCCCCGATGCCGGTGCGGATAATGCCGGATTTCGTCATGTCGTCCTCCCTTTGGCAGCCGCTCAGGCGGCAACGATCTCTTTCGTCATGTCGACGAGAACCCATCCTGGCCGATAAGGGTTCGGCCGGCGACCCGTTTCCTGAAAGCCGAAGGCGCTGTAGAGGGCGATGTTCCGCTCCATCAGCGCATTGGTATAGAGCCGGATCTCCGGCAAAACCCATTCCCGCGCCTTGCCTTCCAGCCAGTTGAGCATCGCCAGCCCATGCCCGGCCCCCTGAAAGGACGGCGAGACGGCGATGCTGAACAACATGAGGTGATCGTGATGTCGCTCGAGGACGACAAGGCCTGCCGCTTCGCCGCCGGCCTGCCGCAACCACACCTCGCCGCGTTGGATTCTCGGCCCATAGTCCTCGGTCACAGGGATCGGCGGAGCGCCGAAGAGTTCGGTATAGGGCCGATAGGCGGCTGCCGTCAGCGCCGCGATCGTTTCAAGATCGTCGGGCGACGCCAGCCTCATCGTCATTCCGCCGCGACCGCCTTTTTGGCCGTCCGACGCTCCAGCAATTCCCTCAGGAACTGGCCGGTATAGGAACGCTTTTCCCTGACGATCGCCTCAGGCGTGCCGACGGCCACGATTTCGCCGCCGCCATCACCGCCCTCGGGCCCGAAATCGAGCACCCAGTCGGCCGTCTTGATCACTTCGAGATTGTGCTCGATCACCACCACCGAATTGCCCTGGTTGACCAGTTCATGCAACATTTCGAGCAGCTTGGCGACGTCGTGGAAATGCAGGCCGGTCGTCGGTTCATCGAGAATATACAGCGTGCGTCCGGTCGAGCGCTTCGACAGCTCCTTGGCGAGCTTGACGCGCTGCGCTTCGCCGCCCGAGAGGGTATTGGCCTGCTGGCCGACCTTGATATAACCGAGGCCGACATCCTTCAGCGATTGCAGCTTGTCGCGCACGGCAGGTACCGCTGCGAAGAAATCGACGCCTTCCTCCACCGTCATGTCGAGCACGTCGGCGATCGATTTCTGCTTGAAGGTGACGTCGAGCGTCTCCCGGTTATAGCGCTTGCCGTGGCAGACGTCGCAGGTGACGTAGACATCGGGCAGGAAGTGCATTTCAATCTTGATGACGCCGTCGCCTTGGCACGCCTCGCAGCGTCCGCCCTTGACGTTGAAGGAAAAGCGCCCCGGCTGGTAACCGCGCGCCTTGGCTTCCGGCAAGCCAGCGAACCAGTCGCGGATCGGCGTGAAGGCGCCGGTATAGGTCGCCGGGTTCGAGCGCGGCGTGCGGCCGATCGGCGACTGGTCGATATCGATCACCTTGTCGATATGCTCGAAACCATCGATCCGATCGTGGTCCGCGGGGATTTCACGCGCGCCCATCACACGGCGCGCCGCCGATTTATAAAGCGTCTCGATCAGGAAGGTGGACTTGCCGCCGCCGGAAACCCCAGTCACCGCAGTGAAGACCCCGAGCGGGATCGATGCGGTAACGTTCTTCAGATTGTTGCCGCGTGCGCCGATTACTTTGATCTCGCGGCCCTTCTTCGGCTTGCGTCGCTGCTCGGGAACGGGAACGCCGAGTTCACCAGAGAGATATTTGCCGGTCAGCGACTTCGGATTGTCCATGATGTCCTGCGGCGTGCCGTGGGCGATGATCTGGCCGCCATGGATGCCGGCGGCCGGGCCGATATCGACCACATCATCAGCCGTCAGGATCGCATCCTCGTCATGTTCGACGACGATGACGGTGTTGCCGATGTCGCGCAGGTGCTTCAGCGTGTCGAGCAGCCGGGCGTTGTCGCGCTGATGCAGGCCGATGGACGGCTCGTCGAGCACGTAGAGCACGCCGGTCAGGCCCGAGCCGATCTGCGAGGCGAGCCGGATGCGCTGGCTCTCGCCGCCCGACAGCGTGCCGGAGTTGCGCGACAGGCTGAGATATTCCAGGCCGACATCGTTCAAAAAGCGCAAGCGGTCGCGGATTTCCTTGAGGATGCGGACAGCGATCTCGTTCTGCTTGGCATTGAAGGTCGCCGGCAGCGTCTCGAACCAGTCGCGCGCGATGCGGATCGACATCTCGGTTACTTCGCCGATATGCAGCCTGTTGATCTTCACGGCGAGTGCTTCCGGCTTCAGGCGGTAGCCGTTGCAGGCCGGGCAGGGAGCGGCCGACATGAAGCGCTCGATATCCTCGCGCGCCCAGGCGGAATCGGTTTCCTTCCAGCGGCGCTCGAGATTGGTGATGATGCCTTCGAAATTCTTGTGCGTCGTATAAGAGCGGGCACCGTCGGCGTAGTGGAACTCGATCTTGTCGTCGGTGCCGTTGAGGATGACGTCCTTGGCCTGGTCTGACAGGTCGTTCCAGCGGGTACCGAGCTTGAAGCCATAACGTTTGCCGAGTGCTTCCAGCGTCTGGTTGTAGTAGGGCGAGGTCGATTTGGCCCAGGGCGCGATCGCCCCGTCGCGCAGCGTCCGTTCGGGCTCTGGCACGATCAGGTCGGGATCAATCTTCTGCTGGGCGCCGAGGCCGTCGCAGGTCGGGCAGGCGCCGAAGGGATTGTTGAAGGAGAACAGCCGGGGTTCGATCTCCGGGATGGTGAAGCCCGAAACCGGGCAGGCGAATTTTTCCGAAAACAGCACCCGCTCATGCGTCTCATTCAGCGACTTGTTGGCCGAGCCGCCGGCCGAGGTCTCCTCCGGCGGCAGCGGCTTGTCAGCGAATTCGGCGATCGCCAGCCCGTCGGCGAGCTTGAGGCAGGTTTCGAGGCTATCGGCCAGACGTGCCGACACATCCGGGCGCACGACGATGCGGTCGACCACGACGTCGATGTCGTGCTTGTATTTCTTGTCGAGAACAGGCGCTTCGGCGATCTCGTAGAACTGGCCGTCTACCTTGACGCGCTGGAAGCCTTTCTTCATCAGCTCCGCCAGTTCCTTCTTGTATTCGCCTTTGCGCCCGCGCACGAGCGGCGCAAGAATATAAAGACGGGTGCCCTCGCCGAAAGCGAGGATGCGGTCGACCATCTGGCTGACGGTCTGGCTCTCGATCGGCAGGCCCGTCGCCGGCGAATAGGGAACGCCGACGCGGGCAAAGAGCAGGCGCATATAGTCGTAGATCTCGGTGACGGTGCCAACCGTCGAGCGCGGGTTGCGCGAGGTGGTCTTCTGCTCGATCGAGATCGCCGGAGAGAGCCCGTCGATCTGGTCGACATCGGGCTTCTGCATCATCTCGAGGAACTGCCGGGCATAGGCCGATAGGCTCTCGACATAGCGCCGCTGGCCCTCGGCATAGATGGTGTCGAAGGCGAGCGACGATTTGCCGGAGCCCGAAAGCCCGGTCATGACGATCAGCTTGTTGCGCGGCAGATCGAGATCGATGCTCTTCAGATTGTGCTCGCGCGCGCCGCGGATGGAGATCGTCTTCAGTTCGCTCATCGTCTCTGCTTTGGTTTTCTGGATAACAGCCCTTATTTAGTGATGCCGACGGGCGAGTCGAGGCTGAATATCCTGGATGGCTCAAGGTTTTCGATTCTGTTGACAGGATCATACGGATAAACTAGAACAAATAAAGAACAAAATTCCTGATGGATGCATGCGGCTTTCTGATGGATAAACATGTGGATTAAATGCCGCCCATGCGCATCGGCGGTCCGTGATGGTTTAAGGTGCGCCGATCGATTGAAACGCCGCCGGGCAGGGCGGCAGGCAGGGTGAGAAGCATGGCTGGTAGCGTGAACAAGGTAATTCTGGTTGGAAACGTGGGTGCAGACCCCGAAATCCGCCGCACTCAGGATGGCCGGCCGATCGCCAATCTCCGCATCGCGACTTCGGAGACCTGGCGTGACCGCAATTCCGGCGAACGCCGCGAAAAGACCGAGTGGCACACCGTCGTCGTCTTCAACGAAGGCCTCTGCAAGGTTGTCGAGCAATATGTGAAGAAGGGCGCCAAGCTCTATATCGAAGGTCAGCTGCAGACCCGTAAATGGCAGGACCAGCAGGGCCAGGACCGCTACTCGACGGAAGTGGTGCTGCAGGGCTTCAATTCGACGCTGACCATGCTCGACGGCCGCGGCGATGGCGGCGGCGCAAGCTCCGGCTTCGGCGGCGGCCGCGGCAGCAGCAATAACGATTACGGCGACGACTACGGCGCCCCGTCACCGTCCTCAGCGCCGAGCCGCGGCGGTGGCGGCGGCAACTTCTCGCGCGATCTCGATGACGATATTCCGTTTTGATCGGCCGCCTTGGCTTTATGAGAGCATCTGAGAGCATGATGTCCACGCGGCGTCATGCTCTTTTTCTTTGATGGCAAGGCAGATGAACTAATCGGATCGCCCGGTCCATCTGCCGCCGTTTTCATCGAGGCGTCGCGCTGATGAGATTGAGCGCCGCTTTCGCGCCATCGACGACGAACTGCACTGCAAGGGCTGCAAGGATGACGCCGAGCAGGCGGGTCAGGATCGCCCGGCCGGTGACGCCGAGGAAACGGTCGAGCCTCTCAGCGATCAGCAACATCATGAAGGTCAGCAGCAGAATGGCGGCGATGACGCCGATCAGCTGGGCTTTTTCGACCGAGGTCTCCAGCGTACCGGAAAGCAGGATGGTTGCAGAGATCGCGCCGGGGCCGGCGATCAGCGGCAGGGCGAGGGGAAAGACGGCGATATTTTCGATATGGTCCCTGGTGATCGCCACCTCGGTCGTCTTTTCCTTACGGTCCTGCCGCTTCTCGAACACCATCTCGAAGGCGATCCAGAAGAGCAAGAGCCCGCCGGCGAGGCGGAAGGCGCCGATCGAGATCCCGAGCACGCCGAGCACGCCCGCACCGAACAGGGCGAAGACGGCAAGGATGATGAAGGCGATGGTCGAGCCGCGCAGTGCCACCTGCCGGCGCTCGGCGCGGCTCATGCCGATCGTCAGCCCGAGGAAGAGCGGTGCGAGCCCCGGCGGGTCGATGGTGACGATGAGCGTGGTGAATGCGTTGATCAACTGGTCGGCGCTTGCCATCGTCTCTCCGAAACATCATATGAATGCGTGGTTTTCACGATTGTGAAGCGCCGGTTCCGATTCGGCAAATATCCCGCGACGGCGAGCGGCGGATTTGCCCGGTCCGGCCGCGAAACCTGCACGCTTTACCCTCTTTAAGCCGCAAAAGCCTGTTCAAAAAGGCACTCAGAAAATGGCGCGGGAACAGGCTTTCCGCTATAAATTCGTCAAGTGATTCTAGAAGAGATCGTGATCTGTTTTGACTGAGCAAACACCCCCCGGCGGCGGGAAGCTCCCGCCAGGCATCGAGCCCATCTCCATCATGGAGGAAATGCAGCGGTCGTATCTCGATTACGCCATGAGCGTCATCGTCAGCCGCGCGCTGCCCGACGTGCGCGACGGCCTGAAGCCCGTGCACCGGCGCATTCTCTACGGCATGTCCGAGCTTGGCATTGACTGGAACAAGAAATACGTCAAATGCGCCCGCGTCACCGGCGACGTGATGGGTAAATACCATCCGCATGGCAATGCCGCGATTTATGATGCGCTCGCCCGCATGGCGCAGCCCTGGTCGCTTCGCCTGCCGCTGATTGACGGTCAGGGCAATTTCGGCTCGGTTGACGGCGATCCGCCGGCGGCCGAACGATACACCGAGTGCCGCTTGGAGAAGGCTGCCCATTCGCTGCTCGACGATCTCGACAAGGAAACCGTCGACTTCCGCGACAACTATGACGGCACGCTGTCCGAGCCGGTCGTGGTTCCCGCCAAATTCCCGAACCTGCTCGTCAACGGCGCTGGCGGCATTGCTGTCGGCATGGCCACCAACATTCCGCCGCACAACCTCTCCGAAGTCATCGACGGCTGTATCGCGCTGATCAACGATCCGGCGATCGAGCTGCCGGAACTGATGCAGATCATTCCCGGCCCCGATTTTCCGACGGGCGCCAAAATCCTCGGTCGCGCCGGCATCCGCTCGGCCTACGAGACCGGCCGCGGTTCCGTCATCATGCGTGGCGTTGCCACGATCGAGCCGATGCGCGGCGACCGCGAGCAGATCATCATCACCGAAATTCCCTACCAGGTGAACAAGGCGACGATGATCGAGAAGATGGCTGAACTGGTGCGCGAAAAGCGCGTCGAGGGCATCTCCGATCTGCGCGACGAATCCGACCGGCAGGGTTATCGCGTCGTCATCGAGCTGAAGCGCGACGCCAATGCTGAGGTCATCCTCAATCAGCTTTACCGCTACACGCCGCTGCAGACGTCCTTCGGCTGCAACATGGTAGCGCTGAACGGCGGCAAGCCGGAGCAGCTGACGCTGCTCGACATGCTGCGCGCCTTCGTCTCCTTCCGCGAGGATGTTGTTAGCCGGAGAACGAAATTCCTGCTGCGTAAGGCGCGCGAGCGCGCCCACGTTTTGGTCGGTCTTGCGATCGCCGTCGCCAACATCGACGAAGTCATCCGTGTCATCCGCAAGGCGCCCGATCCGCAGTCGGCGCGTGAGGAATTGATGACGCGCCGCTGGCCGGCTGAAGATGTCGAAAGCCTGATCCGTCTGATCGACGATCCCCGTCACCGCATCAACGAGGACCTCACCTACAACCTCTCGGAAGAGCAGGCGCGCGCTATTCTCGAGCTGCGCCTTGCCCGCCTGACCGCACTCGGTCGCGACGAAATTGGCGATGAACTCAATAAGATAGGCGAGGAAATTCGGGATTATCTCGATATTCTTTCCTCGCGCGTGCGCATCCAGACCATCGTTAAGGAAGAACTCGGCGCCGTCCGCGACGAGTTCGGCACGCCGCGCCGCACCGAGATCGTCGATGGCGGCCTTGAAATGGACGACGAGGATCTGATCGCCCGTGAGGACATGGTCGTCACCGTCTCGCATCTCGGCTATATCAAGCGCGTGCCGCTGGCCACCTACCGCGCGCAGCGCCGCGGCGGCAAAGGCCGCTCCGGCATGACGACACGCGAC
This sequence comes from Rhizobium sp. MHM7A, assembly GCF_005862215.1. Taxonomy (NCBI): domain Bacteria; kingdom Pseudomonadati; phylum Pseudomonadota; class Alphaproteobacteria; order Hyphomicrobiales; family Rhizobiaceae; genus Rhizobium; species Rhizobium sp. MHM7A. The sequence goes on from NZ_VCHT01000004.1 coordinate 366,881, forward strand.
GAGGATTTTGTTAGCCGGCTATTCGTGGTAAATACCCATACGCCGGTCCTGTTCTTCTCCTCGCGCGGCATCGTCTATAAGGAGAAGGTCTGGCGTCTGCCGATCGGCACCCCGCAATCGCGCGGCAAGGCGCTGATCAACATGCTGCCACTCGAACCGGGCGAGCGCATCACCACCATCCTGCCTTTGCCCGAGGACGAGGCGAGCTGGGACAATCTCGACGTCATGTTTTCGACGACACGCGGAACGGTCCGTCGCAACAAGCTGTCGGACTTCGTCCAGGTCAACCGCAACGGCAAGATCGCCATGAAGCTCGAAGAGGAGGGTGATGAAATCCTCTCCGTAGAGACTTGCACCGATCGGGACGACGTTCTCCTGACCACGGCGCTCGGACAGTGCATCCGCTTCTCCGTTGACGACGTACGCGTCTTTGCCGGACGCAACTCGATCGGTGTGCGCGGCATCAATCTCGGCGAGGGCGACCGCATCATCTCGATGACGATCGTCGGCCATGTCGATGCCGAGCCATGGGAACGTGCCGCCTACCTCAAGCGCTCCGCCGCCGAACGCCGGGCGATAGGCGTTGATGAAGAGGACATTGCTCTCGTCGGCGAAGAGGTCACGGAAGAAGGGCAGCTTTCCGATGAGCGTTACGAAGAACTGAAGGCGCGCGAGCAATTCGTGCTCACCGTGTCCGAAAAGGGCTTCGGCAAGCGCTCCTCCTCCTACGACTTCCGCATATCCGGCCGTGGCGGTAAGGGCATCCGCGCCACCGATACGTCGAAAACGGGTGAGATCGGCGAACTTGTCGCAGCCTTCCCGGTCGATGACGGCGATCAGATCATGCTGGTCTCCGACGGCGGCCAGCTGATCCGAGTGCCGGTCGGCGGCATCCGCATCGCCAGCCGCGCCACAAAAGGCGTCACCATCTTCTCGACGGCCAAGGACGAGAAGGTCGTCTCGGTCGAGCGCATCAGCGAGCCGGAGGAGGATGACACCGAGGAGGCCGTCGATGCGGCCGAAAGCGCCGCCGGCACCGATGAGACGCCGGTCGTCGATGGCGATCCGGGCGGTTCTGCCGAGGAGTAATCGAATGAAAAGGGCGGCTTCGAGCCGCCCTTTTCTGTCAGAGCCTTGCCTCCGAACCGAAGCATTCCGTTGGCTCAAACGGGCTCAATGCCCAATAAAAAAGCCGGACGCTAAGAGCATCCGGCTTTGAAAGGCCCAGGCGGCGAAAGGGTGCCGCTCATGGGAGGGAAAGAGAGGAATGTCAGAACGCGCTATGCTTTTCGTTCAGCGCCTTCAACTCTTCGCCTTCGCGCCGCAGCGCTGAAATCGTCGAGGCCACGGACACTATGAACATGACGCTGATGAGGGCGGTGAGCACTGTCAAGATCGTGAACATAGGCATTCCTTTCCTGGGAGTTGCGTTCTCGCCCCTCAGTACTGACCCAGCACGGCCGTTCGGGCCGAAGCATAGGGGCCATAAACCTTGGAGGTATCGACCTTCTGATCATAAAGAGCGACAGTTGCGGTGAGCATGCCCGTGACCATGACCATCCAGAGCACGTTAATCATCGTAATCTTGCCGGGCATTTTTAGTCCTTCCTGCCGCGCCTTGACGCATTTCTGTGTCGGTTGAGTGAACGCATCCGTTTAAAAATGGTTCCGCCGGATGTTGAGCGGGTGTTTACCAATGGCGATCTGAAGCCTCCTTGAATGTCTCGTTCATCTGGCGTTCAGATTCGAAGCCCGGTTTTTTTCGCACAGGCGGCGTTGGGCGCGCACGATTGCTGAATGTTCGGCAAGCTCCGGCCGCACCCAGCTCACCTCGTGGCGATCGGCGAAATAGCCATAGACCATCTCGGCGGCGAGGGAGAAAACGACGGCAAGCGCAACGAGCACAATCAGCATGGATATGGTGTCTTTCGGGGGCGCCGGATGCAGGGAAGGCATCCGCTTGGTTGATGATCCGAGTTAAGCAGATCCCATCTGAAACGGCCTTGAATGGCATGTTCATCCGCTATTCAGCCAAGCGGCGCGGCCGGGGTAAATCACTTGCGGCAAGTCCGCATCCGTGACAAAAGGCGTCAAAACAACGGCCGGGCCAGATGACGACAGCTTTTTATCCTGGGTCCTTTGACCCGATCACCAACGGGCATGTGGATGTTCTGGTCCAGGCGCTGAACGTCGCCGAAGAAGTCATCGTCGCGATCGGCATCCATCCCGGCAAGGCGCCGCTCTTTTCGTTCGAAGAGAGAGCAGAGCTGATCCGCCTTTCGCTGGCCGAAGCATTGCCCGGAAAGAGCGGCAACATCACTGTCGTCGCCTTCGACAATCTGGTCGTCGATGCCGCCCGCGCCCATGGCGCCACGCTTCTGATACGCGGACTTCGGGACGGCACGGATCTCGACTACGAAATGCAGATGGCCGGCATGAACCGAACGATGGCCCCCGATATCCAGACCATCTTTTTGCCTGCCGGCACGGCTTCGCGGCCCATTACCGCCACATTGGTCCGCCAGATCGCAGCCATGGGCGGCGATGTCAGTGCTTTCGTGCCGGCCGCCGTCTTGCAAGCCCTCAAATCCAAGCGCAAAGCCTAGGCGGATAACGCCGCAACGGAGCTCACATGAAACTCTTCTATCTCGCATTTGCCGGCGTGCTGTATCTCGCCTCCTTCGCGGGGGATGCGTTGGCTCAATCGGCCGATCATTATCTCACCATTCAGCTGAAGAACGGCCCGGTGGTGATCCAGCTGATGCCGGATGTAGCACCAAAGCATGTCGACCAGATCGAGGCGCTCGCCAAGAAGGGCGAATATGACAACGTCGCTTTCCACCGCGTCATCGATGGCTTCATGGCTCAGACCGGCGACGTCAAATACGGCAATATGGAAAAGGGCTTCGATGCCAGCCTCGCCGGCACCGGCTCTTCCGATCTGCCCGACATTCCGGCTGAGTTCTCCAAGACCCCGTTCGTGCGCGGCACCGTCGGCATGGCGCGCTCTCAGGATCCGAATTCCGCCAATTCGCAGTTCTTCATCATGTTCGCAGACGGGTCCTTCCTCAACGGCCAGTACACCGTTGTCGGCAAGGTCGTTTCCGGCATGGAGAACGTCGACAAGATCAAGCGCGGCGAAGGCCAGAACGGCGAAGTCAAGAATCCCGACCGGATGATCAAGGTCACCCTGGGCAAAAAGTAGGTTACGAAAGAAAGAAGAGGAGAAGGCAATGGCCGAGATCAAGGATCCCGAAAACACCGTCATTCTGGAAACCACCAAGGGCAAGGTTGTCATACAACTGCTGCCGCAGGTCGCCCCGGAGCACGTCGCCCGCATCAAGGAACTCGCCCGCGAGAAGGCCTATGACGGCGTCGTCTTCCACCGCGTCATTCAGGATTTCATGGCTCAGACGGGCGATGTCGAATATGGCAAGAAGGGTTCGGAAACCTTCAATCCTGGCCGCGCCGGCATGGGCGGCTCCGCCAAGCCGGATCTGAAGGCTGAATTCTCCGCCACCCCGCACGTTCGCGGCACCTGCTCGATGGCGCGTTCGCAGAACCCGAACTCGGCCAACTCGCAGTTCTTCATCTGCTTCACCGACGCTCCCTGGCTGAACAAGCAGTATTCGGTATGGGGACAGGTGATCGAAGGCATGGACAACGTCGACAAGATCAAGCGTGGCGAGCCGGTCTCCGATCCGGACTCGATCGTCTCCATGCGGGTTGCCGCCGACGTCTGATTGTGATTTCTGCTGAAACCCGCCCTTGCGCGAGAGCGCGGGCGGGTTTCGCTTTGCCTGAAAGTACACTTATGCGCGTTGACCTTTTCGACTTCGATCTGCCCGAGGAGCGCATCGCCTTGCGGCCCGCCGAGCCGCGCGACAGCGCTCGTCTGCTCGTCGTTGATGCAAAAGCGGCAAGCGCGCTGTCGGATCATCGCGTTTCGGATCTGCCATCGTTCTTGCGGCCCGGAGACGCGCTCGTTTTCAACGACACGAAGGTCATTCCCGCCCAACTCGAGGGCATCCGCCATCGCGACGGCGCCGGCGGGCAGCAGGTCTCGGCAACGCTGCACATGCGCGTCGGCCCCAGCCGCTGGAAAGCCTTCGCCAAACCGGGCAAGCGCATCAAGGAGGGCGATCGTATCGCCTTCGGCCACAGCGGCGAAAGCTGCATGATCGGCTCGCTCGATGCGACGGTGGAGGAAAAGGGCGAAGCAGGCGAAGTGATGCTCGCCTTCGATCTTTCCGGTCCGGCCCTCGACGAGGCGATCGCCGCCGTCGGCCATATTCCGCTGCCGCCCTATATCGCCGCCAAGCGCCCCGAGGACGAGCGCGACCGGGCCGACTACCAGACGATCTATGCCCGCGAGGAGGGCGCCGTCGCAGCCCCCACCGCCGGCCTGCATTTCACGCCCGGCCTGTTCGAGGCCCTCGACAAGGCCGGCATCGAACGCCATTTCGTCACGCTGCATGTCGGCGCCGGCACTTTCCTGCCTGTTAAGGCTGATGATACCGACCATCACAAGATGCATCTCGAAAGCGGCTATGTCAGCGCCGACGTCGCATCGCGGCTGAATGCCGTGCGGGAAAGAGGCGGGCGCATCGTCTGTGTCGGCACGACCTCGTTGCGGCTGATCGAGAGCGCCGCCGAGCAGAGTGGAGAGATCAAGCCTTGGGCAGGCGCCACGGGCATCTTCATAACGCCCGGTTACCGCTTCAAGGCAGTCGACATGCTGATGACCAATTTCCACCTGCCGCGCTCGACGCTGTTCATGCTGGTTTCGGCCTTCGCCGGCTTCGAGACCATGCATGCGGCTTATGAACACGCCATTTCCACGGGCTACCGCTTCTACTCCTACGGCGACGCGAGCCTTCTTTTCCGGATAGATTAGATGACAAAGAACTTCCAATTCACGCTTGAGAAGACCGATGCCGGCGCCCGTCTCGGTGAGATTTCCATGCCGCGCGGCACGATCCGCACGCCCGCCTTCATGCCGGTCGGCACGGTCGGAACCGTCAAGGCCATGTATCTCGATCAGGTGCGCGAAACCGGCGCCGACATCATCCTCGGCAACACCTATCACCTGATGCTGCGCCCGACGGCCGAGCGTGTCGCCCGCCTTGGAGGCCTGCACAAGCTGATCCGCTGGGAACACCCGATCCTGACCGACTCCGGCGGTTTCCAGGTCATGTCGCTGTCCGGCCTGCGCAAGCTCGACGAGCAGGGCGTCACCTTCAAGTCGCATGTCGACGGCAGCCTGCATCATATGTCGCCGGAGCGCTCGATCGAGATCCAGGGGCTGCTCGGCTCCGACATCCAGATGCAGCTCGACGAATGCGTGGCGCTGCCGGCCGAGCCGAAGGAGATCGAGCGAGCCATGGAAATGTCGCTGCGCTGGGCGGAGCGCTGCAAGGTCGCCTTCGGCGAGCAGCCCGGCAAGGCGATGTTCGGCATCGTTCAGGGCGGCGATATCCCGGCCCTGCGTATCCGTTCGGCCGAGGAGCTGACCAAGCTCGACCTCAAGGGCTATGCCGTCGGCGGTCTTGCGGTCGGCGAGCCGCAGGACGTGATGCTGAATATGCTGAAAGAGACGCTTCCCGTGCTGCCTGTGGAAAAGCCGCGTTACCTCATGGGCGTCGGCACGCCGGACGATATCCTCAAATCCGTGGCCCGCGGCATCGATATGTTCGACTGCGTCATGCCGACCCGCTCCGGCCGCCATGGCCTGGCCTTCACCCGCCGCGGTAAGGTCAATATCCGCAATGCCCGCCATGCTGAAGATATGCGCCCGCTCGACGAACGGTCGAACTGTCCGGCCTCGCGCGATTATTCGCGCGCCTACCTGCATCACCTCGTCCGCGCCAACGAAGCCCTGGGCGGCATGCTGCTCTCCTGGCACAATCTCGCCTATTACCAGGAACTGATGCAGGGCATACGCAAGGCGATCGCCGAGGGCCGCTTCGCCGATTTCACGGCCGAAACAATGGAGGAATGGGCGAGGGGCGATCTTGACCCTGTCTGATCGCCCGCGCTGTCATACCGTGCCAGACGCGCAAAGGACGCTGTAACACTTTGAATGAACGCATCGGCCCGATGCGCTAGCATCTTGCTGCGGCTTTTCGCCCGGGTGATTCGTCAGCGAGCGGCTGTACAACTCCCGACATCAGCCGGCTTGACGCGGCCAGCTTGAAGATCGCTCCACTGCGGTATTGACGGGTCAGGGCCGCCGATCGATGCCTCAAACGTCGCGCGGTCCACCTTGATAAGCCGTCCGCTCGACGTAATGCCCACCATTTCTTTCTTGTTGACGTAAGCCAAGCTGGCATTCAGCCGGCAGAAAAACCGCTTGCTGCCGTTGGAAACGACCCAGCCGTATCCACCAGCCTTTCCCTTGGTCAGTTTCCGACGGCGAAATTTTGCTGTGCAAGTCTTGAGAAGGATTCCGCCTGCGCAACACCCGACATGGCGGCAAAGCCGATGATGGCTGCGAGCGACCACTTGAATGACATAGGCATTGAGTTTCACCCCGATAGAAGGACATAGGGTCTGTACGTTCGGGGGGTGGCGGACACAACTTCAATCTGCAGAGATGCTTAATCGGGCAAAGCGCGTCGCGACATTTCAGATTTGCTCCTCGCAGTTTAGGCTGCTGATTGAGGAGCCGTAGAAGGTGGATTCGGCGAAACCATCATTTTGAGCTTCTTGCGCACGGGCTCGTCGAAGCAAACGGTGGCGATGCCAGCCACAATGAAAATTGCCATGACGACGACCATCCCGGCTGCTGGAGAGGCAGGAAGGTCGAAGCCCCTCCGCCGCAGCGAATCCAGCAGGCTGAAGATAGGCCCATGCAGAATATAGATCGGATAGGAAAGCCTTCCCAGCCAGCGGAATATCATTTCGATGAAGCCCGTCTGCGTCGTGCGCATTGCAACCCAAACGATTGCCGGGAAAATAACAAGGCATATGAAGAGATCGAAATACGGGAATCCGAGGAATGCGCTGGCCGGAATGTTTGTGATCAGAATCAAACAACCACAGACAAGGAGGCCGGTCATGTTGCCATTGGCAGCAGTCGGTTTCCCGACATTATGTAGCCTGCAGAGGCAGATCCCGAGCGAGAACGAGAACAGCACTCGCGAAAAGCCAAATCCTAAGTAGCCTGGCTGGTGGCCAATATCGAAATTGCCTCCGATCGATGCTCCATATGTGGTGATGCAGGCAGCCCCCAAGGCGATGGTAAGCACGGTTCTGAACGATAGTCTGATCAGAACAAGGGCGAACAGCAATCCGGCCCAGAGCTCGAAGAAGAGCGACCAGCTAGGCCCGTTCAAAGGGAACGGCCCTTCTGGATTTGGGTTTGGGATGAACAGGAGCGCCCTCGGAAGAAGGCCTGCCAGCGGCTCCAGGCCGAATTGAAGCGCATAACTGAGAAGGCCAATCGGAAGCGAAAGAAGATAGAGCGGATAAAGCCGAATGATGCGCTGCAGGAGAAATCCTGCAGGCGAAATCTCTCCCGCCAACAATGGCTTTTCGTATGAATTTGCGAGAACGACGCCGCTCAGAAGAAAGAAGAAGTCTACGCCTAGATAGCTGATATTTGCCGGCAGCGGGCCAAGGGTGCCACCCGTATGCAGGAACATGACCATGATCGCTGCAATTCCCCGCAACGCTTCAAGAGCTGTGAAAAATTGCTTGCCAGTGTTCACGGTAACGACCCTCCGGTGGCTCTTATTACCTTGGGAGGATTTCGAAATTGTTAGCGCAACGTCGCCGTGTAACCGGCCGGCTTCTGACGGCGACACACCGCGTCAGATACCCTTGCTGTCCGCATCGGGCATGATCTGTACGCCGTTGATCCTGTAGGTGCCGTCCGGCTGGCGCGTGATCTGGTAGATCGCCGTCCAGTCCTTGCCGTCGCGGCCAGATATCAGCACCTCGTGATAGATCAGCGCGCCATTGTCGATCGACTGGCTGCGGCCGAAGGCATAATTGCCGGGATGATAGACCGGTTCGTAGCTCTTCTTCACCATGGCGAAGAACAGGTTCTTGTCGGGATACATGGCCTTGATGCCGGGGGCGGCGAAGGAATAGGCTGTTTCGGCATCGTCTTTAAGGAAGGCCTTGATCTGCTCCTCGATCATCGTCCGTGTCGTGTCGATCGGGTCGTCGGCGCGGGCTGAGACGGTGGAGAGGAGGGACGCGGCACACAGGATGAAAACTGCGAAGAAGGCGCGCATGGATTATCTCCGGCTCTATCGGAGAAGATCCCCGACGGCAGCGAAGTGTAGGCGATTTCTGGCGTAATTCCAGCAAAACTGGGCAACGCCTTAAGACCAGCGCCGGAACAGCGCGCTGGCATTGACGCCGCCGAAGCCGAAGCCGTTGGTGATGGCATAATCCATCGCCAGCGGCCGCGCCGTCTTGCCGACGATATCGATGCCCTCTGTGACCGGATCGGCTTCATCAAGGTTGCGGGTTGGGGGCGCGATCTGGTCGCGCAGCGCAAGAATGGTGAAGATTGCTTCCAAACCGCCGGCCGCCCCGAGCAGATGGCCTGTCGCCGATTTCGTCGCGCTGACGGCGATGCCGCCGGCGCGGCCGAAGACCGTCCCGATCGCAGCGATCTCGCCTTTGTCACCGACCGGTGTCGACGTCGCGTGTGCGTTGAGGTGCTTGACCTGTGAAGCCGGAATTTTCGCCTGCCTGAGTGCCGCCTCCATCGCGCGGCGCGCGCCGTCGCCATCTTCGGGGCCTGCGGTCATGTGGTAGGCATCCGCCGCCGTGCCGTAGCCGACGAGTTCGGCAAGCGGTGTAGCCCCGCGGGCCAGCGCGTAGTCCAGCGTTTCAATCACCAGGATACCGGCGCCTTCGCCCATGACGAAACCGTCGCGCGCCGTGTCGAACGGACGCGAGGCAAGCTCCGGTGTTTCATTGAAGCCGGTGGAAAGCGCACGCGCGGCGGCAAAGCCGCCGAGGCTCACCTTGTCGATGCACGCCTCGGCACCGCCGCAGATCGCCACATCGGCTTCGCCGGAGCGGATCAGCCGCGCCGCATCGCCGATCGCTTGGACGCTTGCGGCACAGGCCGTCACCGGCGCGCCGAGCGGCCCCTTGAAACCGTAACGGATACTGACCTGTCCGGCGGCGAGATTGACGAGGAAGGAGGGCACGGTAAAGGGCGATAGCCGCCGCACGCCCCGAGTTTCGCCGATCCGCACCGCTTCGGCGATCGCTGGAAAGCCGCCGACCCCGGAGGCGATGATCGTTGCGGTGCGTTCGCGCGCAGCTTCGTCGGTCGGTATCCAGCCGGCCTGCTTCACCGCTTCCTCCGTCGCCGCCATGGCGAACTGGATGAAGCGGTCCATCTTCTTCTGGTCCTTGGGCGTGATGTAACGGTCGGGGTCGAAGCCAGCCTCGGCATCCTCGACGGCGCGGGGAACAATACCGCCGACCTTGGCTGAGAGCTCGCCGACGACATCCTCCGGCAGCACCCTGAGACCGGATGCGCCGTCGATGAGGCGTTTCCAGGCGGGCTCGACGCCGGTGCCGAGCGGCGAGACAAGTCCCATTCCGGTGACAACGATGCGATCCATGGCATTCTCCTCTCTATGCGTCGATGCCGAGATACCAGGCACGCATGCGGGCGATCCGCTCGTGCACCTCATCGTCGGCTGCGGGGCCAGCAATCAGGCTGGTGTTTTCGGGCGTTACTTCTTCGCCGGTTGCGGCATCGACCAGCACTGTCTTGCGCAATTTGCCGGAAGCGGCGTCGCTGAGCAGAAAGGCGAGATCCTCTTCCGGAATGTGCCGGCTCCCCCAGGAAAACAACGCCATCAACACAGGGAAGAAATCGCGGCCCTTCTCGGTCAGCAGATATTCATAGCGGGCGGGGCGCTGCTGGTAGAGCCGCCGTTCGAACAGGCCCTGGTCCGTCAGATGTTTCAACCGCCGCGTCAGGATGTTCGGGGCCACGCCAAGGCTTTTCTGAAACTCGTCGAAACGCGACAGCCCTTGGAAGGCATCGCGAAGGATCAGAATGCTCCACCAGTCGCCGACGCTGTCGAGCGCGCGCGCTGCCGGGCATTTGAACTGGCTGAAACTCGTCCGCTGCATGGCGGATGTCACTACATTAGTAACTATCATCATGCAAGTCACCTAGGCCAGAAAGCTCCAGGCCGCGCCGCCTTCGAAAAAGCGGGCGAGCAGGATGCCGGTGGCGAGCATGCTGGCCGCGACAAAGATCCTTTCGCCTGATGTGCCGATATAGAGCGACCCGATTGCCGAAGAGAAGAGCGGTGAGGAAGTTCGCCCAGGCCCGGCGTGCGGAAGGGCCGGTCGCTGATGCCTTTGACGAAATGCTACATGCCGTTGGCTAGGATTGCGCGGCGATGAAATGGGGATGTAGGCAATCCAGGGAAAAGGCTTCTTCCGGCCTGTACGAGTGGCGTCAAACGAGAATGTGGCCGGAACTATCCGGCCGGCAAGGGAAGGTTCTGGCCTTTCGCATGCTGCTTAGACGAAGCCCAGCGGCAGGTTCTCCAATTTCCTGTCGGCGCCGTAGTCGCGTTCATGCGGCGAGCGACGGCGGCCGTCACGGCGCGACGAAAGGTCGATTCGGTTTTCGACGAATATACCGTCGGGGTAGGTACCGGTATCATGGCAGTCGGCGTCGATTTTTGGAGCAAGGATTTTCAGGATCATCGGGGGTTCCTCCACGGCGCAGCATCAACACTCGGAAAGCCCGCATGGTTCCGATCATAAACCCGGAATTATTAATAAATTAACCATAACTGCCGGTTGGGTGTCGAGCCCATGCAAACCGACGCGCCATGCATCCGCATTGAAATGCCGCTGTCGTGGAACTCCGGATGCTGATCACCGTTGAACTGGCATGAACACAGGAGGTTCTCATGCAGTTGATCGATACACGCGTGACACAGTCCGGCAACTTCTTCACCGTGGAATTCCTGGGCGAGGGAGGGGAGTCGATTGCCGTCAAAATCGAAAATTCTCACGGCGAGCTCGACAACTCGACGGCGCTCGACCGCGCCAAGGTGATGATGGTTCAGCTGACCGCCTTTCCCGGCCGTGACGCAGACGGCAGCATCAACCGTTACGACGCTTTGAGCAACGGCAACTTCGACGAAGGCAGCAAGGGTCTCGTCGGGCAGCCGAGCGCACGTTCGACCCACGATAGCGAGACGCTGGAAGAGGAGCTGAACGAAGGCCTCGAAGACACCTTTCCGGCAAGTGACCCCGTTTCGGCGACGGTGTCCTCCATTCCCGCCAACGCGCCGCGGCACTGATCTTCGCCCGATCCCGCAGATTGGCCGGCTCCTTCCCGGGGCCGGCTTGCGTCTGCATGACGGATTGATGACAAAACTGAAAAACAGCTGAAAACCTGAGATGTCTGATTGACATGGGAGCCTTCTAGAGAGGGCCGGAGAAGGGAGCGTCCATGACACGCTTCCAAGGTCTCGGAGACGCGCGCCCCCATGAAAATCATTCAGATTACGGACACCCATTTCAGCCCCGGCAAGCCGCATTTCAACGGCAACTGGGCGCCGCTTCTGACCTGGATCGAAGACACCGGCGCCGATCTGATCATCCATACCGGCGATCTCACCGTAGACGGCGCCGACAAGGACGAGGACATCGTCTTCTCAATGGATCTCATGCGCCAGGTATCGATCCCGATGCTGATCGTTCCCGGCAATCACGATGTCGGCCACCTCAAGGGCTCCGACCAGCCTGTCACCGCCGAGCGGCTGACCCGCTGGCGCAGCCTTGCCGGCGCCGATCGCTGGCTGGAGGATGCAGCCGGCTGGCGCTTCATCGGCTTGAACGCGCTGCTTCTCGGCCACGAGGACGACGAGGAGGAGGCGCAGTTCGAATGGCTCGAGCGAGCGCTTGCCGACAGGGGCGGGCGGTGCGTGGCGCTTTTCGCTCATAAGCCGCTGTTCGTGGATGCACCCGATGAAGGCGATACCGGTTACTGGAGCGTTCGGCCGGTTCAGCGCCAGCGGCTCTACGATCTGATCGCTGCCCATGACGTGGCTCTTTTCGCAAGCGGCCACCTCCATTGGGCCTGGCAGGGCGGCTTCGGCAATACTCGGCTGACATGGGGGCCATCGGCCGCCTTCATCATCGATAAGATGGAGCGGGAAATGCCAGGCGAGCGCCTGATCGGCGCCGTTGTCCACGACTTCGATACATCGGTCGAAAGCACGATCGTCGCGGTGCCGGGCATGACCGCGCATGTGCTCGACGACGTCGTCCACGAGGTCTATCCCCAGGCAGTCAAGCAGCGAGAACCGGTGGAATGAGCGCGCTCTCGCTTCGCGGCATCACGAAGTCCTTCGCCGGCAATCAGATCCTCAACGGCGTCAGCCTCGATGTCGATGCCGGCGAATTCATCGCGCTGGTGGGTCCCTCCGGCTGCGGCAAGAGCACGCTCTTGCGCGTCCTGGCCGGCCTCGATCATGCCGACCGCGGCGAGATCCTGATCGGCGGGAATGATATGTCCGGCGTGGCCGCGGCTGACCGAAACATTGCCATGGTCTTTCAGTCCTACGCGCTCTATCCGCATCTGACGGCGTCGCAGAATATTGCGGTGCCCCTGGCGATGCGCCGGCTGTCGAAGATGCAGCGGCTGCCATTCATCGGTTCGTTGCTGCCAGGTCAGCGTGCCACGCGCGCGGCGATCGCCCGCGACGTCCGCGATATGGCGACCTCGCTGAAGATCGACCATCTGCTCGACCGGAAGCCCGGCCAGATGTCGGGCGGCCAGCGCCAGCGCGTGGCGCTCGCCCGCGCCATGGTGCGCCAGCCGAGCGTCTTCCTGATGGACGAGCCGCTTTCCAATCTCGACGCCAACCTGCGCGTCCATGCCCGCGGCGAAATCGTCGACCTTCATCGGCGCGCGGGCGTGCCGACGCTTTATGTCACCCATGATCAGGCGGAAGCGCTGTCGATGGCCGACCGGGTGGCCGTGATGATGGGCGGCCGATTGCTGCAGATCGCAAGACCTGAGGTCATCTATGACGATCCGGCCCATATCGAAGTCGCCCGCTTCATCGGCCAGCCGCGTATCAACCTGCTTCCCGCCTTTTCCGAAAACGGCGTCATCCTCTGCGGTGGCCTGCGGTTGATGCTCGACGATGCACCCACCGGCAAGATGCCGGTCACGCTCGCCATCCGGCCCGAATTCGTCTTTCTTTCCAGGAGCCGGCATGACGGCCTTGCCGCTCGAATTGAGCGCATCGAGTTCCTGGGCTCCGAAGTGATCCTCCATTGCCGGCTCGAAGCGATCGGCGAGACCGTCATCGCCAAGGTTCAGCCCTCTGAAGCGGCAGGCCTTGTCACCGGCGATTCGGTCGGACTTCGCTTGTCGCCTGGCCGTACGCTGATCTTTGCAGAGGACGGCAGCCGGCTGGCCGGTACTGTTGCGACGGGGGATCCCGGGCTCGGCTCTGCCGATGCCGGGCTCGGCTCTGCCGATGCCGGGCCGGACGATAGTATTGCCGACAAAGCACAGCGGGAGCGCGCGCATGGCTAGCGTCATCTCCGTGGCCGTGCCCCGCGATTCCGCTGTTGCGCACAGGCGCAGCGAAGCCCGCATCGCGTGGATGCTGGTTCTGCCGGCGATCGTGCTGCTTTTCCTCTTTGTGCTTTTGCCGGTCACGGCGGTCATTCTGCTCGGCTTCACCGATTTCGAACTCGGTTACGGCAAGTTCCGCTTTATCGGTTTCGAAAATTACGCTCATCTGATCACCGACCGCACATTCCGCAAGTCGCTCTGGAATACGACGGTCTATGCCGCAATCGTCGCGCCCGTCTCGATCCTTCTCGGTCTCGGCATCGCCATGCTGATCGAAAGCGAGACCGCGGCGCGCAGTTTCTTCCGCACCGCCTATTTTCTGCCGGTCGCCTCGCTGATCGTCGCCATGGCGACCGTCTGGCAATACATGTTTCACCCGACCATCGGCCCGCTCAACGCGCTGCTGGCGCTTGTGGGACTGTCCGGCCCGAATTGGCTCGGCAGTTCCGGAACTGTGCTCTACAGCCTTTCGATCATCGGCGTCTGGCAATCTGCCGGCTTCAACATAGTGCTTTTCCTGGCTGGGCTCACCGCGATCCCCCGTGAGCTTTACGCCGCTGCCGAAGTGGACGGCGCCAGATCGTCACTCGACCGCTTCCTGCTGGTGACTTGGCCGATGCTCGGGCCGACGACCCTCTTCGTCATCACCATCAGCATCACCAATGCGGTCAAGGTTTTCGAGACGGTCAAGACCCTGACCGAGGGCGGTCCGAACAAGGCGTCGGAAGTGCTGCTCTTTACCATCTACCAGGAGGGATTCGTCTATCTGCGCGTCGGTTATGCCTCGGCGATGACGGTGGTCTTCCTCCTCATCCTGGTGGTGCTGATGTTCCTGCAGTACCGCGTTATCGACCGGCGGGTGCATTACACATGACGATGAGCGCATTTTCCCTCGGCAGGGTCATCCGCCTCAGCCTGCTTTCCCTCGGGGCCATCGTCTTCCTGGCGCCTTACATCTTCATGATATCGGCGGCCGGCAAGACGCAGAGCGATATCTTCACCTCGTCCTTGTCGCTGATCCCGGCTCATCTCGCCTATGCCGAGAATTTTACCAAGGCCTTGAGCCGCGTGCCGATGGCGCAGCTCCTGTGGAACGGCGTTGTCGTCTGCGGGCTGATCTTCGTCTTTCAGGTGCTGGTGGCGATTCCCTGCGCCTATGCCATGGCGAAGCTGCGTTTCGCTGCTGCCCGCGCCATGATGGTGCTTGTCATGCTCGGTCTGTTGGTGCCGATCCATGCGACGGCGCTGCCGCTCTATGTCGCCTTCGACCGCGCCGCCTTGCTCAACAGCTATGCCGCTCTCGTCGCACCCTTTACCATCTCAGTCTTCGCAATCTTCATGTTCCTGCAGTTCTTTCGCGCCATGCCGGACGACCTCATTCATGCGGCGCGTCTCGACGGCATGTCGGAGCTCGGTATTGTCGCCCGTGTCATCGTGCCGAATGCCTGGCCGGCAGTCACCGCCTTTGCCATCTTCTCAGTCGTAGCCCATTGGAACGACCTCTACTGGCCGCTGATTGTCATCAGCCGGCAGGACTACGCTACGCCGCCGCTTGGCCTGATGTATTTCCGCGCCGCCGAGGCCGGCGACGACTACGGCGCGCTGATGGCGGCGACCCTCATCATTACCCTTCCCCTCGTCATCGCCTTCCTGCTTGCGCAGAAGCGTTTTGTCGAGGGCATCACCATGACCGGTCTCAAAGGCTGACCGGCTTTTATCAAGGAGAATGAGCGATGAAACGTGTCACCCAGCTTCTCGCCGCAGCGGCCCTGTCCTTGGCAATCGCGCTTCCCGCGCGTGCTGAGACGACGCTGACGGTTCATTACCCGATGCCGGGCTTTTTCAAGGACGTGATGGACACGATCTCGAAGAAGTTCATGGAAGAAAACCCCGATATCAAGATCCAGTTCGCCAGCCCCTCGGCAACCTATGAAGAGGGCATCCAGACGATCCTTCGCCAGGTCGGCACCAGCGAAATGCCCGATATCACCTTCATCGGCCTGAACCGCTTGCGCATGCTCGACGAACGCGATGTCGCCGTCGACCTCGGCCCGCTCGTCCAGAAGGACGGCAACATGGCTGAGCAGGGCTTCTCCGATACGATCCTCAAGCTCGCCCAGGTCATGGGCAAGCAGGTGGGTCTCGCTTTCGCGACCTCCAACCCGATCATGTATTACAATGCCGATCTCGTGAAGGCGGCCGGCGGCGATCCGGACAATCCGCCGAAGACCTGGGATGAGGTCATCGCGCTCGGCGGCAAGATCAAGGCGCTCGGCAACGGCGTCGATGGCATCGATTTCCGCTGGCAGGGTGATGACTGGATGTTTTCCGCGCTGCTGTTCGGCGCCGGCGGCAAGATGCTGAGCGAGGACGAAACCAAGGTTGCCTTTAACGGTCCCGAGGGCCAGAAAGCCGTCGAGGTCCTGCATCGCATGGCCACCGAAGGCGGAATGCCTGTTTTCACCAAGCCCGCCGGTGAACAGGCTTTTGCCGCAGGCAAAGTCGGTTTCGAGTTCCAGACAACGGGTGCCTTGCGCAACACGATCAAGAATGTCGGCAACAAGTTCGATCTGCGCACGGCCAAGATCCCGCTGATCGATCCGGTGAACGGCCGTCTCCCCACAGGCGGCAACGCGGTCGTCATCCTGACGCATGACGCAGCCAAGCAGGATGCCGCCTGGAAGTTCGCCAAATTCGCCGCCGGCCCCTACGGCGCCTCCGTCGTCGTCCCCGGCACCGGCTATGTGCCGAACAACGAGCTCGCCGCCAAGTCGCCCGAATATCTCGGCGACTTCTACAAGCAGAACCCGCTGTTCCAGGCGGGCCTCAGCCAGATGCCGGTGATGATCCCCTGGTATGCCTTCCCCGGCTCGAATGGCGTCAAGGTCACGCAGACGATCGTCGACAACCTCTCGCGCATCGTCGATCAGTCGGCTGAACCGAAGGAAGCGCTCGACGACGCGGCCGCCGACGTCGAGGGCATGCTGCCGCGCAGCTGATAGTCCTCTTCCGAATGGCAGGGGCCGCCATGCCGAGCGCGCGGCGGCCCTTTTGTTTTGCCGGGCTTCAGATGGCACGCACCGTGCCGCCGCGGCGAAGCGTATAGGCGACATCGAGATGGCGGGCAGGGGCGGCGTTTTCCGCCATGTCGAGCAGCAGCGAGGCGGCCGTCGCCCCCATGCTGGCATCCGGCATTTCTATGGTTGTCAGCGGCGGATCGATCAGCCGGCCGATGGCGATGCCGTCGAAGCCGGCGACCGAAACATCTCCAGGCACCGAAAGCCCTTCGCGCTTCAGTGCGCCGATGACGCCGAGGGCAAGCAGATCGTTGGAGGCGATGATCGCTGTCGGCGAAAGCGAATTCATCGCCGTGCTGAGATCGAGCTGGTCATAGTCGCCGACGAAGGAGATCTGGATCGCATCAGGCGGTGTCAGGCCGTTCTCGGCCATGGCGTCGAGATAGCCCTGGTAGCGAAGACGGGCGCGGTCGGAGGCGGCGAAATTGCCGGAGAGAAAGAGAATGTGGCGGTGGCCCATGCCTATCAGGAAGGTCGTGAGCCTGCGGCCGGCACCACGATTGTCGGCGGTTACGGCGGCCGGAAACTGCGCCGTCGGCAGATTGTTGAGAAGCACGGTCGGTGGCAGCCTGGCGAGCAGCGCTTCGCTCGTCGACGGGTCGCAGACGGTGAGGATGAGCCCAGTCGGCCGGTCGTTCAGAAGTGCGGCAACGGCATCGGCCTCGAGCGCCGGATCGTAGTTCGACTGTGCGATCAACACGCCATGGCCGGCTACCAGCATGCGATTCTGGATGCTTGCCAGCGACGAGGCAAACACCGGATTGGTGATGCTCGGGATTAAAACGCCGACCACAGGCCTGCGTCCGAACCGCCCGGCGGCGTGATAGCCGAGCTCCGCGGCAGCGCGGCGCACCCTTCGCACCATCAAATCGCTGGCTGGCCCGTTGCGGTTGAGAACCCTGCTTGCGGTCGCCAGCGAACATCCTGCCCGGAATGCGACCTGCTGCAATGTCGCCATCGAAAGCGCCTCGCATCAATCAAATTCATTGCGGCGCTTTAAGGGGTTTCGATGACATTGATCTGACACTTCGCCGCGGGAGCGGGGAGGGCGTCGGTCATGGACGACGTTTGACCACGCGCATGTTCATCTCCGACCGGACCACGAAGCCCTGCGCCTTGTAGAGCGAAATGGCGGATGTGTTCGCTGCGTAGGCATGCAGATAGGCCCGGTCGCCGACGGATGCGATTTGTCCAGCAACGAAACGGAAGAGCAGGGTGCCGAGGCCGCGCCCCTGGAAATCGGGATGGGTACAAAGCCCGCTGAGCTCGATAAAGCCCGTCTGCCGCATACGCTGACCGGCCATGGCCACGAGGCGGCCTTCATGCCTTATCCCCCAAAAGCGGCCAAGGCTCTGGGCACGCAGAGTGAACGGCCCGGGCCTGGTCAAGGTCGCCAGATCAAGCATGTCGGCGGCATCAGCTTCCGTCAGCGGCTGGATGCGGCGATCCGTAATTTTCTCGTGAGGTCGCTCGGCGACCATCTGGGTTACCGAGGCCTCCGCGATGACGACAAGACCTGATGGAACAGCGATCGGTCCAGCCTCGACGAGAAACATGCTCTCTTCGCCGGAGGGTAGATTTTCCAGAGCGTCGAGGCTTTCCGGGCTATCGTCGGCGGAGGCCGCGAAGGGAACGATCGACGGCGGATACCGGCGCGCGCATTTACCGCCTTCGGCGAGATCGGCATGCGCGCTCTGCAGAGCGCTCCAGATCGGCCGGTCGAGCACATGATTCATCGTCCTTCCTCCTGCTGTCCGTCTGAAGGGACGCGCGACGCAGCAACCGTTCTCCGGTGAATGAGCGGCGCCGCCGCAAGCCCATCCTCGATTGCTGCCAATTGCTCGAGGATCGGCCCGTCGAGATCGCCGCAGAGGTCCGCAACCGCAGCCGCGACGCGCGGCCAGATCGTCGTCTTGGAATGATCGACGAGTTCCTGCCCCTTGTCGGTCAGCGACACCAGTCTGCGGCGCTGATCGTCCGGCGCAGGCTGCATATCGACGAAGCCGAGTTCGAGAAGCTGGCCAATGGTCCGCGTCGCACCGGGTTGCGTGATGCCCACCGACTGGGCCAGCTCGCCGATCGTCAGCGGTCCGCCGCGGTCGATCGCGGCAAGGAATGGATATTGGCCGGCCTGAATTCCAAGTCCGGCGCCGTCGATGATCTGCTGCGTATCGGCCTGCAATCTTTCGCCGATGCGCCGGAGCCGGCTGCCAAGGCACAAAAAGCCGAGCGTTCGAACCACATCCTCGACCATGCCGACCTCCAGTTGGATAGCACGTTATATAACGTGTTATATATATCCGGGAAGTGCGATTTCAGGGTCAGGGGATCACCGGCGGCGAAAGCGTTGAATTGACGCGCGGCTGTTCAATCAGCCGCGCCGTTTCTCAGTCCACAGAAGCACCGCCAGGACACTGCTGAGCAGGCCGAGGGATAATGGCAGGCCCTGATGCCCGATCAGCTGCATTGCCAGTCCGGCCGCGGGTGAGCCCGCGATGCCGCCGGTGCCCCAGGCGAAGGCGAAGGCTGCATTGCCGGCGATCAGGGTCTGGCCAGTGAAGCGCTCGCCGAGCTGAATCAGTGACGTGGTGTAGAGCCCGAAGGATACGCCGCCCCAGACGAAAACCAGCGGCCAGACGAGCCAGGTGTCGAAGATGAACGCCAGCGGCAGGCAGCCGCTGAGGCAAGCCAGCACACAGAACAACATGGTCAGAGTCGCGCCGAACCGCTCGGCCGCTCGCCCCAGCAGGATCTGCAGCACGGCATTGCCGGCGACGAAACAGGTGATGAGCGAAGCAATGCGCCCCTCGGCGCTGCCGAGTGCCGCTCCGTAGACGGCGAACAGGGAAAGCAGGATCTGCTCGAAGGCGGCGGCCGTGAAAACCGCAAACAGCAGCAGCGGCGCCAGCCGGAAAAAACCGCCGACCGACGTTGCCTCACCTTCAACAGGCATGTCAGGCAGGCGTGGGGCCACGGCAAGCACGATCAGGCCGCAGGCAAGGAGGGCCGTCACACCAATCATGAAGGGCGGCCAGCCTTCGGTACCGGCGAGGCCAAGGGATAGTGGGCCGACGGCGAAACCAGCCGAAACGATGAATAGAGGCCCATGATGCGGCCGCGGCGCGACGCCGGCGTGATCGTGATCAGCCAGGTTTCGCTGATCACGTACAGCGGATTGGCAAAGAAGCCGAGCAGGAAGCGCAGCGGCATCCAGGCCAAGACGTGCTGGGTCCAGGCGATCGCAACCAGGGTAAGGGCGGCCAGGATCGAACAGAGTACTGCAAGCCGCGATCCGCCTAGCTGTCGCGACAGCGCCGGAATGAGCGGCGCCGATATGATGAAACCCAATGGCGTCATCGCTGCCGAGAGGCCGATCAGACCTGATGTCAGTCCCTGCCGCTCCAGGACGAAGCTCAGCAGTGGATAGGTCAGCCCCTGCGCCACGGCAAACACTGTCACCGTCGCTATAATGCCTATCATCGCCGCCCATGGAATCCGATCCTCGCGCGGTGATGTCGTGCTTGCGGCGGTCATGCAGATCTCCTCTTCAGTCGGGACGGCCGGCCCATGAGCTGAAGTGGGGAATTCTGCGGAATCGGGGGAGCGCCGTAATTAAGCCTAGCCAAAACGTTCTCAAAAACTTCCAAACGGACTATAGATCCGCATCATGCAGGGATTGCGCTTTGCCTTTGGTCCGTTCGTGCTTGATCCGGATGCGGGAACGCTCCTTCGGAACGATGATCCCATCGCCATTAGCCACCGCGGGCTGAAGCTGCTCGCGGCGCTCGTCGGGCGAACAGGCGAAATCCTTGCCAAGACCGAACTGATGGACGCGGCCTGGCCGGGCATGGCGGTCGAGGAAGGCAACCTCACCGTCCAGATCGCGCAGCTGCGCAAGCTGCTCGGCCCGTCCACCGGCGGCGGTGAATGGATCGCAACGGTTCCGCGCATCGGCTACCGCTTCACTGGAGCGGTGCATCGGCTCAGCGGCTTGAAGCGAAAAACCTTGCCGCTGCCTGACAAGCCGTCGATCGCTGTGCTGCCTTTCCTGAATATCGACAACGATCGCGAACAGGAGTCCTTCGTGGACGGGTTGACGGAAGACCTGATCACCGACCTCTCCAGAATGCCCGGTCTGTTCGTCATCGCCCGCAACTCGGTCTTTGCCTATAAGGGCAAGGCGATCGAGGTCCGAGGTATCGCCGACGAGCTCGGTGTGCGCTACCTGTTGGAGGGCAGTGCGAGACGTGCCGCCGGGCGCGTGCGCATCAACGCCAAGCTGATCGACGCGGTAAGCGGGGATCACCTCTGGGCGGAACGCTTCGATCGCGGCCTGGATGATATCTTCGCCGTTCAGGACGAGGTGACGACAAGGATCGTCGAGGCGCTGCTCGGCCGACTGCGCGCACCGCCGCCGCGAAATCGGCCGAAGAGCCTCGATGCCTACGACCTTTGTGTGCGGGCGCGCAAGCTCATGGACGATGCCCCGCAGGCGGCTGAGGAAGCGCATCTGATGCTGACGCGCGCCGTCACCCTCGACCCTGACTATGCCGAGGCCTATCGCTGGCTTGCCATGAACCACTGGATGGGATGGGTTCATAGCGGCGGACCGACGGAATTGGATCGCGACGCTGCTCTGGAACTGGCTCGAAAGGCCGTCTCGATCGATCCCAACGATGCCGGCTGCCGTTGGGTCCTCGCCTATCTGCTTGCTTACGCACGCGATTTCGATGAGGCGGATGCGCAATTCGCCAAGGCAATCGAACTCGACCCGAACGAAGCGGATACATTTGCCGCATTATCCGACGTCACGGTCCTGGCCGGGCGGATTGAGGAAGGTCTCGAGCATGCTCGCAAGGCTTTCCGGCTGAATCCCTTTCCTGCAAGCTGGTATTATCTGGCGCTTGGACAGGCGCAATATGCAGCCGGGCAATATGAGGCCGCTGTCGAGACGCTGCGTCACGACGAAACCTATCGAACAAGCTCCCGTCGTTTCCTGGCGGCAAGCCTGGCGCAGCTCGGCCGGCTCGACGAGGCGCGGGTGGAGACAAAACTCTTCCTTGTCGCCAACCCTGGCTTTTCCAGCCGCCACTGGGCGGCGACCGAACCATTTCGCGACGCCCAGACCCTTGACCATTTCATGGACGGCTACCGCAAGGCAGGCCTTCCGGAATAGACCGCCGCAGCGGTGACTGGCCGACAAGCCGTGGCTTTCGGCTTGAATGATTTGAGGCCAGTCTGCCTATATTGCGACAGGGTAAGGCCGATATCGGATGCGCTGCGGTCCGGGCTCCTGGAAGGCGTGAAGCCGACATTCATGATGAGCGAGGAGATCAACGCGGTTTGTCACGATCAGCTGCTGCCGGGCGATCGAGACGTAACCGCCGCATGGATTGTCGAACAGACGCTGATTCATGACGGCACGCCACATCCCGGCGGGACTTTCCGACTTGGGCGGAATGGCTGGCGAGATCCGGCGCAAACCAGCCTCCACGAGATCGCGAATTGAAGATCAATTCTACCGCCGCCGTGATCCAGGCGGCGTTCGCGGCGAGGGGCGTCGCCCTCGTTCGGAAGGCGCTCGTGGCCCAGGAACTCGACGGCGGCAGGCTGGCTCATCTGTTGCCGGATATCCGCCGGCCGGTAAAGTGGGCCTATTACATCGTTGCTGCAGCCAAGGCGCTGCGCCGGCAGGAGGTTGCGGGCGTTTCACAAGTGGCTGGCTTCGCGTCGCATCTCCTGATGACTTGGCGTCCGGTTCAAATAGCCACGTTCGCCGCGGCTGACATCACATCGCGAGGGGCGGGACCGCCGAAGAGATTTCGGCCACCTTCCTCCACTTCGGTGAAACACCAGCGCACGACGCCATCGCGGTCGAGCAGGAATTCGCCGACAAGCTGGCCATGGCCCGTGGCGATCATCCGCGTGTCATCCTCGGTGAATTCATAACCATCGGCCTTGTCGAGATATTCCACCGCCGCCATCACATCCATAGGCTCTGGCAGCTCGCCCGGCATGTCGATCCGCATTGACGACATCGTGCTCATGCTGACCTTGTAAGGCCATTCGTTCTCGGACTCGGTGAACTCGATATTGGGCAGACCGAAGGCTCTGTGCGATACCCGCTCGGGGTCGGATGCCGCCAGCAAATTGGGAAGCGGATGGTAGCGGAAATAGAGGCGCGCTCGTTCGATCGGCGTATTGACGACCGTCAGGCTGTCGATGCCTTTCTCCTGCAACGCATCGGTGAGTTCGGCCATGGCGGCGATCTGCCGGCGGCAGAAGGGGCAGTGGAGGCCGCGAAACAAGCCAACGAGAACCGGCTTCTGACCGCGAAAATCATCGATGGCGATCTTGCCATGGCGGGTAATCGCATCCAGCACCACGTTGGGCGCGCGATCTCCAGGCTGTAATGGTCTATCGGCGTGGTTCTCCTGCATTGTTAGCTTCTCCCTTTATGTCTCTGAATGTTTAGCCTAATTGATGCAGAGCGACCAATGAGACGCTGAGCCTTTAGTCGAGAAACGGCAAGACGACGAATGTGCCTGGGTCTAGCTTGTGGCGGATGCATACGTCCTGCGCCAGCGCGAAATACCGTTCCGCTTCATCCATGTGGTCGTGTTCAAGGCTCAGTGTCGCTAAGCCATCATAGCACGGAAAGAGCAGTTGCGGCTCGTCAATTTCCTCCGCAACCTCAAGGGCTTCCTCGTAATACTTACGAGCTAGCTTCGGCTGCCCATGGCATTGATGTATCTGCCCGAGCACGATCAGCGGCACGGAGAGATGGTCGCGCTGATCGAGCGCCCGGTCGATTTCCACAGCCCTTTCCGCCGCCGGCACCCCCTCGGCGCCGCAGCGATCGGTGAAGGTGCAGCACGAGACCGCGAGATTGGCGAGAAGACGCGCTTGAAATCCGAGATCGCCGATACGCGTGGCAACCTCCAATCCGCGCCGGCAGATCTTTATGGCATTGGCCGGATCGACGATCGTGTAGAGAACCCCGAGATTGGAATAGGCGCGGCAGGCGGCGCTTTGCAGATCGGCCTTTTCGGCGACTGAGAGGCTGCGCTCTACTTCCTGCACGGCATCGCGGCGGCGTCCGAGCCGCGCAAGCGCTGCCCCCTTGGTGTTCAGCGCCTCGGCCATCGCCCGCGCTGCCTCCCGCCCGGCCTCCGTCGTTCCGTCGACCGGCAGCGATTGCAGGCATTGCAGCGCCTGTGTCGCCCACTCGGCGGCGGCGGCGTGGTCGCCCATGCGGAAGGCGAGGTGGCCGCGTTCCTGCAGGAGATGGGCATGTTCGACTGGCGCATCGATCGCGGCGATCATCGCTTCGGCTTCTGCGCAATGGACCTCCGCCTGATCGCGGCGCCCCGCATCGAGATGGAGGCGGCCCATCTTGCGCAAGATCCTTGCAGCGGCGATCCGATCGTCTTTCTCGCGATGGGCCGCAAGCGCTTGCTGATAGTAGTTCAAGGCGGTGTCGCGCCGGCCGGCGGGACCGCAGAGATCACCGAGGCGCTCCAGTACGGCCGATTGCTCCGGCGTCACCTGTGGCTCGTTGGCGAAGGCCGCAAGCGCCTGACGATAGAGACGCATGGCATCGTCATTGGCGTAAGTCTTGCGCGCCATATCGCCCGCCGCCATCAGATAGCTGGCGCCCTTGGCCCTTTCGGTGGTCAGGCTGAAATGATGGCCAAGCTGCGCCATATGCTCTGCTCGATCCGGCGCCACGCCATATTGGTGTTCCAGCGCCTGGCCGATCCGTCGATGAAGCTCCATGCGCCTTTGCAGCAGAAGATTATGGTAGATGACGTCGTGCATCAGCGTCTGGCTGAAGCGATAACCCGGCGATATCACGGCATCCGGTCCGCGCAGTTCCTCGATGATGTTGGCATCGCAGAGATAGTCCAGCGCCGCATCGACGGCGGCAGGATCGGTCGCGACCGTGCGGAGCAGGGCGGTGTCGAACTTCGGCCCGACGACGGCCGCCTCCTGCGCCAAACGCCTGATCTCCTGGGGCAAGCGGTCGACGCGCGCAAGCAACAGGGCTTGCAGGTTGACGGGTATATCGACATCGGTGTCTTCGGCCGCAACATGCCAGCGCTGGCCGTCATGATGCAGCGTGCCCATGTCGATCAGTCCGCGCAGGATTTCCTCAATGAAAAGCGGATTGCCGCCGGCACGCTCGAGGATGCGCTTGCGCATCGGCACCGGCAACTTGCCTTGACCCTCGCCAAAAAAGGCGGCGAGCAGCTTCTGCCCATCGGCAGCGAGGAGGGGGCCGAGACGCTGCACGGTGACGCTGACGCGATTGGAGTTCAGCGGGTCGGTCTGTGACGTCGGCCGATAGATGGCAAGCAGCATTAGCCGGCTGCGCTCCAGCCGGTCCATCATGAAGCGGAGCACCTCCAGCGAAGCGGAGTCTGCCCAGTGGAGATCCTCGATGACAAGCAGGAGCGGGCCTTGCGCCAGCCGCCGCTCGAAAACCGTCCGGACCGCATGGAAGATCTGGCGCCGCAACTGTTCCGGTTCGATATGCCGTAGCGCGCCATCGGGATCGCCAAGGCCGAGGACATGCAGGAAGAACGGCAAAAGCGCCTCGACATCGTCAGGCCTGAGATCGAGCGAACGGAATCCAGTCGTCAGAAGTTGTCGTATCCTGTCTGGATCGTCGCGCTCGCCGATGCCGTAGGCGCTCCGCACGACCGCAGCAAGTGTGCCGTAGGACTGTTCGCCGAGGGGAGAGCAGGTGGCCTTGCGGATGGCAAGGCCGGGGAAACGGTCCACATTGGCGGCGACTCCGACGAATTCGCTGGCCAGACGCGACTTGCCGATTCCCGCTTCGCCGATCAGGCGGACAAGCTGGGCGGCGCCGCCACAGGCAAGATCAAGGCAGGTCAGCAGGCGCGACAATTCCGCGTCCCGTCCGACCATCGGCGCGTGAAGTCCGAAACTTTCGAGCCCGCGCGCCTTATGCGGCGCTTCGAGCAGCCCGGTTAGCCGATGTACGAGCACGTTTCCACTCTTGCCGCGCAAGGTCTGCGCGCCAAGATTGTCGAAGGCAAAGGCGTGGCGGGTGAGGCGATAGGTCAGCGGACCGACGAGGATATCGTTCTCGCCGGCCATTGATTGCAGGCGTTGGGCGGTGTTCACCGTGTCGCCGGTCACGGAATAGGATTTTGTACTGGCGGCGCCGAAGCCGCCGGTGACGACAGGGCCGCTATTGATGCCGATATGCAGGCGAAGCGGCACGCCGGCGCGCGACTGCCAGCGTGTGCCGACGGCGGTGGCCCGGTCTATCATATCAAGTGCGGCGCCAAGTGCCCGCACCGGATCGTCCTCGTGGGCGACCGGCGCACCGAACAGCGCCAGGAGTGCATCGCCGACGAATTTGTCGACGAAGCCGCCATAGGCTTCCACCGCCCGGGTCATTTCTTCGAACAATTCGTTCTGCAGCACCCGCATGGTTTCGGGGTCAATTTGCTCGCTCAGTGTCGTAAAGCCGCAAAGATCGGCAAAGAGCACCGTCACCGGCCGTCGATCGGCATCACCATCGGATTGAGTCGGTATTGCCGCGGAGGCTGGCTTCGCGGCGGGCTGGGCTTTGCTTGAGATCGATGCGCCGCACTTCGGGCAGAAGGCGAAATCCGCCTGACACGGGTAGCCGCAGGCGGCGCAGGAGAGGGGTTGCCTTGCGCCGCATCGCGGACAGAAAGCAAAACCACTCTGAATATCGAAACCGCAGCCGGCGCATTCCATCGCAGGCATCTCACCAACCCGATGTGCAACGGCCATGGCAGCCGCAGCCGGCGGGCTTCACAATAGAGATAGGATGAACCTGACGACGAAGACCCGCAAGCACAAACAGCCGGCGGCCCACCTTATCTCCCAGCCTCTGCCGTTCCTTTATCCGTCCGACGGCAAAATTCGATCAACTGCTCCGAGGTCATTGGCTGTGCCAGAGCGTAACCTTGCAACAGATGGCAACCGAGATCTTTGAGGATCTTCGCGTGCTCCATCGTCTCCACGCCTTCGGCAACGATGTCGATGTTCTGTGACCGGCCGATTTCGATAATCGAGGAAACCAGACGGCGTTGAGAAGGAGAGGCGATAATCGGTTTCACAATCTCTCGATCGATCTTGAGCCTTCGGGGCTCAAATCGAAGCAAGCTGACGATACTGGCATGTTCCGTGCCGAAATCATCGATTTCGATTTCGATGCCGAGCGCCTTGATTGCAGGAATCACCTCGTTCATAGCCGGCTGAAGCTCGTCGAACGAGATCGTTTCAAGCAGCTCGAAACACAAGCGGCCCCTCGCTGCGCGAAGCTCAGTAAGCTCGGCAAGCAGACTTGCCTGCGCCAGTCGGCGCGCTGAAATATTGACCGAGACTCTTGGGATTTGTATTCCCAAGCTGTCCCATCTCGTCAGCTCGAACAGCGCCTTGTGAAGGATCAGCCTATCCATGTCTCCGCTACGCCCGAGCCTTTCCGCCGCATCAAGAAACGCGCTCGGGCCGAGCAGACCTCTTTGCGGATGATCCCAGCGGGCGAGGGCTTCGACCCCTGCGATCGCCAAGGTATTGGCATCGAACTGCGGCTGAAAGAATGCAACGAGTTCATCGCGTTCGAGCGCTTGGTTGAACTCATTCGCCAAATCTTTCGAACGTATTGCGGCGCTGCGAAGCTCTTCGGTGAAAACGGCCGCGCGGCCGCGACCCGCCTTTTTCGCCTCGTACAGAGCCAGATCGGCATTCAGAAGCAATTGGCCGAGGTCCCGCCGAGCAGGTTCAGCCTCCCAGGCGACACCGACGCTTGCGCCGACCACATATGCTGCTTCATCGATGAAGACGGGCCGCTGGAGCGTATCGACAATCTGTTCGGCCAACTCGCTTGCTTTAGGCCCGGGATTGGCGCTCCAGCTGGCGAAGATGAACTCGTCGCCACCGATCCTGGCCGCGACATCGTTTGGACCGGTCAGATCGACGAGCCGCGAAGCCGTTGTTTGCAGGACGACGTCGCCTCCGGCATGCCCCTTGGTGTCGTTGATCTCCTTGAATCGGTCAAGGTCGATATGAATGAGGATCAAGCAATCTTCCGGAGCGGGTCGCGGCGGTTGCGAGATCATCTGGTCGACGAACCGCCGATTGGGAAGTCCCGTCAGCGCGTCGTGCAGCGACAGGTATTCCAGCCGTTGCCGCGCGCGAACCAGCTTCTTCTTGTGCAGGCGAAGCTTTTCGATGGTTCTTTGGCGCGATCTGGTCAGGAACCCGACCCAGACGATGGGTGCAACGACACAGAAAGCCAACAGGCTCGCATAGAGCTCGAAGGCACCGATTCCGTTTCCTTGGCCCCATCCGTGCTTCGGACGCGCGGCGAGGGTCCATCGGCCGTAGGTCATATCCACATTTGCCACGACCGGCTGCCTCTGAAAGGTCTCCAGGCGCCCGAGAAAAACCTGATTGGACGAAGTCGGCTCCGGTACAGTGCCGATGGCAATCTCAAGATCGGTTGAAGCGAGACCGCTGTCGCCGTAGAGCCTCGGAATGTCTATGATTCCCGAGAGCAGGCCCCAAAAGATCTGGCTGTTTCCGTCGTTGATATAGACAGGGCACCTGACCACGAAAGCCGTTCCGCCCTGGACAAGCTCCACTGGGCCAGTCAAAACGATATTGTGGGTGTTACGCGCCAGCATCGCGGCAGCTCGTTGCTTCTCGTTCTTCCGGTAGTCGAGCCCGATCGCTCTTTGATTTCCTTTTTCCGGATAAACCCACCTGACCACCATGTCCGGCGCAGCAGCGAAGCTTCGCAATTGTGAATCGGGCTGCAGGATCTGTGCTGCGAGCTTGGAAAATTCGTTTTGACCCATCGCGGGATCGACCGCGATGCCCGCCGCCAGGCCTTGCAGCAGTTTCACATTGCTGTTGAGGTTCGTCTGCAGCCGAGATGATATGGTGGCGAGCTCACCGGCGACAATCGAGCGTTCGTTCGCCAGAGCGCGCTCCAGCCGCCAGTTCGTCGCCATCCAGACGACGATGACTGCAATAATGGCCGCAAATATCGCCGGAGCGAAGGCGCTCACGTGGCTGGTTAGGGAGCCCGCGCGGTTGCGCAATATCTTTGGACCTCTTCGAAATTTCATCAGATCGCCGGTGTGGATGATAGAACTCATCCTTGCACAGTTTCTTTAAGGCAACGCTAAATCGACCAGCGACAATTGGGAAACCGAGTACGATCGAATTTCAGTCCGCACGCCATTTACCAGAACGTCGAGAGGCGAGACTGTCGCATCTCTAAGTGGCCCAACTGTCGCATTGCTAAATAGCCGTGGAGAATCTACACCAAGTGCAACATGGGCGTTTGAAGGGTAGGGGATCAGCCGCATTCACGCAAATGCGCCATGAA